>JALEHY010000034.1 GCA_022770425.1 Parvimonas sp. | reverse complement strand
AAAAATAGCTTCTCATTTTTTTATTAAAATATAGAATTTATATTGTGTTATATGTTATAATAATATAAATAAAAATATGCTTAAATCGAACTGAAAATATTAGTAGAAAAATAAAGGAGAAAAACTATGAAAATGGATTTTAATAAATTTTTCGGTAAGAAAGGTAAGGTTTATTTGGGAGTTGTAGCAGGTGTTATTTTAACAGGAACGGGAATTTTTGTAAATTTACAAATACAAGCTAAAAAGCAAGAGGAGTTAAGAATAGCGGAAGAAAAGGCTAAGGAAGAAAAGGAAAAGGCTGACAAAATTGCAAAGGCTGAAGAAGAAAAGAAAGCTAAGGAGCTTGAAGAAAAGAAATTAGCTGAAGAAAAAGCAAAGAAAGAACAAGAAGAGAAAGAAAAGGAAGAAAAGGAAAAAGAAGAAAAAGAGAAAGAAAGCGGAAAAGCTGAAGTAGACGAAAGAGAAAGTAAAGGTTATAACGGGCAAAGTGAAAATAAAGTTGTAAATAACAAGACAACATCAAAAAACAACAGTTCCAATACCAATACTAACAAAAATAATTCAAGTAATAACAATTCAAATAGCAATAATAACAGTAATAACAACAATTCAAACAATAACAACAAGAAAACTTGGGAAGTTGAAGATGAAATAGTGTATGCTTTTAAAGGAAATACTGGTATGTATTTTAGTACAAAAAGTGCTGCTGATAGTTGGGCTATAAATCAAATAAAAAAAGATAGTAGTATAAAAAGATATTGGGTGGGTCAAACTAAAGAAAGAGGAAAAGTAGAATGGACTGTTAGTTTGCAACGATAGATAATAAAAAATTCAATAAAAATAAATCAATGAGAAGTTAGAAAAATAGCTTCTCATTTTTTTATATAAAAATTTGTGGAAAGGGGTGAAATAATGGAATTTTTACACGAGATATTATTCATTATGATAGTAGTTTTAGTCATAATAGGTTCTTTGTTATCTATAAGACGTGAATGGAATGATAATATAAATAAAATAAAAATAGAAAATAAAGGATATTTTGTTTTATTATCTTCAGGACATAATTATTATTTAACAGATGAACAATTTTTAGAATTACAAGAAGAAATAAAGTTGAATAATAAGACATATACCTTTGTAAATAAGGCAAGAGAAGAAGCTGGAAAACAAGTTGAAAAAGAAGAAGTATATACAATATTTATAGATAAAATTGTTCATATTTACAGAGAAAGAAAAATTGAAAACTAATTTTAACTTGGAGGAATATTAAAATAATCACAGTGTAGGACGTGGATTTTTAGTGATTATTTTTAAGTGTTAATTAATACTAATTTTAAATATTATAAAAAGTGAAAATATTGTAGGAATTAGTAAAGTTAGAACAAGAGTAGCATATAGTAAAATATCTGAAAATATTCTTTTGTCTATATCTAAATCTATATCCATTGCAAATACTGTATATGATATAAATGGAAATATCATAAATAAATAAGGTCTGGATTTAGAAATGTTATAAAAAAATGAAATAAAGTTATTAATTTCAAATGTTTTAATAACAGATATAAATTTTTTTATATTGTATTGTTCTATATCGTATAGTTCAGTAACTTTAATTGTGAAAAATAAATAAATTGAACATATCATAAACAATATTGATATTATAAATTTAAATTTTACATTTTTCTTATAAAAATATAAACTAAAAATTGATGATATTAACATACTACTTATCATTGAATATTTAGTTAACCAAATATCTATATTAGTTATATTCCAATATTTACAATAAAATATAGGAATTATAACAATTAGAAGAAAAATAGTCATTAGAATGAATTTTTTGTTTTTATTAAGATATTTATTAACTTTTACAACAGATTTTTCTAAAAAATAATTAAAAATGTTAAGAGTGTAGTTATTGGTACTTTTATCTTCATAAAAATTAGTTTTGTTGTTATCTCCGACAATATCAATAGACTTATTTTTAAAAGTAAAAGAAAAATTACTATCAAACATTTTTTTAAAAAAATTTAGCAGTGTTTTTAACACGAATATTCCTCCTTTTTGTCCTACACTTAACAATATTTTATCATATTTTTTTGTTTTTTAATTAATCTAATAAATTAGATATATTTTAAATTAAATATATAAAAATTTTTAAAAAAGAAAGGAGATTTTTTATGAAAAAAATCAAAGAAAAAGTCTTGAAGTTTTTTGAAATTTCAAGCAAGTTAAAAAGAGTAGGTGCTTTTGCTTTAGCTTTTTTACTTAGTTTTTTAGCTATCGCACCGAGTTTAAAAGCAGCAACAGGAAGTAGTGAGTGGATACCCGGCTTTTACTATAAAGCAAGCGGTGGAACTTACGGACAGATGACAAGACTCTATATAGGGGGAGAAGATGTTTTTTGCTTAGAACCCGGAATAGTCTTTATAGACGGAGAGTACAGTCAAGGCAATGTATCGAGCGTATTAACCACTTCTAATTTGGAACAAATTGAGCTAATACACCATTTCGGATATGTTTTGAATGGTAAAGGCGACAGAAACAGAGCTTTTACACAAATTGCCATTTGGGAAACAGTGGGTGGCTATGTGAGCGTTGGTTCAAGCAACGGTTCTAATAATTTAAGAGGACAATATGAAAGTTGGTTAGCCGATGTCAATTCTAAGATAAATAGTTTTAGATCTGTTCCGTCTTGGAGTGGAACGACAGTTAAAGGTAAAGTGAGCCAAACTATCACTTTGAATGGAGAAGGAAAAATAGCCGGTTCTTATGTGTCTGAAAGTAACGGAAGTAGTGTTTGGGCGGAAGATGGAAAAATTAAAATTAAAATTACTGAAAATTCTCAAAATGGAACAATACTTTTATTGAAAAATCCACCAAATTATGATGATATTAAAGGTGTTACATTAGTATTTCAAAAATCCGGTTCACAAAAAGTCGGAAAAATTAAGTATGCAGCAGACCCAACTCCATATAGAGTAAATCTTGAAGTACAAAAGGAACCTACACGTGCAAGAGTTTTGAAAGTCGGAGAAGCAGGAGAAAAAGTAAAAGGTGCAGTTTTTGAAATGAGTTATACAGTCGATTTTCAACCTAAACAAACTTGGGAGTATACAACCGGAAGTAATGGATATACAGAGTTTGACAATTGGAATGTTATGGGAAAAACTGTGTACGTAAGAGAAAAGAGTGTGCCTGCACCGTATATCAAAAGCACTGAAGTTAAAACCTTTAAAGTTACAGACGGCGGAGTTGTGGAGCTTAAATTTGTAAATAAAAAGGAAGAAAAATCAAGTATTCAAATTGAAAAATTAGGCGAAGAAAATGAAAAAGTTGCGAATGCGGAATTTGAAATATCAAAGACTAAAGACTTTAAAAATTCAAGTTTAGTAAAAACAGGTAAAAACGGACTTAGTAATTTGAAAGAATATATAAATGAGATAGGAACTACAATATATATTCGTGAAAAGAGCGTACCTTATCCTTATGAAAAGTCAACTGAAGTAAAAAGTATAAAACTTAAAAAAGGCTTAAATTCCGTAACTTTTGTAAATAAGAAAAAGAGAGCGACAGTTGAAATTTCAAAACAATCAGTAACAGGAAGTAAGGAATTACCGGGTGCAACACTGAAACTTTTAAACGGAGCAGGTAAATTAATTGAAAAGTGGGTTTCAGGAAACACACCTCATATAATTAAGAATTTAAAAGACGGAAAATATAGTCTTATCGAAGAAATATCGCCTGTTGGACATATAATAGCGTCAAAAATCGACTTTATACTTAAAGCCGGAGAAACTAAAAAAGTAGTTATGAAAGATGACACTACAAAAGTTAGAATTCATAAGTACGGCTCTGATGACTTAACAAAGAATTTAGACGACTGTGAATTTGAAATAATCGAAGTAGAAGAATAAAAAAATACGCCTTATTTTTAAAAAAGAATTAATCACGATAAATAATATGCCTCATAGTGAAAAAATTAAAAATAAGTATAATTTTAAAGAATTAAGATAAAGATAGGAGAATAGGAAATGAAAATAAATAAAAAGATTTTAGGATTGGTTTTAGCAGGTACACTTGCAGTAGGCGGACTTGTAGGAGCAAAAGGATATATAAATGCAGAAAATGAAAGAAAAGAAAAAGTGGTACATACTTTTACCACAAAAGATAAAGCGGAAGAAATAATAGGAAAATTAAAAGCAGGTAAAAAGTACATCATAAGAGAAAAGAAAGCGAAAGACGGATATGTAAGGGCAAAAGATACAGAATTTACAGTAAATACAGACGGGAAAATGCAAGAAATAAAGATTGTGAATGACACAATTAAAGTTGAAATTAGTAAAAAAGGAATTACGGGAGATGATGAATTACCCGGAGCAAAACTTAAAGTAGTTGACAGTGAGGGAAAAACCGTTGATGAGTGGACAAGCACGGATAAACCTCACAAAATCGAAAAAATAAAAGTAGGTAAATATAAACTTATCGAAGAGATTGCACCGGACGGACACGTTTTAGCTTCAGAAATAGAATTTGAAGTAAAAGAAACTGCTGAAGTACAAAAAGTTGTAATGCGTGATGATACAACAAAGGTTAGAATAAGTAAATTCGGTACTGATACTGAAGATAAGATTTTAGATGACTGCGACTTTGATATAATTGAAGTTGAAGAATAGATTTTTTCTTTTTAACAATATAGAGAAAATACAAAAGAAAGGATAAAAAAATATGAAATTTTTTAAGAAGATAAAAAAGATAAGTGCTTTAGCTTTAGCAGGATTTATCGCTTTTAGTAGCTTAAATTTAAATACAAATTATGCTGAAGAAAAAGCAAAAGAAAAAGTAGTACATTCTTTTACTACAAAAGATAAGCCAGAGGAGATCATTGGAAAACTTAAAGCCGGAAAGAAGTATATCATTAGAGAAAAGAGAGCAAAAGAGGGTTATGAAAAAGCAGACGACTATACCTTTGAAGTAGGTAAGGACGGAAAGTTACAAGAAATTAAGATTATTGATAAAAAGATTGAAAGAAATGTAGAACTTACAAAACAAGACACTATAAATCTTAAAGTAGTACCCGGAGCAACAGTTGAGTTTGAAAATGTAAAGACTAAAGAAAAGAAAACTTCTACAAC
>JALEHY010000013.1 GCA_022770425.1 Parvimonas sp. | reverse complement strand
ATGTGGAGTTTTGCTGAACATATCTACTGCTTTAATTTTTTCAATTGTAAATCCTATATCTTGAAACAATTTTATGTCTCTTGCAAGTGTTGCACTATTACAGCTTATATAAACAATTTTTTTGATTTTACTTTTTGATATACTTTCGATGATTTTTTTGTCAAGTCCTTTTCTTGGTGGGTCAACTGATACTATGTCTATATTATTTTGTTTTAGTATTTGTTCAATTTTTTCTTCACTTTTTCCATATACAAATTCTACATTTTCTATACTATTTAATTTTGCATTTTGTTTTGCATCTTTTATAGAATCTTTTACTACCTCAACTCCTATAACTTTTTTGAAATTTTCTGAAAAGTATATAGTTGTAGTTCCTATTCCACAGTATAAGTCAAGAAGAGTCAGGTTTTTATTTTTTCCTAAAAAATCACTTGCAACATTATATAAATTTTCTGTTTGATAACTGTTTACTTGAAAAAAACTTTTTGGAGAAATTTTAAAAACATACTTTCCGATATTGTCTTTAAATTCTTTTTTTATAAATATTTCTTTTATATCATTACTAATCAAAACTGAATTTTTTTTATTATTTATACTAACATAACCTGCTATCAGATTTTTATAGTTAGAAAGATTTTTTACTAAATCTTCAATTTTCTTATTATACGCTTTTACTACAAGTGTTAATATAATTTCTGAACTTGAATTACATCTTATACTTATATTTTTTAAATTACCACAATCTGTATTAAAGTCATATGCTTTTATCTTATACTCTTTAAGTTTGTTTTTCAAAAAAGGTAAAAACTCATTTATATTTTCATTAGTAACAGGACAGTTTTCGATTTTAACTTTATTTTCTCCATTTTCAATGCAATAACAAAGTTCAAAATCGTCATCAATTTTTAATTCAATTTTATTTCTGTAGTTAAAAAATCTCTCACTCTTTAAAATGTCAATATCATTTAAAGTGATTTTTGCATTTTTTCTAAAATTATTTATAATTATATTCTTTTTTATTTGAATTTCTTTATCATAATTAAGATTTATAAACGGATATACTTCACTTAACTTTTCATCAAAAGAATTATTTCTAAATTCACTGTATTTTTTAAAATTTTTAACTTTTGCTATCCAAAAGTTTTTCTTTTTTTCAACTACATACACATCTACTATATCATTTATTAAAGTATTTTTAACAAAAATTGTTACATTTTTTAACTTTGCAACTCCTAAACCTTCACTTGTATTATCTATAATTTCTAATTTCTCTATAATTTCCATTATTTTCCTCTCTGTCTGGTTATTTCATAAAGACCTGTCTTTGTAAATCCATGAAAAGTCCATATCCTTTCGTCAGGTAATTCTAAATTTTTTATTAAAGATTCAAAACTTTCTCTGTCACTCAATTTCATATTTATAAAATCGACAATTATTATTCCTGAAATATTCCTAAACGAAATTTGTCTTACTATCTCCTTTAATGCAATTTCATTTATTTTTAGTGAATTTTTACTTTTATCATTCTTTAAAAATGAATTTTTTGAATTTACATCTACTACAGTAAGCGCTTCAAAACTTTCTATAACTATATTTATATTTTTAAAACTTAAACTTTTTTTAGTCAGACTCTCCATATAAATTCCAACATTATAATCATACTTTAATTTATAGTTTTCATCTAAAATAAATTCATTCTCTAAAAATCTGTCATTTTTAAGGCTTTTAAATAATTTTTTATCGTTTACAACACATATTTTAGAATTATTATTTACCAAAAAATCAGTTAAAAAATTTTCATTTCGGTAAATAAGTTTACAATGAGGCAAATTATTTCGACTTTCAATAATTTTCTCAAAAATTTTTAGATTATTCAAAACATCTGATAAAACAAATTCTTCGTCAATATCTATACACTTTGTTCTAAGTTTTATTCCAAAATCAGTTTTTATTTCTTTAAACTTTTCTAATTTGATCATAGAATTTTTAATTTTTTTTGACAAAGAAATACCTGTATTTTTATAGGAAATAACTGAAAACATCGAAGATACCGAAAAATTCATAGAAACGTTAGGGGCTTTATTTCCTAAATTTATTTTATATACCTCAACAAAAATAACATCTCCAAGTTTTATATCATAAATAACATCTTTAAAGTCTAAAAAACCTTCTTTTTTACCTTCAAGCTCTACAAAATAACAGTTAAGTGAAGGGACTTTCTTTTTTACAACACTTCTAAAAATATCTCCGACTCTAATTTCATTGTAACAACTTGAACAGTAACTAACAAGTTCTTTATTTTTAACTTCCCCATATTCAATTTTATCTACGCTTTTATCAATAAATAAATAATTTTCCAAAAATAACTCCTATTCAAAATATTCAAAATTTATTTTATTTTTTAAGCAAAATTTTAATAAAAAAGAAAATTTAACAAAGTAAATATAATTAAGTCTTGATAAATTATAATTGTACTTTAAAATATTTCTTCTATTATCTTTAAACTCATCATTTTTACTGTTTTTTAAATTTTTTCTTAAGTAGCAAAATTCAAAAAAATAATAAATTTGATTCAAAAGAAGCATTAAAATTAGACACAAAAAAATCACTTTGTAAAACTTAAACATACTAACCTCTAAAAAATAAAATAATAAAATTAAAAACTTAATTTGTTTTATTATACTATATTTTCTAAGAATTTTCCAAGTATAAGATAAAAATAAAAAACTCAAGTCAAAAAATAACTTGAGTTTAAAAAAATATCTTTAACACATTTTATAATTTTTCTAATAGTGTTCTAACAAAATTATATGTTCTTTCAGTTGAAGGAATATTTAATCTTTCAGTAGGACTGTGAACATCCTTCATCAAAGGTCCTATCGAAATCATTTCCATATCAGGAAATGTCTCAATAAATACTGCCGGTTCAAGTGCAGCATGCACTACTTCAACTTTCATATCTTTTCCTGTCAATTCCTTATATGTCTTTATAGCTAAATCTCTTAAATCAGATTTCTCAGCAAACTCCCAAGGCTTATAATAATCTTCTAAAGTATACTCTACAGAATTTTTTTCATAAACTTCTATAACTTTTTTAGTGTATTCATCAAATGTTACAGGATTTGAGCTTCTAAGTGAAAGTGTAAATTTAACATAGTCTTTGTCAAATTTAATCATTGCAAAATTATCTGAACATTCAACAATTGTCGGATATTCTTTCATCATCGCATAAACTCCATGAGGAATTTCTCTTATCACATTTTGAATTGCAATTTGAGAGGCAAATGATAAAGTTTCTTTAGAATTTTCAACTTTTTCAATCTTTACTCTCATATCTTTATCCAAAGGATATTCAGAAATTAAACTTGAAAAGTCAATATTATATTCTTCTTCATCAGAGGCAAAAACAACTTTAGCATCTCTCGGAATAGCATTATGTTTTGTTCCTCCCTCAATACTTACTAATTTATAATCAGAAATTTCTTTAACTTTATCTAAAGCTCTAAGAGCAAATTTCAATGAATTTCCTCTTTGTTGATGAATTTCCATTCCTGAATGTCCACCAAGCATATTATTAATTGACAACTCAAAAGTATTTTTCTTATCGTTATTTTCATACATAACTTTAAGAGTTCCCATTACATTATGTCCGCCTGAACAACCTGATAAAAGCACACCCTCTTCTTCAGCATCAATATTCAAAAGTTTTCTGCCGTTAAGTATTTCTTTCTTTACTGCTCTTGCTCCTGCCATAGTTCTTTCTTCATCAGTAGTTACTAAAAGTTCAATTGCCGGATGTTTTGCGTTCTTGTCTTCTAAAATTGCAAGGCCCATTGCAACAGCGATTCCGTCATCCGCTCCTAAAGTTGTCCCCTTTGTCTTTAACCATTCTCCATCAATTAAAAGAGGAATGGCATCTTTTAAAAAGTCATGCTCAACCCCATCAGCCTTTTCCGCAACCATATCCATATGGCCTTGAATTACAACCGGTGCGTGATCAACATAATCTTTATGTGCAGGTTTCCTAATAACTATGTTATTATTATCATCTTGAATAGTTTCATATCCTAATGATTTTCCGACACTGTACAAATAATCACTAACTGCTTGTTCATTTCCGGATTCTCTCGGAATCTTTGTAAGTTCTTCAAAGTAATAAAAAACTCTTTCCGGTTTTAAATTTTCTAACATATTATGCCTCCAATAAAAATTTATTAAATTACTCAATAATATTATAACAAATCAATAATTTTTTTCAAGTATTTAATGTCAATAAACAAAATATTATAGATAAAATATAATTTTATACGTAGTTAATATAAAGTAATTACAACTTATATTCTTCAAGTATATATTTTTTATTTTTGATATCAAATATTTCAATATATTGATTATTATGAATATATCTCCACCTTTCAATAAATAAAGGGTTTACTCTAAATAAAACTTCACATTCCAATGAAGAATATTTTTGATAGGAACTGATAAAATTTTCTTTATACAAACTGCAAAACTCACTGTTTTTTAAAGGATGCCCTAACTCTTCACATATACCGTCAATTTGAATATTGTCTATGCAAAGAGATACATTATGATTTTTTGAAATTTGCTTATATTTTCTAAAATTTTTATCTGTTTGAAAATAAAATTTTTTATCAAACATAACTATACTCATCATTCTTGAAGTTACTTTATTTTCGAAACAAGTAGATAAAACCATTTTCTTAGATTTTCCAAATTCTTCAAAAAACTTTGAATACTCTTTATCAAACTCCATAAATTTCTCCTAATATTTATAATTAAAGTTCATCAAATTCTTCCATACTGAAAATTATTTTTTCACCGTCATTAATTACCATCGCAGGAATACCAATAGAGCCATTTTCTTTCGCAAAGTCAAATGCAGTGTTTTCTCTAAATTTTAGAAATTTTTTAAGATTGGCCAAGTTTTCTGTGATATCTAAATATAAATACTTAATCCCTCTTTCATCAAGTGCCTTTTTCATTACTATACAATCCGGACACATACTTGATCCAAAAACAACTTTTTTACTTATCATAATTTGCCTCCTTAAAATTCTAAAGATTTTTCTATAAAATCTTTTAATTCTGAAATCTTTATTCTTTCTTGTTCCATAGTATCTCTAAATCTAACAGTTACACATTCATCTTCTAAAGTATCAAAATCAACTGTTATACAAAATGGCGTTCCGATTTCATCTTGTCTTCTGTATCTTTTCCCGATGCTTCCGGAAACATCTGTATCTATCATAAAATATTTTGAAAGTTCACCATAAATTTCATCAGATTTTTCTGACAATTTCTTAGTAAGCGGTAAAATTGCCGCCTTAAACGGAGCTAAAGCAGGATGAAGTCTTAAAACAGTTCTTACATCGCCTTCTCCAATTTCTTCTTCATCATAAGCATTGCATAAAAATGCTAAAGCTACTCTATCTGCTCCAAGTGAAGGTTCAATACAATAAGGAATATATTTTTCATTTGTAACAGGGTCTATATACCTTAAATCTTCTCCTGAAACTTCAATATGTCTTGATAAATCATAATCAGTTCTGTCAGCAATTCCCCACAATTCCCCCCAACCGAACGGGAATAAAAATTCTATATCACAAGTAGCTTTACTGTAAAAACTAAGTTCTTCTTGTTCGTGATCTCTAAGTCTTAGAGTTTTTTCATTCATTCCTAAAGATAATAACCAATCAAAAGAATAATTTTTCCAGTAATCATACCACTCTAAATCTTCTCCCGGTTTACAGAAAAATTCTAATTCCATTTGTTCAAACTCACGAGTTCTAAAAGTAAAATTACCCGGAGTAATTTCATTTCTGAAAGATTTTCCCACTTGAGCAATACCAAAAGGAACTTTTTTTCTTGAAGTTCTGGCAATATTTTTAAAATTCACAAAAATCCCCTGAGCAGTTTCAGGTCTTAAATAAATTTCTGCTTTACTGTCTTCCGTTACACCTTGAAAAGTTTTAAACATAAGATTAAATCTTCTTATTTTGGTAAAATTTTGCTTTTGACAGTTCGGACAACAAATATTTTTTTCTTTCATTAATTCTTCCACTTTTTCATTTTCCCAGCCGTCAACATTTATATCACCAAGATTATTTTCAAAATAAAAGTCTTCAATAAGTTTATCAGCTCTAAAACGTGATTTACATTCTTTACAATCAATTAAAGGATCACTAAAACTTCCAACATGTCCTGATGCAACCCAAACTTCAGGATTCATCAAAATTGCGCTGTCAAGTCCAACATTATATTTTGACTGTTGAACAAACTTTTTCCACCAAGCCTTTTTAACATTATTTTTAAATTCAACACCCAAAGGACCATAGTCCCAAGTATTTGCAAGTCCACCGTAAATTTCTGAGCCGGGATAAATTATTCCTCTATTTTTACATAAAGACACAACTTTTTCCATACTTTTTTCTGATTTCATAACATTCCTCCTAAAAATTTATAAACAAAAAGGCCATATCGCAAGGGACGATATGACCGTGGTTCCACCCTAATTATGTTTTAAAAACATCTCTTTGAAAAAAATTACTCCTGATTTCCCCATAATACAAAACTATAATTTTCCACCAAACAATTACTCTCTAAAAATCTCATATTATTTTTTATCATTCAACGTAAGTATTAAAATTTACGCTTTTATTTTATCATAATTTAAAAATAAATGCAATTAAACACTTCTGTTTCTTGTTTTATTTTTCTCTTTTAAAAGTTTTAAACTTTCATCAGTTAAGTGACTGAATCCTTCTCCTAAAACTTCACTTATAGTCGATACATTTACAAATGCACTTTTATCAATTTCTTTGATATAATTTATAAGATTAATATATTCAGGTCTTGAAAGTACGGTTTCAATAATAACTTTAGGTTGTTTATTGTAACCTCCTTTTGCTTCATAAATTGTACTTCCTCTTACAATTTCATATAAAATATAATCATTGATTTCTTCCCATTTTGCAGAATTAATATAAACTTTCATCTTTGTTTTATATCCTGTTAGAACTTTATCAATTACTATTGCATTAAATACTATACCGACTAAAGCATACATTGCAGCATTGGTACCGAATGCAAAATACCCCATAAGCACAACAGAAAAATCCGCAATAAAAACACCTAAACTTAAATCAATATGCAAATATTTATTTAAAATTTTCCCAACTATATCCGTTCCTCCGGTAGAAGCATTTTGGTTTAAAGTCATCGCAATTCCGATTGCTGTAAATCCTACACCAAGAACCATACTCATAAACGGAGTATCTACTAAAGGCTGTACATTTGGAAAAAATTTTTCAAATATCATAAGTGCAACAGATAAAACGACTGTAGCATATATACTTAATCCACCAAATTCAGCACCGATAAGAATAATTGCAAGTGCAAACAAAATAACATTTATCCCCAGTTGCATTGCCCCTACAGGAATACCCGGAATAAATTTTGTAATAGCAATAGAAAGTCCTGCTGTTCCTCCAATAGTCAGATTATACGGAACCATAAACCAATAAACTGCTGCAGAAACTAAAACAGAACCAAAAGTTGTAATTAAAATTTTCTTTAACATATTTTCTTTCATATTTCCCTCCTAAATTTATACAATAAACAAAATTTTAAAAATTTAATCTTTAAATTATATCCAAACAATTATAACAAACATCCTCTCTCTTTACAACTCCAAAAATCATTTTCATAATTTAAGTATTGATTTTTTTTCAAAAAAAGTTTAAAATAGTTATATAAATTATATTATATCGGAGGAATATTATGATTAAACAAATTGAATTGAACTTGGAAACCATTGAGTCAATGTTGTATTTGTGGACTGCTCTGTCTGAAAGAGAAAAAGTAGCTGAAAGTTTCTTTGTAGATGTTGCAAAAATGTACCCATTAAAGGCGATAATGACTAAAGACTTTGACGAAGAGTCTGTAAGAAAAGTTTTATCTGCTATTCAAAACAGAGAATTACTTTCCGGAGCAAGTAAGGAAGAAAAAAGATTTTGGAACAATAATATGTGGATGATGGAAGATTTGGAACTTCCAAAAATGATGGCTAAACCTATTAAAGTTTTGAACGTAAATCATTTAATCGACGAATTAAACAAAGAATTTCCAAATAATGATAAAGAAATTTTGAAAGTTTATATTGCTCCACTTCACTTAGATGACTATTATATTGTTGATGGAAATTTAATTATAAACTTCTTTAGAATTATGTTACCTGATGGTGAAAATGCATTTATTGAAGGAAAAGCTGTTGATGAATATATTCTTGAAAAATTAAAAGAAATTTTAAAATAATAAAAATAACCGTCTACATAATAGACGGTTATTTTTATTATAGTTTTCGTTTTTTAGTTTATTTATTGCATTTCTATTGTTTTTTCACTTCTTGCTTTTGTGAAATATGTATGCACTACATACAATCCAAAATTTAAAACCAACAACATAATTGCACTATAAACAGGCTGTGGTAATTCACATGCCACTTCTTTTAATATTGGTGGCTCTATAAGAAATGCATAATTAGAATTTACAATTTTATTAAATATTAAAACTATCAAATGTAATATGTTTGTAAAAATAAAAACCTCTCTGTATTTTTCTAAAGAAATTTCTATTTCTTCAACAAAAAACAAGTAACAACTTACCCAAAGTAACATAATATGTCCTACAAAAAAACTAAACCAAGTATAATGCGGAAAAATAAATCTATCAAGTTCCGGTGACATGATAGCCACGATAGATCCTATAAAACCTAAATATATTCCAATTCTTTTAAATTTTTCATTATTTGAAAAAACTCCATATATTAAACATATGATTGCAACTCTGCAATCATAAAGCGGTAAACTTTCAGACCAAGAAAATGCTCCGCTAAAAATATACCACGCATACAATATAATTTGTTGAGTAAACAAAAGTATTACAAAAATTTTTAACAAATATTTGTACTTATTTTTTAACTTATCTCTAAATAGGTATATCAAAGCTGCACCTAAATAAGCAATAATCATAAGTTTTATATGTGTTAAACCATATTTAATGATATCTCTTCCTTCAGGTTTTGATCTAAAAAAATAAAATAAAAAGTCAATAATTCTATTTATAAAATTCATTCTATCCCTCTTTACTAAATGACCAACCATTTTTTATTTGTGGTTTTAATCTCTCAAAAGTCCATTTTTCACTTGAATTATTAGGATTATTTGGGTCATTGATTATAAAATTTCCATCGTCATCAACTGCAACTAATACAATATAGTGTCCTATAGTTGTAAAATCTCCTTTATCAACATTTACAATTATAGGTCTTTTAGCTTTCAATTCATCAACATAAATTTTTTTATCCGTAGTAAGAGATTTTACTTTCAATCCATACAAGCTTGGAACTTTTAAAAAGTAATTCCATCCCGTTCCTGAACCTTCAACATACTCTGTATGTTTTGAAAGTGTAACAGGAGTTATACTTTCGTCCTTTAATAATCCTGAGACAACCATAGCCATACAAGTTGGGCCACAACCATTAAGTGCCATATCTCCTCCTGCATAACTTTCTCTTCCCCAACGTCTATCCCATTGCAAATAAAAAGGAATCTCTCTGTTAAAGTCCACACTTTCTCCTGTATAATAGTCTACAATTCTATTATCAATAATATCTTTGATAAATTCTTTTGATGAATTATTTCTATATAAAAGAGTCATATAATAAGAATTTAATTTTTCTTTGTTTTTCAAAATATACTGAATATCTTTGTCATTACTTTTATTTAAAGTATCCATAACAATTTGTTCAGTTGGTAAAACTCCGACAGAACCGGAATTAATCTTTGTTGATAACTTACTTTTATCAATTCCGTTTTTGTTGACTGCTTCTGAATTTTTTGAAGAATCACTAACAGTTTCAGTAACTTTTGTATTATTAGCATTTTCTTTCTCATAATATCTTTTATTTGCAGAAAATATAAAATTAAAATACAAATACACCAAAAAAACATATACCAAAAATACAACACAATAAACCCCGATTTTATTAAGTATTTTTGAATCTTTCATAATCTACTCCGTTATTGAAGCCATTTTCTTCGCTTGATCACTTGTTATAAGTGCTTCTATCATTTCTAAAATATCTCCGTTTAAAAAGCTGTCAAGTTGATAAATAGTCATATTTATTCTATGATCAGTTACTCTGCCTTGCGGAAAATTATATGTTCTGATTCTTTCGGATCTATCGCCCGAACCGATTTGAGATTTTCTTGCATCTGCAATATCTTTATGTTGTTCTTCTTGATATTTTTCATATAGTCTGGATTTCAAAATCTTCATTGCTTTCTCTTTATTTTTTAACTGAGATTTTTCATCTTGGCAAGTTACTACAAGTCCTGTCGGTATGTGTGTAATTCTTACAGCAGAGTCAGTTGTGTTTACGCATTGTCCTCCATTTCCACTTGCCCTGTAAACATCTATTCTTAAATCATTTTGATTTATAACAACATCAACATCTTCGACTTCCGGTAAAACAGCAACTGTTGCAGCAGAAGTGTGAATTCTTCCGCTTGATTCTGTAACAGGAACACGTTGAACTCTGTGTACACCACTTTCATATTTTAGCTTTGAGTAAGCACCTTTACCTTTGACAAGAAACACAACTTCTTTTATTCCGCCAACTCCCTGTTCTGAAATACTCATAATTTCTGTTTTCCATCTTTGCTTGTCTGCAAACATTCTATACATTCTCAAAAGTTCTTCTGCAAAAAGACCTGCCTCATCTCCTCCTGTTCCGGCTCTTACTTCCATAAATACATTTTTCTCATCATTAGGGTCTTTAGGTAACAACAAAATTTTAAGTTCTTGTTCGGATTTTTCAATTTCCTCTTCAAGAAGTGAAATTTCTTCCTTAACAAGCTCCTTCATATCATCATCAAGACTTTCTCTTAACATTTCTTTATTTTCTTCTAATTCTTTTTTATTTTTTGAATACTCTTTATATTTTTCAACTATAGGCTTCAAATCCGAATGTTCTTTGGCAAGTTTTTGCCAAATATTCATATCTTTCATTATTTCAGGGTCAATTATTTTTCCTTCAAGTTCCTGAAATTTTTCAACTAATAATTCTAATTTATCAAACAAAATAAACCTCTCCTTTTCATATTCCAATCAAATTGCTTTGTATTTTTAATTAAATTTTCTTAACCTCACTCTAATTTATATAGTATCAGAATAAAATTATAACATATTTATAGAAAGTATAAAAGTTTTCATCTATTCTTTACTTAAAAATTTTATAAAAATAACATAAATTAAACCACCTAAAAATATAACTATAAACGGACTGATTTTAAAATAACTTACTAAGATAACCACAATAAAACTTACAAAATAATGAGGTAATTTAAGTTTAGATTTTTTACCCAATATCACAACAGCAGATGCTAAAACTGCAATTAAAGCAGGTTTTACAGCAATAAAAAACTTTTCAACATAATAATTCGAGCTTATATCTTTAAAATATATTGAAATGATTAATATTGATAAAAAAGCAGGTAAAATGGAACAAAAAAGACAAACTAATGCTCCCAATATTCCATAAATTTTGTAACCCACTATTATACTTATATTACACCCTAAAACTCCCGGTGTGCTTTGTGCAATTCCAAGTGCATCTAAAAACTCATCTTCTGTTAATAGTTTATATTTTTCAACTACTTCTTTATTTATAACAGGTATCATAGCCGCTCCGCCACCAACTGTAAGTGTGCTTAGATATAAAAATATCTTAAATAACTTAAATAACATACTACCTCCTAAACTATCCACATTCCAATAAATCCTGTAAGAAAAATAGCAATTATAGGATGAAGCTTTTTATATGTAGTCAAATAAAAAATAATCGAAAAACTTACAAATGAATATATTGTATAAAAATCTGAATCTATAACAGATATACAGCTTGTAGCGATAAGTCCCAGTACTACAGGTCTTATTCCAATAAAAAAGTTTTTAACATATTCATTATCTTTAAATTTTTTCATACATAAAACTATCAAAGTTATTATTATAAAACTCGGCAAAACTACAGCCAATGTTGTTATAATTGAACCTAAAACACCATTTCCCACTGTGTATCCCACAAATGTTGCCAAATTTATCGCAATAGGTCCCGGAGTAATTTGCGAAATCGTTAAAAAGTTTATAAATTCCGATATGCTAACCCATCCGTATTTATCAACTACAAGAGAAATAATAAGAGGAACCATTGCATAACCGCCTCCAAAATTATAAACTCCTATAAAGAAAAACACAAAAAAAAGACTAATCAACACTCATCACTCCTTTTTTAGCAATAATAATTCTATCAAACCCAGAAAAATCTTTTTTAGTTAGAATTATATCGAAATTTTCATTTTTTAATAAATCACAAACTGCATCATTTTGATTATATCCTATTTCAAAAGCAATTATTCCCGATTCGTTCAAGTAATCATTTGCTTTTTTTATTATCTCTCTATAAAAATATAACCCATCTTCACCGCCATAAAGTGCATTTTGCGGTTCAAAAGAAAGTTCTTTAGCCAAAGTTTTCATATCTTCTTTATCAATATATGGAGGATTAGAAACAATTATATCAAATTTTTTCTCATCAAGATTCGAAAACATATCACTGAGTATAAACTTTACATTTCTAGTACCTAATTTTTTTTTATTCTTTTTGGACAACTCTACTGCTTTTTCACTTATATCAATTCCAAAAACCTTTGAAAATTGTAAATTTTCTGCAAGCGCTAATGAAATAGCTCCACTCCCACAGCCTATATCTAAAATTCTTTCTTTTTTACAATTAAGATTTAAAATTTCATCAACTAAAATTTCCGTTTCAAATCGAGGAATAAGTGCTGACTCATCAACCAATAATTCCAACCCGTAAAACTCCCATTTACCGAATATATATTGAAGAGGATAAGACTTTTCCCGCATATGTTTAATATCTAAAAATTCATTATAAATATCATCAATATTTAACAAATAATTTAGTTTCAATTCATTTATCTTTCTTTTTGTCAAAAATTCCAAAATAAGCCAATTTTCACTTTCATCTCCAAATTTATCAATCAATTCTTTTATAATCATAATAAATCTCTCTAACTTTTAACTTTGTCATATATACTATAAATCATATCATAAAACTCATCAGTAACTGTAACAAGCAAGGTAGAATCATTATACTTTAAAGTTGCAACTTTATTTTCTTGTGACATTGTAATACTCAAAACATTACTCTCAGTTACAATTTCAAAAGTTATGTCCTCTGTTGACATATTAAGAGAAGAATCCGAAACAAACTTTAAAAAGTCCATCTTATCCATAATATCTTCCATGAGTTTCTTATCTTCGATACTGTAAATCTTATCATCACCCGTTTTTATAATTTTCATTTTGTTTATTGATGACGAATTAAAATACTTTTTTTCTATCTTCAAAACATCTTTTTTATTTGTATCCATTACAATATAAAATTTTTCTCTCTCTTTTGTAATCTTATCTGCTTCAATTTTTGACTGAACAAAAATAATACCGATACCTAAAATATATATTAAAATCGCAATAAGAATACCTATTTTTTTATTTTTCATAATTTAATATAAACACCTCTAAGTAATATTATATCATATTTTGAATATTGTGCAAAAACTTTTGTTAAAAAGCAAAATAAAAGAGTGATAAACATCACTCTTTAAAAATTATTAATAAATCATCAGATTAAATTTTAAAATAAATTATATTTTATTTTTTAATATAACATCATAAAATTCTTTATTACTGTCTGTTCTTTTTAAATTTTTGATTATTATTTCTGTTATTTCATTAGTATTTGTATTGGACAGCTTTCTTCTAATCATCTCTGACACTTCTATTTCAGTTTCGTTCAAAAGCAAATTTTCTTTTCTTGTACCTGATTTATAGATGTCGATTGCCGGAAAAATTCTAAGTTCAGAAAGTCTTCTACTTAAGTGAATTTCCATATTTCCTGTACCTTTAAATTCTTCATAAATCATATCATCCATCTTGCTTCCTGTATCGACAAGAGTAGTTGCAATTATTGTGAGACTTCCCCCATTTTCAACATTTCTTGCAGAACCAAAAAATCTCTTTGGTTTATGTAATGCAAATGGATCAAGTCCCCCTGTTAAAGTTTTTCCTGATGATGGAGTATTTACATTATAAGCACGGGAAAGTCTTGTTATACTATCCACTAATATAACTACATCTTCTCCAATTTCAACCAACCTCTTTGCCCTTTCCAAGACAAATTCTGAAAGCCTAATATGATTTTGAGGAAGTTCGTCAAAAGTTGATGCTATTACTTCAGCTTTTGTAAATTTTTTCATTTCTGTAACTTCTTCGGGTCTTTCATCAATCAATAAAACAAATATTTTAGATTTTGGATAATTTATTTCAATTCCTCTCAAAATAGAACGAAGTAAACTTGTTTTTCCCGCTTTTGGAGGAGCAACTATCAAAGCTCTTTGACCCTTACCTATGGGAACCATAAAATCAATTATTCTTGTTGAAACTTCGTCTTTATTATTTTCAAGAACATATTTTTCATTAGGATAAACAGGAATTAAATCATCAAAATCTTTTCTTAATCTTAAGTTTGAAACTTTTATATCATTTATTTCATTGATAAAAATAAGTGGTGAAAATTTTTCGGTCTCTTTTCTATCCCGTGTAAGTCCTAATATTTTATCTCCTTTTTTCAATCTAAATCTTCTTATCTGTGTAGGAGAAACATAAGTATCATCCTCTCCGGAATCATATCCGTTGGATCTTAAAAATCCATATCCGTCAGGAGTAATATCTATGATTCCACAAACTTGTAAAGAAACCTGTTCTTTACTCTCAAAACTTTCATTTTCGGAACGAAGATCTTTATCTTGATAATTTTCTTCTACAACATTTTCAACACTATTGGATATTTTTAAAATTTCATTTATAAGTTCATCTTTTTTATATTTTGAAATATTTGCAATACCGTAAGACTTAGCTATCGTTTTTAATTCGTCTAAATATTTACTTTTTAATAATTCTAAATTCATAATTATCTTTTTACTTTTGTATATTCAGGCTTTTTAGATATCTTATGAGTCGCTTCAACAAATCTTATAGTTCCTGTTTCCGCTCTCATTACTACTGAATAAGTCTTAACCTTATCATTACCGATATGTCTTACACCTTCTAAAAATTCCCCATCACTAACTCCCGTAGCTGCAAATAAAACTTCATCACCTTTAACTAAATCATCCATTTCTAAAACTTTATTAGGGTCTGAAAGTCCCATTTTTTCACATCTTTCAAATTCTTCTTCATTCGATGGAACAAGTCTTCCTTGAAAAACTCCTCCTAATGCCTTTATAGCAGCAGCAGCTAAAACGCCTTCAGGAGCTCCTCCAATTCCAACCATTAAATCACATCCGCTATTTTCAATGCAAGTTGCTATTGCTTGGGCAATATCTCCTGCTTCAAAAAGTTTGATTCTTGCACCGAGTTTTCTAACTCTTTCTATTATATCTCTATGTCTTTCTCTATCTAAAATACTGACTGTAACTTCACTTACATCTTTACCTAAAGCCTTTGCCAGTCTTCTTATATTCATTTCTATCGGTAAATCTATATGTACCGCATCTACTGCTAACGGACCTGCAGCAATTTTATCCATATACATATCAGGAGCATGTAACAGACAACCTTTAGGAGCACAAGCTGCTACCGCAATAGCGTTTGGAAGTCCATTTGCTACAAGAGAAGTTCCATCAACAGGATCAACTGCTATATCAACTTTAACTGCATCAGTTTGTCCATTACCAACAATTTCTCCAATATATAGCATAGGAGCCTCATCCATTTCTCCCTCTCCTATAACAACAGTCCCCTCCATAGGTAATTCATTAAACATTGAACGCATAGCATCTACCGCTGCTTGATCAGCTTCATTTTTATTTCCTCTTCCAAAAAGATAAGAAGCTCTGATTGCAGCAGCCTCAGTTACTCTTACTAAATTTAAAGTTAAATTTCTGTCCATTATATCCTCCTATTATTTTACAGTTTCCCAGTCAGCTAAGAATTTTTCTATACCGATATCAGTTAGCGGATGTTTTAGCATTTGCTTAAAAACTTTATACGGAACTGTTGCTATATCAGCACCACATTTTGCAATTTGTAAAACATGCATAGGAGTTCTGACAGATGCAGCTATTATTTCGGTATCAATTCCATAATTGGTAAATACATCAAATATATCTTCTATCAAAATCATTCCATCAGAGCTTATATCATCAAGTCTACCTAAAAACGGACTTACATAGGTTGCACCTGCCTTTGCAGCAAGAAGTGCTTGAGTAGCTGAAAAAATCAAAGTTACATTTGTTTTTATTCCTTCTTTGCTCAAGATACTAACTGCTTTTAACCCTTCCTCAGTCATCGGAATTTTTATAACAATATTTTTATTAATTTTAGCAAGTTCCCTTGCTTCCTTTATCATTTCATCAGAATTTAAACTAATAACTTCTGCCGAAATAGGACCGTCAACTATTGAGGTTATCTCAGTAATTACTTCTACAAAATTTCTTCCTTCTTTTGCAATCAAAGATGGATTTGTAGTAACTCCGTCAAGAATTCCCCATTGGTTAATTTCTTTAATTTCGTCCACATTTGCTGTGTCAATAAAAAATTTCATACTTTCCTCCTAAAATATTATAACACTAACAATTATTATAGAATTTTTTATAAAAAATGTAAAGTACTTACATAATAAAAAGTGCCTCTTATTTAATAAAACCTATTTTCCTAATAATTTATCAATTTCCAAAGACAATACCGACTTCATTTTCTCAAGTTCATCTAAACCGACAACATATTTATCAGAGTACATAAGTTCATACGGTAACCACCAAACAGGACCTTTGCCATTAATTCCATAATTACCCAAATCACCTTTTCTGCGAGGAAATAAATGCCAATGTAAATGACTGTCTCCATTCCCCAGCAATTCATAATTTATCTTTTCACAATTAAATACATTAAAAACAGCATTTGAAACAATAGTCATTTCATGTAAAAATTTTTTCCTAAATTCAAATTCCAAATCAAAAAGTTCATTTTTATGCATTTTATATAAAAATAAGGTATACCCATAAAATTTTTGAATATCTCCAAGAACTACATATCCCGTTTCAAGCGCCTTTACAAAATAAATATTTTCTTTATTTTTTATCATTTCATTTCTATCACAAATCATATATATATATATATATACTTTACTCAATTATAACAAATAGTTAATAAAAACAAAAGAGTTTAGTTTTTACTAAACTCTTTTAAAATGCTCTATATAAGAAATATAATCCTATAAGTAATATAAAAATACCAAAGACAATCTTTATAATATCAGATATTTTTCCGTATGCTTTATTAGACATTATATTTCCAACAAAACCGGTACTTGTCCCTGCAACTATGATTAATATACTATTACCTATCGAATACAATAAGAAAAGTAATGTTCCCCATAATAAACTTCCTTTTGCAGCAACTATCGCAAGCAACGTTACTAATATCGGTGTAGAACAAGGACTGGAAAAAAGTCCTGCCATAATCCCAACAATCAACGCTCCTATATAACCTTTTTTCCCACTTTTATTTGTTAAAATTTTACTTGGAATTACATTTACAACCTCCCAAGTCTGTAGTGCCATTAATATCATCACTACTCCTAAAAAAAGATCAAACCACCTTCCTGACTGATTAAAAATTTTACTTAAAAGTGCAGCCGCAACTCCTAAAGAAGTATAAGTTATCGCCATTCCAAGTGAAAACACAACCGACATTTTAAATGCTCTTTTAGTATCATTTTCTTTTGTTCCAGTCATATACCCTATTACAAGCGGTATAGAAGCAAGTGAGCAAGGTGACACCGAAGTTAAAATCCCTCCAAGTAATGCTAAAATTGGCCCAAACAAAGAAAATGTTTTTAAATTTGCACCAATAAGATTAACTAAATTATCTAACATTTACCCCCATCTCCTTTAATACCTTAACTAAAATCTCATATTTTACAACACCTTCATTACCGGAAACAGCAATTGTATCATCCGATTTCTTTTTGTAAGATACATAGTTGAGTTCTTTAGCTAATTCTTCAGACGGTACAAAAGGTGTTCCGTCAGCTTTAAAGAAAAACAATGTAGGTGTGACCCTAATAGGGTAATTTTTCGCAAAATCTCTTGCAACTGCTAAATCTACTGATTTGATAGTGATTTGATCACCATATTGTTCGTACAACTTTTCCAAAGTTGGATGCAATACTTTGCAAGCACTTCAGTGCTCTTGACTAAAATCTAAAATAAACGGTTTACCCAAAGCCTTTAATTTTTCAAAAGTAATATCTTTATCCGCTTCTAAAGGCTCAACTTGTGAGTTGTTTTTTTTATTTTCAGCATTATCTTTGTTTTCCGCTGTTTTATTATTAGCAGAATCAACTGTTGTTTTAACTTCATTAGTATTCTTAGTTGAAAATTGTTTATATACAAATAAACATACAACTAAAGCTAAAACTGAAAATAAAACAAAAAACTTATTCTTTTTCATACACTTTTCCCCTCCTATTTGGTATGTTTCTCTCTTATACCCTAATAAAAAACAGATAAACATTATTAGTATTTAATTTTGGAAAACAAATTTAAAATATGGAAAATATTTTTAAAAAATAGTATAATATAAATAATAAGTAGATAACTAAAAATTAATTAACGATAGGATACTACAATGAAAAATATAACTACTGAATTAATAAATAAACCTGCAAAAATTGAAGAAATTGAAAAAATTATCAATAATTTACTGTATAGCAACCATAAATGGTTAGTATTATCTAATACTGATGACTCTAATTATATTCAAGTCTTTGCTATAGACAATGAATATATGATAGAGTATAGAAAATATGATTTTGAAAATTTCGAGCATTATCGTCTTTATACGAAAAATTCTGATAAAATTCAAAACTATTTTAAACTATTTTTTGATAATGAAAAAATTTCAGTTAATAGTTGGGAAAATGTGACAAAAGAATTTAAGAAAAAATCTATATTTTTAAAATTTTTTGAATTTTTTAAAAATAAATAATAGTAACTTATTTTGTATTGTAAAATTTTAAAAAAGGACTTATCATGAAAATATTAGGAATTATTTTTTGCATGATTTCAATACTGGTAACATATAAAAAATTGATACTAATTCTATTTGGAAAAAACTCTAAAGGAATTATTATTGGTTACGGTAACGGAATTAAATCAACAAAAGGGATGATCGCCTATCCATACATCGTAAAATATGAATACAACAATCAAAATTATATCGCAACAGCATTAGAAAGTGAATCAGGAAATTACGCAGGTGTATTTTCAAAAAAAAATTTAAATAGAGAAGTAAATATATCTTTTAAACTCAATAATCCTAATGTAGTAACAATTAAAGACTTTAAAAACTTGTACTTCATTTCTTTTTTCATTTTTTTAGCAGGATTACTACTTGTTATAATCTAATAATTATATTCAATAAAAAAACGGCTCACTCGAAAAAGTTTGCCGTTTTTTAAATAGTTATTTCATCTATATATTATAATTTACCTACTAAGTCTAACCCAGGTGTTAAAGTTTCATCACCCGGTTCCCATCTTGCAGGACACACTTTATCTCCATGCTTTGAAACAAATTGAGCAGCTTGAACTTTTCTCAATAATTCCTTAGCATTTCTACCAATTCCGTTAGCATTTACTTCGTAAAGAACAATTTCACCTTGAGGGTTTACAACAAAAGTTCCTCTTAATGCTTGTCCTTCACCTTCAATCAAAACTCCAAATTGTTCTGAAAGTGCTAATGCTCTGTCTGAGATCATCGGATATTGAATTTTTCTTATTGTTTCAGATGCATCCCACCAAGCTTTATGAACAAATTCAGAATCAGTAGATACTGAATAGATTTCACAACCTATTTCTTTAAACTTATCATAACTTAATGCTAAATCTTCTAACTCAGTCGGACAAACAAATGTAAAGTCACCTGGATAAAAGAAAAATACACTCCATTTACCTTCTAAATCTTTATCAGTTACATTGATAATATCTCCATCATAGTATGCCGGAACATTAAATTCTTCGATTTTTTTTCCTATTAAACTCATAAATTACCTCCTTAAATTAAGTCTGTATTAGACATTAATAATATACCACATTTTAAAGTATCTAAACAAAAAAATAAGAGAGTTTTTTAAAAACTCTCTTATTTATAAATTTTAAACATATCCTTCTTTTTCTAAAATTTCCTTAGATTTTTCAAGATTAGCTTCATTAACCATAACTACCGGTCCGGTACATCCCATACCTGTCTTTGCAAAAATTCCATGTTTCCACAATGCTACCTTAGCGTCTTCAAGCTCAAGAATATCTATACCTGAAATAGTTGCTGTAGCTTGTTCTTCCGGAGGACAAGTAACTTCTTCAGCCGGTTCAGATTTTTTTGCTCCGGCAGAAGTAATTTTTTCTAAAATAGCTTTTAATCCGGCTTTATTTGCTTTTTCAAATTCTTTTTTAGAAACTTCTTTAATATTACCTTTCACTAACTGACCTGCATAAGTCATTGCATTAGCAATTACAGGGAATCCTGATGCCCTTGAAATAATTAGAACTAATCTATCATATCCTTCTCCGATTCCAGGACCATATCCGTATCCCATAGCTTCGAATCCGCCGCCTGTAGTGTATGAAGAAAATACTTTCATTAAAAGATTTCCTGTTAAAGTATCATTTACCATAACATCAGGAACACCTTGTAATAAGTCATTTCCTCTCATCAATACTCCACCATCAGCTCTATTTGACTCAGCAAAGTTTATGTCATAACCATTTTCTTTTAATTCTTTAAATGCTTTTTCAACTGCAACTGCATTATCAAGGTTTAAAATACCAACTGTTGGATTTTCAATCCCCAATGCCTTAGCAACTATAATACCATAGATACCGTTTTTTACCATTCCTTCTACTCTATGAGCAGATGAAGTTCCAGTAGTAGTTGCAATTATCATTTCTTTTGCAGCAGCAGGAGTCACTACTCTACCTACTGTTGAAACACCTATAGGGAAACTGTAGTGCATTGTAACACAACCGTCAATTTCTCCACTATCTAATAGTTCTTCCATTTTTGCATAACCTTCATCTTCGTTAGCAACAACATATTGTTTTAGAGTAGTTTCAACTTCCGGTCCTATAATACAATATTCAACACTTTTATCTCTTGATTGAGCAAGTTCAGCCCCTTTAACAACATTTTCTAATCCGTGTTCACTGCCTAAAGTTGTAACAGCAATTCTTGGTCTTGATGTAAAAGCACCAGTTTCTAATCCAGTAGCAATTTCTTCAAAGATATTACCAATTACCTTTTTTATATCAGACATGGAATCACCTCTATTCTTCAATCAAAGAAGATGCAAAATTTCTCATTGCTTCAGCAACTAATTTCTTAACTTCTTCCTTAGAAACTCCAGAGTTTTCTTCTACTTTACCTGAATTTCTTTCTAAAACAATTGATACACCATCAAATAAGTTAGTCATTCTTCCTAAGAATAAAGAACCTTTACCGATAATCATAGCTCTGTTTAATTCACCTTCAGTTAAATCTTCTCTACAGAATCCTAAATAAGGTACTCCTGAAGGAATATGTCCTTGAGTTGGAGCCCATCCTTCCATACCATGATTTTCGATAAATCCTGGAATTTCAGCTTTTTCTAATTGTTTTTTCATTACACCTAATGCTCCAATCATCTTAAAGTTAGCGTTTGGAACATCTCCTGCCCCTGCAGGTTTAGTAATATCTGGGTTTTGCATTTCAGCAGAATATTTATCTACATCTTTTACAGTTAAGTTAGCTTTTTCTAATGGTGCAGTAACCAATGCTGACATAACTGCTTGAGGTGATGAACCTGTTCCTACTGTATGTCTACCTACTATGTCAGTTCTTAATATTGGGTTAACTCCGTCATTTTCGGAAATTAAAGCGGCAAATCCACCTATAACGTCTTCAAGAATAGGTAATCCTTTTTTAACGTGGTCTTTACCATTCATACCTAATTTTGCAGTACATCCTCCTGCAACTATTACAACATGTTTAAAAGTTCCGGCATGAACATGTGAAGAAGCAGCTATTAAAGTATGAGTAGGTGCTGCACAGAAACCTCTCAAGTCAGAACCTGATGCATTATCGAAACCTGCTAATTCAGCGATAGATTTTGCGAAGTTACCACCACCTCTTTGGTTCATATCTCCACAAGCTTCTTCTGAACATTCAATAACATATTCAACATCAGCAGGATTAATGTTATTCTTTTCAACTAAATGTAAAGCAGCTAATAAACCTGATGCCTTAGTAACCAAATTTTCTAACATAACATGAGCTGATAAGTTTACGTCCACATCATGCGCTCTTGTTACTACCCCTACTAATTTATCTTCAAAGAATAAACCTTCAGCATGATTATCCATATGTCCTTCAAGAACTGATTGTTCAACACCTTCTTTAAGTCTTGCAACTAATGAATCACTAACTAATGGGTGTTTTTCTAAATCTGCTTTTACTAATTCAGTAAATTCTTTATTTAATAATACTAAATCAAAAGCATCACAAATCTTCATAAGACCTATAAATTCGTGTTCAGGCATTATTTCACCATATTTACCAAATCTTGGTGCTTCTGATAAATATTTTTCAGAATCAGACCAAGGTTGTGGTACTGCCTTTAAGTCTTCCGGTCTTTTGTTTCCAATATAAACTTGGTTTGGTAAGTACTTTAAAACTTCATCATACTTTCTAATATGATTTGGAATTTCTTTTAAATATTCTGAATTAGGATTCAAAGCCTTTTCAGTAGTTTGAGTTGTTCCATTTTGAACGATCATGTCTGGTGCATGAACTAATACGTAAGAAGTTCCTTTTAATACAGGAAAATTCATTCTTAATTACCTCCTTTAATTTAAAAAACAGATAGCTTTTAAAGCCAACTACCCTCGTATATAAGGATACCATTAAATTAAAAAGGTGTCAATACTTGACACCTTTTTTTATTTGAAAATTATTCAAATATTGTTTGAGTTTCTACTTCAGTTGTTAAAGCTTTCAATGCTTTTTCAACAATACCTTTTCTTAATTGGTATTCTTCTTCCATACTTAATTTTGGATTACCGAATGGATGAGGAATTGCTATAGCAGGAACGATTCTATTAGCCCCTACTGTCATTGAAATTGGAGTAACTGTACATACGTGTACTACCGGAATACCGGCTCTCTCAACTTCTTTTACCATCGTTGCACCGCAACGTGTACAAGTACCTCAGGTAGATGTTAAGATAACTGCATCTACTCCATCAGCAACTAATTCTTTGCTGAATTCTTCAGCAAATGCTTTAGAAGAAGCTACTGCTGTACCATTACCTACAGTAGTATAGAAATATCTATGAAGACTTCCGATTTTTCCTTCTTTTTCAAATTCTCTTAAAACGTCAACAGGGATAACTCTGTCTGAGTCTTGGTTAGCGTATACAGGGTCATAACCACCGTGCGCTGTTTCCCATTGTCCGTCAACAAGATCATTTACGCCTTCAATGTCATATTTACCATATTTAGATGCAGATGATGATTCTATATGATCTGGATTTCCGTGAGGAACAATACCACCTGATGTTACAATAGCAATTTTAGCCTTTGTAATATCTTTAACTGCTGGATTTGGATCTACTCTGTCAAAGTTAGGCATTGGGAATTCTGTTTCAAATTCTTCTCCCTTTAACTTTTTGATCATCATATTTACAGCTCTCTTACCACCGAATTCTTCTCTAAATATGTTCTTTCTAATTCCTCTTTCAATATAACCTTCTTCAGCAGGAGAACCAATTTCTTCTCCCTTTACAATTTTCATTGCAAGTGGAACCATTTTAGAAACAGCATCTTTCATACCTGCTGCACTGTTTTTAGTTGAAACTACATATACGCTCTTTTTGAACATATCTGCACCTGGATTTTCAATATACATACCAGTTAAAGCAGGAATACCTAATTCATTTTGAACAGCTTCAGTAACTGTTCCTGCTGCTACCCCATAACGACCAGCGTTAAATGCAGGACCAGCAATGAATAAATCCGGATTATATTTTTTTACTAATTCTAAAACTTCTGCTTTAGCTTGTTCTATATTTTCACCGAAATAACCGTCACCACAAATAACTGTAGCAACTATTTCAGCTTCACCGTTAAAACCAGCATTTAATGCTAAACCAGGTCCGATTTTTTCTTCTCTTACTTCTGGTCTATGATCAGCTTTTTCTTCCCCACCGATACCAGCAAAGAATTGGTTTATATAGTGAACTACTCTTAATTTTTCCACACTAATCACCTCTCTTCATATATTTCTATATGATTATTTCAATATTAATTATAATTAACCTCTAATCGCGCTAACAGCTTCAGTAATAGCATCACAATCAAGAACCATTTCCATCATACCTACTTGGTCGTCATAAACTGATTCGTCAACTTCTGCTTTGAATTCTGCTTCTACTGCGTGATATACTTTAAGTCCTAACTGAACTCCTGCTAATGGACCTGCATAAGTTGGGTCACCTGTTGTTACAGTTTCAGCTGCTAAAGCTGCTGATTCTGGTTCAGATGCTCCTAAAAGAACTAAACAATTTTCTGCTCCGTATTTTTCTGCTAATTCTTTTATTCTTCTTTGATTTTCTAAGTCCATTGCTCCTGCTGCAGTTCAGACAAAACATTCAGTTGCTGAGAATACTATTTCTGCAGGAGTTGTAGCGACACATTCTTCAATAGCTGGTCCTGGAATACCATCTCTATCGCCAATTATTATTACTTTTGTACTTTCTGTTAAAAGTGCCATTGACTACACATCCTTTCTATATTTTTTAATTTTTATTTTCTTATTTCATATAATGTTTGATTTAATTTTAATATCCTGTAGCAGATAATCTATTAAATCCTAATTCGTTTGTTGCACCTGTAATTGCTTGTAATTCAACCATGATAGATCCATCTTCTCTTAATGATCCGTCAAATCCACCTGCAATTATATCAACATAATCTAAAGTTCCGATAACTTTATCCATCTTAGGTAATACAATAGTTTCGTTAGCGTTTCCGCCTGTTACTACTGCATTAGCAGCTGCATCAGCATCAGCTAATGATTGGCTTGCTCCGTCTCTTCCTGCATATTCATCAGTGATGATTACAGTTTTAACACCTTTACCTTCGATTTTTTTACAGTTCATTATTAAATCTGTATCTGGGTTACCAAATCCTTCTTGTGATACGATAGCTCCGTCAAGATTTAAAAATTCACATAATTTAGCAGTCCAGTTTGATGATCTTTCTTTATCTGCCAAATATACATTTTCGTTAGTGATAATCACACCAACAAAGTTGATTTCTTTTCCGTGTTGTTCATACATTGCTCTAACAACAGGGTTATTTAAGTGATGGTAAGTTGTATTCTTATCACAAGAAGATACACAGTTACCACTTAAGATAGCACCATCCATTAATTCAGTTGGATATAATAGTGTTGGAACTATTTGTTTTGCATCTACACCGTAAACATATGTATCATGTAATAATCCTTGAGATTGTAACATTTGTACATAAGCTACTTTTGGTAAATGTTTTAATTCTTCAGCTTGTTCGAATAATGGTTTAGTTTCGAATACTTCTACTTCATCCGGTTCAACTTCTTTACCAGCTAATCCCAAATAAGTAGCAGCTTTCAAACCAGCCATTCTAACAGCCTTTTCATAAGCATGAGTTGCAACTCCTTCAGCAGGTTCCACAATCAAAACAATGTTATTTGTCTTTGAGAATGGAGTATAATCTGCTCCTGGTCCGCACATGTCAACTATACCTTCTTGGAAACCAACAATTTTACCAACTGTCATTACAGCAGCTCCCTTAAGAACATGAGTTCTTCCTGAACCAACTACATCAACTTTTGAAATCATTCCAGGGAATACTCCACCTGCTCCATTAACCTTTACTCTTGGTTCTACAACATCCTTAATTGGAGTAATTCTTACACTTTCACCTGGTTTTGCAAGATCTACGTCTACTGATTTTAAGTGTTCATCTTCCATTAACATAGAAATTAATTCTTCCTTATTAATGTGTAAAACACCTTTTTCTACTTTTGTTTCTGAACAAAATTTAATATCATTAATTAAGATTTTTCCTAATTCTAGACGCATATACTCACCTCCTTAAAATTTATATATATTTAATCCTTTCGGAATTAAATTCACTAATCAAGACTTTCAACATACTTTCCTGCATTAACTGCAGCAATAGCACCATCATTAACAGCAGTAACAACTTGTCTCAATTCCTTAACTCTAACATCTCCTGCTACAAAAACGCCCTCAACTGAAGTTTTCATACAATCATCAGAAACAATATATCCTCTTGAAGTTTCAATTTCAGCCTCAAATAAATGAGATTCCGGTACATAACCTATAAATATAAACACTCCAAAAATCATATCTCCTTCTCTTGGCACTATGGTAGTTTTTTCTCCGGTTTTATTGTTAAAAACAGTCATACTGTTTAGTATTCCTGCTCCTTCAAATTTTTCTACTTCAGTATTCCACATTATTTTTAATTTTTCACATTTAAGAGCTTTTTCTTCTATTGATTTCGCAACAGTTAACCTGTCTTTCCTAACCAGCAACGTAACTTGTCTTGCAAACTTAGTTAAATACATTGCTTCCTCAACTGCCGCTTCTCCCGATCCTACAACAAATACATCAAGACCTTCAAAAAAAGGAGCATCACATGTTGCACAATATGCAATTCCTTTTCCGGTAAACTCTTTTTCTCCAGGAACATTTAATAATCTCGGATTTGAACCGGTTGCAATTATTATGCTTTTTGTTTCATAAACATTATTTTCACAAACAATAGATTTAACTTTATCTTTTAAACTAACTTTAATTACAGTGTCCGTTACAAACTCAGCACCAAATGATTTAGCCTGCTCTACCATTCTTTTTATTAAATCCGGACCTGTTGGAATATCAGATGCTCCGGGATAATTTGCAATTTCATCTGTCTTTGCAATAAGTCCTCCGGGTGTTCCTTTTTCAATTATAAGTGTTTTCATACTTGATCTCGCAGCATATATACCTGCACTTATTCCGGCCGGTCCCGCACCGATAATCACACAATCATACATAAGCATACCTCCGTAAATTTTTAGAATAATAAACGAAGCAACTTACGAAATCAAACATAACATCCGTTTATTATTATATCCTATGTTTACCCAATTGTAAAGAGATTTTATAAATTTCCCTGATAAAAGTTTTTTATAAATTTAGTTAATTGTTAAATAAAATGACAAACTTTTACAATTCTTTTCCTGAAGTGTAATTCGCAATATTTACACTATGGTCAGCAATTCTTTCGAAGTTTGATAAAATATCCAAAAATTTAACCCCTGAATTTGTATCACAAATCCCTCTGTTAATTCTGTCCATATGATTTTTTCTATAACTTTCTTCTAAATTATCTACTTCTTCTTCTATATTAATGCAACTTTTTGCCATTTCAATATCAGAATTTTTATAAGCTAAATTCGTCCTTGATACAATATCTAATATGTTATTAGACATAACTTCATACTCATCATACGCTGTTTTACTGAATACAGAATTTTCATCTTTAATTTCTTGTATCAATTCAATTATATTTTCACAATGGTCACCTATTCTTTCGTAATCATTTATAGAATACATCATAACAAATACCTTATGTTTTTCTTCGTCTGATAAATTTTTGTCAGATAATAATACTAAATAGTCTAAAATTTCCTTTTCTAAACCATTTATCATCTTTTCTCTTTCAAGTACAAATTCTATTTGTTTGGTATCTCTACTTTCAAAACATTTTATCGTTTTTTCCAATGATTCGAAAACTATTTCTCCCATTCTTACAACTTCTTTTTGAGCTTGTAATATAGCAATACTTGGTGTTTCTAATATTCTCTTATCAAGATTTACCGAATAGTTACTTTCAGACTCATCAGTGCCTTTAATAAATTTTTCGGCAATCTTAACTAATAAATTTGAAAACGGCAATTGAATTATAACATTTATAAGATTAAATAAAGTATGAGCATTAGCAATTTGTCTTTGAACATTTCCTGGTGAAATATGTTCTACTAAAATTTGTACCGGTTTTCTAAGCATTAGCATAAATATAATAGTGCCTATGAAATTAAATAAAAAATGTATAAATGCAGCTCTCTTTGCATTTTTGTTTGCTCCTATACTTGAAATTAATGCGGTTGTTGTAGTTCCGATATTATCACCAAATAAAATTCCAAAAGCCTGATTAATATTAATAAGTCCTTGCATTCCAAGAGCTTCTAACAGACCAATTGACGCAGATGATGATTGTAATATTGTAGTTAAAACAAGCCCTGCTATAACTCCAACAAATGGATTATTAAGTTTTATCAGTATATTTTTAAACCACTCCTCTTTTGCCAAAGGAGAAAGTCCGGAACTCATAATAGACATTCCCAAAAATAAAATCCCAAATCCAATTAATATTTCAGATACATCTTTTTTCTTATCATTTTTAGCTCTAAGCCACATGAATACCCCTATAGCAATTACAATAGGAGCATATTTTGAAATATCAAAAGCAATAATTTGAGCAGTAATCGTTGTTCCTAAATTTGCACCGATTATTATTCCGACTGCTTGAGTTAAGGTCATAAAACCTGCATTTACAAATCCTATAACCATAACTGTGGTTGCAGAACTTGACTGTATAATCATAGTCACAAATACTCCGACTAACACTGCATATATTTTATTTTTTGTTATAACTGCAATTATGCCTTTTAATTTTTCTCCACAAGATTTTTGCAAACCGGAACCCATTAAATTCATTCCATAAAGAAACAACCCCAGTCCACCTAATACAGAAATTATGATTGACATACTACCTCCAATATGTATAAAAATAAACAAAAACTCAGCCTATAAACTAATACAGTAAATTAAATAAAACTTAATAATAAAATGTTACACTAAAATCTACTTATATAGCTTATAGGCTATAAATAATTATCTTTCTATGTTGTAGAAAGCTTCTAATCCTAAAAATTTAGAATTATCTCCTAATCTATCCTCTATTCTCAATAATTGATTATATTTACATATTCTGTCTGTTCTTGATGCAGAACCTGTTTTTATTTGACCGGCATTTACCGCAACTGCCAAATCAGCAATAGTTGTATCTTCTGTTTCACCTGATCTATGTGAAATAACACAAGTATATCCATGAGTTTTAGCTAATTCTATTGCATCTAAAGTTTCAGTTATAGTTCCTATTTGATTTAACTTTATCAAAATTGAATTTGCTATTTTCTTTTCAATTCCTGTACTCAACCTTGAATAATTAGTAACGAATAAATCATCTCCTACTAATTGTATTTTCTTTCCAAGTTTTTCTGTAATTAACTTCCAACCATTCCAGTCGTCTTCCGCTAATCCATCCTCTATTGAAATTATAGGATATTTATCAACTAATGAACAATAGTAATCTACAAGTTCTTCAGAAGAGTAAACTTTACCCTCTCCTTTAAAATTATAATTTCCGTCTTCATACATTTCACTTGACGCAACATCTAATGCTAAAAATATATCTTTTCCCGCAATATATCCCGCTTTATCAATTGCTTCCATAATTGTTTGTAATGCTTCTTCATTTGAGTTTAAATTAGGAGCAAAACCGCCTTCATCCCCAACAGCAGTATTATATCCTTTTGATTTTAGAACCGCTTTTAAATTATGAAAAATTTCTGTTCCCATTCTTAACGCTTCTTTAAAAGACTTAGCTCCTGCAGGCATTACCATAAATTCTTGAATATCAACATTATTATCTGCATGTTCTCCGCCATTTAAAATATTCATCATAGGAACCGGCAATGTTTTTGCATTTGTCCCACCGATATATTCATATAATGGCTTTCCCAATTCAATAGATGCCGCTCTCGCAACAGCCATTGACACGCCAAGTATAGCATTAGCTCCAAGTTTTCCTTTATTTTCAGTTCCATCTAATTGAATTAATGCATTATCAATTCCTACTTGATCAAAAACATCAAAATACAATAATTCTTCTGCAATTATTTCATTAACATTATCAACAGCTTTAGTAGTTCCTTTTCCTAAGTACCTTGATTTATCTCCATCTCTAAGTTCTACCGCTTCATGTACTCCAGTAGATGCACCGGAAGGTACTATTGCAGTACCGATTACACCACTTTCAGTAGTTACTTCGACTTCAACTGTTGGATTTCCCCTTGAATCCAAAACTTCTCTTGCATAAATATCAACTATTAAACTCATACTTTTCTCCTTTATAATTTATAATTAATTAATTTTGAAAAACTCAAAACTTCTAAACAAGCTCCGCCTACTAAAGCACCGTCTATATTATCTTTTGACATAAGTTCTTTTATATTATCAGGCTTTACACTACCACCATATTGTATACGAATCTTATCAGATGATTCAGCGTATAACTCTTTTAAAGTATTTCTTATAAATTTTATCATATCTTCTGCATCATCTGATGATGCAGTAAGTCCTGTTCCTATTGCCCAGATAGGTTCATAAGCAATAATTACATTTTTGATTAAATCATTTGATACACCTGATAATCCTAATTTTATTTGCTTTTCTATGACTTTTTTTTCAATTTTTTGTTCTCTTTCCTCAAGAGTTTCTCCACAACACAAAATCGGAATTAAATCATATGACAAAGCGGATTTAATTTTCAAATTTATTAATTCATCGTCCTCTTTAAAAATAGTTCGTCTTTCAGAATGTCCTAAAATTACATACTTAACTTTGCAACTTTTTAACATAATAGGAGAAATTTCTCCGGTAAAAGCACCTTTTTCTTCAAAATACATATTTTGAACTCCGACTGATATATCACTATCGTCTAACATACTTGCAATTTCATTAGCATAAATTGAAGGAACACAAACAACTTTTTCAACTTCACTATCCAGCGAAATTTTTTTTATTTCATTAATAAACTCTTTAGCTTCAACTAAAGTTTTATTCATTTTCCAATTTCCGATAATAACAGATTTTCTCAAAATATCCTCCACTATTTTTCATCAACCGCATCAATTCCGGGTAATATTTTTCCTTCTAAAAATTCTAAAGAAGCTCCTCCACCTGTTGATATATGAGTAATTTTATCCTTATAACCTGATTTTTCAACAGCTGCTGCACTATCTCCGCCACCAACTATAGTAACAGCATCAGTATGTGCTATTGCCTTTGCAATTTCGAATGTTCCATTAGCAAAATTAGACATCTCAAAAACACCCATTGGGCCATTCCACACAACAGTCTTTGCATTTTTGATTTCATTCGAAAATAAATTTACCGAGTTCAATCCGATATCAAGCCCCATATAATCATCTTCAATTTCAGAAACATCAACCGTTTTATATTCAGCATCATTTGAAAATTCTTTAGAAACAACTACATCAGTAGGTAATAAAATTTTTACATTATTTTCTTTGGCACTTTCTAATAATTCTTTTGCCAAATCCAATTTATCTTCTTCCAAAATACTCTTACCTACATTTTTTCCTTGCGATTTTAAAAAGGTAAACGCCATACCTCCTCCGATTATTATAGAATCTACCTTATTAATTAAATTTTCAATAACAGTTATTTTATCTGAAACTTTAGCTCCACCCAATATAGCAACAAAAGGTCTTTCCGGATTAGAGAGTGCTTTTCCCATAATAGATATTTCCTTTTCTACTAAAAAACCAACTGCTGACGGCAAAAACTTACAAAGACCAACATTTGAACAATGTGCTCTATGACTTGTTCCAAATGCATCATTAATGTAAATTTCTCCAAGTGATGCCAATTCTTTAGAAAATTCATCATCGTTCTTTGTTTCTTCCGCTCTGAACCTTGTATTTTCCAACAATGCAATCTCACCGTCTTTTAGATTAAAGACCTCTTTTTTCACATTTTCATCTACCACAATATCACTTTGTAAAAATTTAACTTCTTTTGATAAAAGATTTCCAAGTTCAACAGAAACCGATTCAAGAGAAAATTCTTTTTTCGCCTCACCTTTAGGTCTTCCCAAATGAGATAGTAATATAACTTTTGCACCATTTTCAGTTAAATATTTTATAGTAGGAATTGCTGCAACAATTCTTGCATTATCGGTAATTTTACCCTGTTCTGTTTTTGACATAGGAACATTAAAATCAACTCTGACTATAACTCTTTTAGACTTCACGTTCAAATCAGTAATAACTTTTTTCATAAATTACTCCTTATATAATATGAGGTGAAAATTTCACCTCATAAAAATTATTTTAGTTTTTATTTTTATTTTGAAAGATTTACTAAATATTGGAATGTACGAATTAAATTAGCGGTATAAGACATTTCATTGTCATACCAAGCAACGGTTTTAACCAATTGCTTTCCATCAACTTCAACAATTCTTGTTTGTGTTGCATCAAATAATGAACCATACTTAATTCCAATAACATCAGTAGAAACTATAGGATCTTCAGTATATCCAAATGACTCACTTGCTGCTTCCTTCATTGCATTATTAATTTCCTCAACAGTAACATTTTTTTCTAAAACAGAAACCAACTCAGTAAGTGACCCTGTAGCAACAGGAACTCTTTGTGCTGACCCGTCTAATTTACCTTTTAATTCAGGAATAACAAGTCCAATAGCTTTAGCTGCTCCGGTTGTATTAGGAACTATATTTATTGCAGCGGATCTTGCTCTTCTCATATCTCCTTTTCTATGAGGAGCATCTAAAGTATTTTGATCTCCAGTATAAGCATGTATAGTTGTCATAATTCCTTGAACAATTCCAAATTTATCTTGTAAAACTTTAGCCATAGGTGCTAAACAGTTTGTAGTACAAGAAGCTCCGGACAAAATTTGTTCTGAACCGTCTAATATATCATGATTTACACCAAATACAACTGTCTTCATATCCCCTTTTCCAGGAGCAGAAATTATTACTCTTTTTGCACCTGCATCAATATGATACTGTGCTTTTTCTTTTGCAACAAAAAATCCTGTACATTCCAAAACAACATCTATATCTAATTCTTTCCAAGGCAAATTTTTAGGATCAGCATCTGAAAAAACTTTTACTTCCTTTCCGTCAATAACGAAACTACCTTCTTTTACTATAACTTCTTTTTCAAATCTTCCTTGAGTTGAATCATACTTTAATAAATGAGCTAACATATTAGCATCAGTCAAATCATTTATCGCAACCACATCCACTCCTTCTAAATCATGCATTAATCTAAATGCCAATCTACCTATTCTTCCAAAACCATTAATAGCAACTTTCATCTTTTTCCTCCTTAAAAATTTTATTTAAAAGCTATTGCTTATAATATTTTCAATATTTTTTCAGCAGTTAATCTATCTGTAATTAAAGTCATATCTTTCCTTATTCTACAAATGGAAATAATTGCTTTTTCCTTATCTCCATAACCCGCAACTGCGATAACATCCTTTATTTTCAAGTATTTATAAATATCAAGTCCTATTGTATTAGAACTAAAAACTATATTTCCGTAAATGTCAAAATAATTTCCAAAAGCCTCACTTACTGCTCCGTTTTCGTTTAATATTTCTATCTCCTTTTCAGAAAGAGAACGTCGCTTAGCCATTTTATCAGCTCTTCCCACTCCAAATACCAAAATGTCAATTTTCTCTAAGTATTCTGTTAGTAACCTCACTTCATTTAATGACTTCAACTTATCAAATGTTAACTCATCTAAATAATCGGGTAAAAAAGTACCGAAAAAATTAGCATTTAACTTCTTTGATAATTCATTTGCAACAATATTCGATTGATATTCTAAACCGTTGCCCAAACTTCCTCTTGCAGGAATAACTGATAAATTATTAAACTTCTTTCTACTATTCATTACTTCAACAAATGACTTTACAGTAGTTCCGCCTGATATACCAATTACCAAATTATCAGATAATTTATTTAAAAAATATTCTGCTGCAATTTTAGACATATGTCTTTTTCCTAATTGCTCATCATCATAAGAATCACAAACAATTACTTCTTTTATATTTAAAATTTCTTTCAACTTTCCAGATATATCTTCATTATACCTAAATTTGTTTACAGTATCCCTTAAATTATATAACATCTCATTTCCAAAATCTGTTATTATAGCTCCGGATTTTATAATTTCTATAAATCCCATATTAGATAAAAATTCCATTTCATTTCTTATCGTTCTTTCACTTAATGAAAAATAAGATGCAATATTTCTTCTTCCTATTGGTGACATTGTCGAAATATAATCTAATATTTTAAATCTTAAAATCAGTTTTTCAGTATATTCAGGAATAAATTTTCTAATAAATTCTACTTCATTCATTTTTGTCCCACCATTTTTAAAAGTCCCTATATTTAGATTTATCCCTAAATAATAGTATTTATAACTTTATTATACTCTAATATTCTAAAAAAAGCAACATATTTTTTATTCATACAAAGATTGTTCAGTTAAAATTTCAGGGCCATTTTTGGTTATAACAAGAGTATGTTCATATTGACATGAAAGAGAGCCATCTATCGTCCTTGCAGTCCATCCGTCATCATCAATGGTACATCTCCAATCACCAACATTTATCATAGGTTCAACTGTTATAACCATACCTTCTTCGAGTCTAACTCCTCTGTTACTTGTTATATAGTGTGGAACTTGCGGATCTTCATGCATTTCTTTTCCGATTCCATGACCACAAAAATCCCTAACTATTGAATATCCCTTAGGTTCAACAAAATTTTGTATTGCATATCCTATGTCAACAATTCTGTTTCCGACAACAGCTGCATTGATACCTCTATATAGTGCTTCCTTTGTAATATTCATTAAATTTTTAACTTCTTGTGACACTTCTCCAACCGCATAACTCCATGCACTGTCAGATAAATAACCGTTTAAATCAACTACCATATCAACAGTAATCAAATCTCCTTCTTTTAATTTTTGATTTTTAGGAAATCCATGACAAATCACGTCATTTACAGATGTACAAGTAGCATAAGGATATCCATGATATCCTATTTGTTTTGGAGTAGCTCCATGTTTTAACATAAATTCATGACAAAATTTATTTATTTCCATAGTAGTTATTCCAGGAACAATAATATCTCTTAAATTTATATGAATTTTAGATAAAATCTCTGCAGATTTTCTCATTCCATCAATTTCTTTTTTACTTTTAATAGTTATCATAACATTCCCCCAATAATATAATTCTAACAACAAAAAGACACACTAAAAAGTATGTCTTAAAATTTAGTCTTCTAATTTTAAATATGGTACACCTGCTGAAGAAGGAGCTTTTGATTTACCTACAAAGAACATAAGTATTAATAATGTACTTATATAAGGAATCATAGGTAATAAGCCTTCAGGCACATTAACCTTCAAGGAAGGTAACAAAATAGCAAGCTCTTGTGCTGCACCGAAAAATAAACAAGCACCTAAAACTCCATAAGGCTTCCATTTACCAAAAATTACAGCTACTAACGCAATAAAGCCGTGTCCTGAAACTAAACTTTGAGTAAAATTCGAAACAGTTGCCAAACTCATAGTCGCACCACCAAATCCTGCAAGAATTCCTGATACGATTACAGCAAAATATCTGTATCTGATAACATTTACATTTAAGGTTTCAGCAGCTTTAGGGTGTTCCCCAACTGCAATTAATCTAAGTCCGAACTTCGTTTTATAAAGATACACAGATATAAGTACAACAAGTGCAATTGCAATATATGTTGTAACATATTGTCCTAAAATTCTGTCAATATTTGAACTTCCGGTTAAATTATCAAAAATTTTATACATTTTACCGGCATTTTGACCAACGGGTTTGGTTTGTTTTGCTCCGTCAAACAATAAAGAACACATAAATAGTGCAAATCCAGGTCCTATAAAATTTATGGCAATACCTGAAACAGTTTGATCCGCTCCAAAAGTTATACTAACAATAGCATGAATCAATGCAACAAGTGCTGAAGCAAGACCACCTGCTAAAAAGCCAAGCACTGCACTTCCTGTAAAGTAACCGACTGCCGCTCCAAAAAATGCACCTATCGTCATCATACCTTCTAATCCTATATTTGTAACACCTGACTTTTCAGTGAACATTCCTCCCAAAGCAGTAAACAAAAGCGGAGTTGCAAATAACAATGTATCTGAAATAAATAATGCAATAAAATCCCAAAAATTCATTAATTTTTACCTCCTACCTTTTTATTTTTGTTAAATTTCTTTGAAATAATTCTTATAAATAACGGCATTGATATAAATAAAACAATTATACCTATAATTATTTGAACGATTTCATAAGGAACCCCTAATACTTGTTGAACTCTAAATCCTCCACGTCTTAAAATACTAAAGAAAAATCCGGAAAATATGGAACCTATAGGACTACTATTTGCAAGCAATGCTACAGACATAGAATCGAATCCATTTCCTTCCATAACAGTTAATCTTGCAACGTTACCGGCAAATCCCAAAACTTTAACCGCTCCGGCAATGGCACATAACGCTCCTGACATTCCCATAGATAAAATTAAATTTTTACTGACATTTATTCCACCGAATTCAGCCGCTTGCGGATTCAATCCAACAGCTTTTAATTCATAACCTTTAGATGTTTTATTAAGCAAATAATAAACTAAAATAGCTAATATAATCATCAAGAAAACACCAAAATTTATATCTGATGAAAAAAATCCTTTTATAAACGAATTGGATGACTCTTTTAGGCCTTGAAACATTTTTATACTTGCGGTTTCTCTGATTTCATTTGAAGCTTGGGCATTTTCGTTATAAAAACTGCCAAAAGTAACAACTAAATTTGAAAAATATAAGGCAATCCAGTTAAGCATTATCGTTGTTATTACTTCATGAACTCCAAATTTTGCCTTAACCCAACCAGCAAAACCTCCCCAAAGCATACCTGCCAATGCAGCTAACAGTATACATACAATAGGGTGTATTATAGGTGGAAGTTTTAAAAAATATCCAAAAAACGCTGCAGTCAAAGCTCCCACTATAAATTGTCCTTCTGCACCTATATTAAAAGCTCCTGTTTTAAACGCCAATGAAACACCTATACTACCAATTACTAACGGAACGGCATCAACCAAGGTTCTTCCGAAAAATTTAGGTTTTGAAAAAGTTGTTTCTAAAATAATTTTATAATATTCCAACGGATTAAATCCGGCAATACTTATTACTATTGAACCCACAACAAATCCAATAATAACAGAAAATAACAACATAAATATTTTTTTCTTATTGTTCATCTGCTTTACCTCCCGCCATCATTAAACCAAGATCATTTTCATTTGCATCTTTTGAAAGTCTTTCTCCAACAATACTTCCTTTGTATATGACAGCTATTCTATCTGATAAGTCCATTACTTCATCCAATTCGAATGAAATGAGTAAAACAGCCTTTCCATTATCTCTTTGCTGAACAATATATTTGTGAATTATTTCGATCGCTCCGACATCAAGTCCTCTTGTAGGCTGTGCAGCTATTAACAAATCAGGATTATTATCTATTTCTCTGGCTAATATTACCTTCTGTTGATTTCCTCCCGAAAGTCCACCAACTATCGCTTGAGTATCATTAGGTCTTATATCGAATTTATCAATCATTGACTTTGCATAATCATTTATTTCTTTAAAATTCAAAATACCCTTCTTCGAAAACGGTTCTTTATTTCTTTTTTCCAAAATCATATTTTCAGCAATAGTAAAGTCTAAAACAAGACCACTTTTTTGTCTGTCTTCAGGTATTGTACTTATACCGCTTTCTATAATATCGGAAACTGATTTGTTGGTAATATCTTTACCTAATATGTTGATATTACCTGACTGAACTTTTCTAAGTCCGGTTATAGCTTCAATCAATTCAGACTGTCCATTACCGTCAACTCCCGCAATACCTAAAATTTCTCCTCGTCTAACATTTAAACTAAGATTGTTAAGAACAGGTAAATCTCTGTTATCCAAAACATTTAAATTTTCAATTTCTAAAACAATTTCCCCAATTTCAATATCTTTTTTATCAACTTTAAAGTTTACTTCTCTTCCCACCATTTTTTCAGCAAGTTCTTTCTCTGAAGAATTTACAACAGTAATTTTATCAATAAACTTTCCACGTCTAATAATCGTACAATAATCAGCCATTTTCTTTATTTCATCTAATTTATGTGTAATGACTATAATAGACTTACCTTCAGCTTTAAGATTATTGCATATATTTATAAATTCATTTATTTCTTGTGGTGTCAACACAGCAGTTGGTTCATCAAATATTATTATCTGTGCACCTTTATACAATGCCTTTAAAATTTCTACTTTTTGTTGAGAACCAACGGTTATATCTTGAATCTTTGAATTTAAATCAATGTTAAATCCATATTTTTCGATTATTTTCATAACCTTAACTCTTGATTTTTCAAAATCAATAAAAGCTCCTTTAGTATCCTCTGTACCTAAAACGATATTCTGTAAAACAGTAAAAGGTTCTATCAACATAAAATGTTGATGTACCATACCTATACCATTTTCAACAGCAATCTTAGGGGTCATACTATCAAATTTCTTAGAGTTAATATAAATTTCTCCGTCATTTGGAGAATAAAGTCCATATAAAATGTTCATTAAAGTAGTTTTGCCTGCACCATTTTCTCCTAATAAAGCATGAATTTCTCCTTTTTTAAGTTCAAAATTAACACTATCTAAAACTTTATTACTACCGAAAATTTTGCTAATATTATTCATAACTACTATACTGTTGTTAATAGTACCTTCAGACAAGTCATAGCCCTCCTTTAAAATATAGGAATTTTTTCCGTTAGTAATTATTATACAATAAAAACAGTTTAATTACAATAAATACAACAAAATATTTATTCATCATATTTTTTATTTGAATCTACAAAATAAAAAGTCAAAGTTGATTAAAACTTTGACTTTAAGTTTACTGTAAAAAATTAATTTTTAAAATTATCTGTTTTCTTTTCTCATTTTTGTATATACAAACATAATAACAGGTAATACAACATAACCAACAATCATTGAAATGATTGCTTTTGTATTTGTTACAACCGCACCACTTGCATCTTTAATCGAAAATTGTCCTTTCCAATCAAATTTTACAAGAAGTAATACTGAAAATATTAGTGCCAGTATTGGAATAATAACATCTGTTACAACACTCTTTTTAGAATCTAAAATAGTTTCTTTTGATTTTCCGTAATAGAAAACTACTACAGCTAAAGGTACAATTAAAAATTGAACAAAACGTGAAATCGAACTAATAATTGCGATTCCTGTTGAATCATATCTAAAACTTAAAGGAATAATTATAGCAAAAAATGCAGTAAACAAAAATGCAGGTAACGGTAAATCATTTGACATTCTTTTTGCAAATATTTCCGGAACTTGTTTTTCCTTTGCCATTGCTTCCAATACACGTGGTGTATGGAAAGATGCAGCTACATTTATTCCAAACATTGATACTAAAGCACCTAAAACTACAACTTTTTCTAATATAGGATTAGTAAAAATAGAAGCCAAAACAACTACTTCTTTTGATTGAACCAATGCAACAGGATTTACATGCATACCCACTAAAACAATTCCAAAATAAATCGCAGCAATAATTCCGATCGCCAATGGAATAGCCTTTGGTAAATTCTTTTCAGGATTTTCCATATCTTGTGAACCACTCGCAACTGATTCAAATCCTGTAAAAGCATAAAATGCGGCTATTACGGCTGTTACAAAAGCAGTTGCAGACATTTCTTTAATCAATGGAGAACCATCTGCTGCCTTTAATAAATTTATATCAGAAATGTTAGACTTACCGGTATAAACCAAAATAGCAATTCCTGCAAAAATAGTAACCAACAAAGCCAAAACTTTTCCTATTGTAGAAATATCACTTATAACAGTTAATAATCTTGTTCCAAAGATATTAATTAATAATAAAATTGACATCAAAACTAAAAAACCTACTGTAACATAAGTTAAGTTAGCAGAATCAAAACCAAATATTTTTAAAGTGGTTCTGACTACGAATGTTCCCATTGTTCCCCATGCTATACTTGCGGCAATTACTCTTGTAACACCGACATATTGTCCTAAAGTATTTCCAAAAGCAGCTTTTACATAAGCATACGCAGCACCACTTTTTGTTACATATTTTGCAGCAGATGCAAAAGTAATTGCTAAAACTGATGTAAATACTGCTGCAACTAAATAAATCATAGGTGCCTGCGTACCCGCTGATTTTGCAACGCTACCGGGTGATAAAAATATACCCGTTCCTATTATTGAATTTATGGTTAAAAGTACAATTGACCAAAATCCTATTTTTTTCTTATTCATTAAATTTCCTCCTACTTTTAAATGAGTAAGTTATTTTTAATAATACAAATTCATACCTAAAATATAAACTAAATAAAAAAATAATAACTATACTAAAAAACTACATATTTTTTCTTTTTTCAACGATTTTAACAAATTCGTCAAAAATATTTTGAAAATCTTTGTAAGTTGATGATAACATTTCAGGATGCCACTGCACACCTATGACAAATGTATCTTCATCAATTTTTTGAATTGATTCTACAACTCCATCAGGACTTTTAGCAACAACTTTAAATCCGTTTGCCACATCCTTTACGATTTGGTGATGGAAACTGTTTACTTTAGCATTTTTCCCAAGTATGTCAAAAAGAAATGTCCCTTCTTCAAGTTCAATAGAATGCGTAACTTGAGCCGGATTATCCCTTTGATCATGTTTTAGTTTTACAAAATCAGCATAAGACAAATCTTGATATAAAGTTCCGCCATTAACTACATTAATAATTTGAAATCCTCTACAAATCCCAAATATCGGTTTTTTTAGTTCAATAGCAGCATTATATATAGTCATATCAAAATCATCCCTTTGCGGAAAAACTTCGCCGATTTTCTTCAAAGGATTTTCTCCATAATTTGACGGTTCTACATCGTGACCACCTGACAAAATTACTCCATCAACTTTTTCTACCATAAGTTTTGTAATTTCTAAATCCTCATTAAAAGGTATAATAAAAGGAATTGCTCCTGCTCTTAAAACAGATTCAACATAATCTTGATTAACATATGCTCTTTTATATCCTGAAAAAGTATCTCCCTTATTAACTAAAATACTTCCGGAAATCCCTATAATAACTGGTTTCATAATCTACCTCCATTCTCTAAAATTTTACTATATTATAACACTTTTTAATACTATTTTGCAAATAAAGCTCTCCATTTACATCAACTTAAAGACCATAAATTGTATTTTAAAATTTCTAAAATTTATGTTATAATAGTTGCGACTTATTATAACAATTTAAGGAGTATTAATAATGAAAAACATTTCAACAAAATCAATTGCAAAAATAGGAATTCTAAGTGCCTTAGTAATCATATTATCACTTTCTCCTTTGGGATTTATACCCATAGGTGCTATAAGAGTAACAACAGTACATATCCCAATTATCATTATTGCATTAACCGAAGGTCCGTTAGTTTCTCTTTTTGTAGGATTTATATTCGGTTTATTTTCATTTTGTCAACATTTACTTGGCGTTAGTCCATTGTCTTTTATGTTTATAAACCCATTTGTTTCTGTACTTCCACGTGCAATGATAGGAATTATATCTTATTTTTCATATAAATTTATCAAAAAATATACAGATAATATACTCACCGTTATAATTCCTTCAATTCTCGGAACATTAGTCAATACTTTCGGAGTATTGTTTTTTGCTTATATTTTTTGTGCCGAACAAATATATGATGTACTTAAAATAAATCCTGCAAAATTTTTAATCGGAATTGCACTTTCAAATGGAGTTGCAGAAATAATCGCATCCGCATTTTTAGTTCCTTTAATAGTAAAAAAATTATTAAAAAAACAAATTCCTCAAGATTAACCTTGAGGAATTTTTAATTTTCAATTTGAAATTTTTATTTTATAACTATGTTACAAATTTTACCGGGAACAAATATTTCTTTTACAATATTTTTCCCTTCCACAAATTTTCTAACACTTTCATTTTCATACAATTCTTCTTTAAAGTCTTCAAACTTTGCATCTTTTGAAATAGTTAAAGTTGCTCTCACTTTTCCGTTTATTTGAATCGGCATTTCAATTTCTGTATCAATTGTTTTAGACTCATCATATTGTGGCCAAGTTTGAGAAAAGATATAGTCATCAAATTTCATATTTTCCCAAATTTCTTCTGTAATATGAGGAGAAACAGGATTTAACAAAATCAAAAATATCTTTAAATCTTTCTCACTTATTTCTCCAAGTGAATAATATTCATTGATTAAAGTCATAAGTTGAGCTATTGCAGTATTAAATTTTAAAGTTTCAAAATCTTGACTTACTTTTTTAATTGTCTTATGAATTGATTTTTCCAAAGATTTTGTAATTTCTTTTGATGAATTTGTAATATCTTGAAGTTTCCAAACTCTTTCTAAAAATTTCCTGCACCCGTTTATACCACCGTCAGACCATGAAGCACTTCTTTCAAAATCTCCAAGAAACATTTCATAACATCTAAGAGCATCTGCACCGTATTTATCTATCATTTCGTCAGGATTTATTACATTTCCTCTTGACTTAGACATTTTTTCTCCGTTTTCGCCAAGTATCATTCCATGAGAAGTTCTCTTTAAATAAGGTTCTTTGGTACTAACAACACCGATATCGTATAAAAATTTATGCCAAAATCTTGAATACAACAAATGTAATGTAGTATGTTCCATTCCACCGTTATACCAATCAACAGGTCCAAAATAATCAAGTGCTTCTTTACTTGCAATTTCTTTATCATTATTAGGATCCATATATCTTAAATAATACCAAGAAGAACCTGCCCATTGTGGCATTGTATCAGTTTCTCTTTTTGCTTTTCCTCCACATTTAGGACAAGTACAATTAACAAATTCATCAATTTTTGAAAGAGGAGATTCTCCTGTTTCCGTAGGTTCAAAAGATTCCAATTCCGGTAATTTAAGCGGTAATTCTTCTTCAGGAATCGCAACCCAACCACAGTTTTCACAATTTACCAACGGAATCGGTTCTCCCCAATATCTTTGTCTTGAAAAGACCCAATCTCTAAGTTTGAAATTAGTTTTTTTATTTCCTATTCCTATTTTTGAAAGATATTCAAAAATTTTCTCTTTTGCATCTTTTACAGAAAGTCCATTTAAAAAATCTGAATTTACCATTATACCTGTTTCAGTATCAGTGTATGGTTTTTCTTGAACATTTTCTCCACCGCTTACAACTTCTACAATATCACAACCAAATTTTTTTGCAAAATCAAAATCTCTTGTATCATGTGCAGGAACTGCCATTATAGCCCCACTTCCATAAGTCATTAAAACATAATCTGAAATGAAAATAGGGATTTCTTTATTTGTACATGGATTTACAGCACTTAATCCATCAATTTTAACTCCGGTTTTATCCTTATTCATTTCAGTTCTTTCAAACTCGGATTTTTTCTCAACTTCTTTAATATAATCATTAATTTCAGAAATATTTTTTATTTTTTCAACATATTTATTTAAAAAAGGATGCTCCGGAGAAATTACCATATAAGTCGCTCCGAAAATTGTATCAGGTCTTGTAGTATAGACTAAAAGTGTATCATCAACATTTTTAAGTTTAAATTTAACTTCCATTCCATAACTTCTTCCAATCCAATTTATTTGTTGTGTTTTTACTCTATCAATAAAATCCACATCTTCAAGATCATCGATAAGTCTATCTGCATATTCGGTTATTTTTAACATCCATTGATTTTTAACCTTATGAATTACTTCTCCACCACATCTTTCACAGCAACCTCCTACCACTTCCTCATTTGAAAGTCCAACTTTACAAGATGTACAAAAATTTATCGGCATTTCTGTTTTATAAGCCAATCCCTTTTCAAACATTTTCATAAAAATCCACTGAGTCCATTTGTAGTAATTAGGATCTGTTGTATTTATTTCTCTGTCCCAATCAAAAGAAAAGCCAATACTTTTTAATTGTTTTTTAAAATTTTTAATATTCATTTTAGTAACTTCTTCAGGATGAATTTTATTTTTCATAGCATAATTTTCAGTTGGAAGTCCAAAAGCATCCCAACCCATTGTAAAAAGTACATTTTCTCCCTGAAGCCTTCTTTTTCTGCTTACAACATCCATTGCAGTGTAAGGTCTTGGATGACCAACGTGAAGTCCTTGTCCTGACGGATAAGGAAATTCAATCAAAGCATAAAACTTTTTCTTATCATTAATTTCTGATTTAAATGGCTTTTTTTCGTCCCATATATCTTGCCATTTTTTTTCAATTTCTTTAGGATTATAATTTTTCATAAATACCTCCAAAATCCGATTTATATTTTAATTTTAAAATTTGACAATAAAAATTTTATTTACCATAGATATATTTAATCAAATAACAAATTAAAACTTGCTGTTTTATAATAAAAAATAAAAAAACTTCCGTCTCACAAAGAGACGAAAGTTGTTATTTCCGCGGTACCACTCTAATTAGTATACACTCACTTTTTGATTATAACGTAATCAACGGCATAAACATTTCATAAACAAGTTCAATAAAATAAAATTACTGTTTAACACCAACCAACAGCTCTCTTTGAATTTCGTTTTATTTACTACTTTTAATCAACAATTTTATAAAATAAAAATAATAAAAATACTATAACACAAAATCTATTTTTTTTCAATAGTTTTATAAAGAAAAGTCAAAATTTTTCTTTATAAAATACTTAAATGCAATAAAATTCGACATTCCTTTTAAAAATGTACAAAATGAAATTACAAACCAAATATACTCTATTGAAAGTCCGTTATAATAAACTAAATATGCAAGCGGAATTCTAAGCGCATTACAAAGTGTACTTATTATCGTAGGAGTTTTCGTATTTTTTAACCCATTAAACATACCTGAAATTCCAATTTCCAAAGCTAAAAATATTTCAGAAAAAGCTAAAATTTTAAGATAACTAATTCCCATATTTATTGTATTTAGGTCCGTTTTTATAAATAATTTCATTATATAATCGGAAGAAAAATACAAAAAGAAAGAGCAAAAAATTCCAATTGACAATATAATTTTAAGTCCTTTTTTATAACCGTCTGTAATATTTTTATAATTTTTTGCACCGTAATTTTGACCAACAAGTGCACAAAGAGCAATAGAAAATCCTTCAACAGTCATCCAGTTAATCGCCTCAATCTGAACAGCAACATTTTCTGCTGCAACAGCACTCTCTCCCCAATTTGCAATTATTCTTAATAAGACAGTAGATATAAATGCAAATATACACGATTTAAATGCAGTAGGTATTCCAAGTTTTAATACTTCTTTAAATACCGAATAATCAAAATTTTTGAGCATATTAAACCCTTTTAAAATTTTAGAATCCTTAATCGCAAAAATCAAAAATATAAAAGTCACAACCATTTGTGAAAAAGTTGTCGCAAATGCCGCTCCACTGATTCCTAATTCAGGAAATCCAAAAAAACCATAAATCAATAAAGGATCTAAAATTATATTTATAAAAAGTCCGCAAGAATTTGCAATAAATGGAACTTTACTATTAGCCGATCCGTTAAATATACCTGAAAAAACAGGATTTAAAAATGTAAACGGCATTCCTAAAAGAACAATTTTTAAATATTTATCCGCATTAGCTAATACTATTGACGATTTCATATTAAAAAAAGCAATAATTTCCGTTCTGAATATAAATAATAGAAGTCCAAAAGTAGTTGACATAGCTAAATTTATAACAAAAGACGTATCAATGTATTTTCTAAATTGTCTGTCATCTTTTGCACCTATACTGTAAGCTACACCTATTTCAATTCCGGTTTTTGAAACTAAAACTAAAGAATTAGCAAACCACATAATAAAAGCAACAATTCCAACAGCCGCTATCGCTTCCGTCCCGAGTTTCCCAACCCAAAACGTATCCATAAGAGTATATGACATCTGTATAAATGACGTTATCATAATAGGTAACGAAAGCCTGAATAAATTTTTATAAATATTGTCATCTAATAAATCTATTTTTTTCATATTTCTCCAAATTTTACAAATTTTTTAGTATTCTGATTATATCTTCTTTAGTTCTGACATACTTTTTATCACAAAAGTTGCAAGCAATTTCTATATCTTTGCCTTCATTTATTATATCATCAAGTTCCTTTTTCCCAAGACTCAAAAGCATATCATCTATCTTTTCATCATTACAACTACACTTATAATGAATAATTTTTTCTTCAGTTATTCTAATCTTAAAAATATCCAATATTGAACAAATATAATCGTAAAAACTTACATCTTTAAAATTTCCGTTAATGTAATTGTCCAACTCTTCCTTAAACATATCCGAATAAATCTTAAATTGCGACAAATCTTTTTCAGTATAATTAGGTAAAAGCTCCATCATAAAACCAAAAGAAACATATTCATTTTTAAAAGGTTTCACATCTAAATGTACATTTGTTAAAGTTTGATTTGAACTTGTAAAGTAATTACTGAAATTTTCACTCAAGTTTTCAGAAATAATATTCGTCTGCCCGATATAAGGAGTTTTCAGACCTAAATCCTTTATTATTACAATAATTCCTTTATCACCAATAAAATCTTTTGAAACTTTCCCTATTTTATAAATTTTATCATACTTTTCCAAAGTTTTATTTTCTAAATAACCTGTAACGAAAGAACCGTTATATAATTTTGAAATTATCAATCCGCACTTTCCGTTAGTTTTTAATTTTATATCAATACTATCCGTATTATTTTTTAAATCAGAATATAAAAGAGTATTCATTGTTAAAATTTTTCCCATTTCTATATCAGAAGAAATACTTGATTTTTGTACTCTTTTAAATTCCCTAACAACATCATCAGTAAATGCGAAAAAAAATCGCATAGAATTATGTTCATCAATACATCTCAATATCTTAGCCATAAATTTCTCCTTAACTTAAAAATCCCCTATTATTATATAGGGGATTACTTCCAATTAAAATTATAATCTATAATTTAACAACACCAGAAGCTTGAGGACCTTTTGCACCGTCAACTATTTCAAACTCAACAGCTTGTCCTTCATCTAAAGTTCTAAATTCACCTGTTTCTTCTAATGCTGAATAATGTACAAATACATCTTCTCCATTTTCAGTAGAAATAAATCCAAATCCTTTAGTTGCATTGAACCATTTTACAGTTCCCTTCATATCCTTTTATCCTCCAATACTTATAGGAAATATGTAATATTTTTATATTACATTATTTATAATAACACAAATGTGAAAATAAAGCAACCACATTAAAAAATATTTTTGTAAAGAATTATAAAATATGCTATAATAAATGTGAAAAAAATATGTAAATATAAGTTTTGAGGAGCTTTTTATGAAAAATAAATTTTTTTACATTATAATTATATGTTCTTTTTTATTAGTTTCTTGTAGAACAAGCGGTTCTAAAACTGTAGATAAATTGAATCATGAAATTAAAAATTCTAAAACACAATTTTCTTTAAATTCCAATGAAACAGCTATTTTAAAAAAATCTTACACTGAATTGTCTGATGACGAAAAAGATAAATTCGAAAAAATATTAGTAACTTATACTGAATATAAAAAAGAATATCCAAATGTGGAATTGACTTTTGAATCAGATATAATAAGACTTAGAAAAGAAATGAAAATGCAAAAAGAATATATAATAAATTTTAAAAAAGAATCTTCTAACGAAATAAAAGTTGAAGAATTTTCTCTAAATCCGTCAACAACTTTACAAAATTTAAAGTTAGACGAAGGAAATTATATTATTCAAGTACATGGAAAAGGTAATATATCCTATGATGATACAAAGTCAAATGTCAAATATGAGTCTGTAGATGCGGAGGACTTCCCATTTTATCATAGAATAAAATTTTCAAAAGATAAAACTTCTACTGTAATTTTAGAAAATATGAACGGAATTATATTTAAAGATAATATTGATTACAATAAACTCGGTTACCTTCCATCAGGAAATTTTGATGTCGGTGAAGATTTAAAAGAAGGCAAATACGAATTTGACATTCCTGAAGAATCTAATATTGTAATAAATGGAAATAAAATGTATTTCGATAAAGGAAAAGAATCCATAGAGCTAAAATCAGGAGATAAAATAAGTATTATTTCTAAGTATGTAATAAAATTCAAAAATTAAAAAATTAAAAGGACGTTATGCAGAATAAACATTCTAACAAACGTCCTTATTTTTATCTTAATGCTTTAGGCTTTCCAATAATTTCCGATAAAATTATCGCATCAGATAATTTACTTTTATCTTCCAATTTAAGTCTTTTATTTTTTCGTTGTATTTTTTTATTTAAATACATACTTGACTCTTCAAAAATTTTATCTTTATCGTCAAAGGAATTATTCATCATACTTTTACCTTCCATAGAAGAAGTCATCATAGATTTTCCTTCCATTGACACACCTTCATAACCAACCCCCTCCATAGAGGATGTCATTTTAGATTTCCCTTCAGCACTTTCAAATCCGTAAGATTTATTTTTAACAGTCTTACTGTTTTTCTTTGATTTTTTCAAAGATTTATCTTTACCGGTATTATTTTCAAATTCAGAAATTTCATTCATTAAATTATTTAAATCTGATTTGATTTTTTCAAAATATGATGAAAAATCATTTGATTTTTTCATAAAATCACCTCTATTCTGATAGAGATTCTCTCATCTTTGTATCAGATTGTAAATTTTTAATTTTTTCGTAATCATACACAGTAATATTTCCATCTTCAAATGCTTTCGCAATAGCAAGAGGAATCTTACTTTCAGATTCAACAACCTTAGCTTTCATTTCTTCAATCTTAGCCTTATTTTCTTGTTCAACGGCAACAGCCATTGCACGTCTTTCCTCAGCCTTAGCTTGAGCAATTTTTTTGTCAGCCTCAGCTTGATCGGCTTGCAATTGAGCCCCTATGTTTCTACCGATATCAACATCAGCAATATCTATCGATAAAATTTCAAATGCAGTTCCTAAATCCAACCCTTTTTTCAAAACAGTTTCAGAAATTGCATCAGGATTTTCAAGTACAAGACTATGTCTTTCGGCACTACCGACAGTAGTTACTATACCTTCGCCAACTCTTGCGATTATAGTTTCTTCTCCTGCACCACCTATAAGTCTTGAAATATCAGCTCTAACAGTTACTTTTGCCATAACTATTACTTCAATTCCATTCATAGCAACAGCTGCTATTTTAGGTGTGTTAATTACTTTTGGATTTACACTTACTTGTACCGCCTCCAACACATCACGTCCTGCAAGGTCGATAGCTGTAGCCATTTCGAAAGTCAATTCAATATTTGCCTTTTGTGCCGCAATTAAAGCATCAACTACGTTGTTTACATTCCCACCTGCTAAATAATGTGCTTCTAATTCAGAAATATTAATGTCAACATTTGCCTTAGTAGCTTTAATCAAAGGATAAATTATCTTTGAAGCTCGTACTCTTCTAAGTTTCATCCCGATAAGATTCGAAATTTTTACCTTTACTCCACTGAACAAGGCAGTAATCCAAAGACCTACCGGTACGAAATAGAAAAATCCGAATACCAAAACAACTATCAAAACAATTAATAAACTATTAGTTTTTGGTAACATTCTCATAACCAATACCTCCTCATATTTTTTGTACAAATCGCCTGTACAACTACATTATATCATATCTACAAAAAAATACAATACAAATTATCATAAAAAATCTAAAAAATAAACAAGGCTTTTCCTAAATCCTTGCTTTTAAAACTAAAAAAAATTATTTTTTTATTATAACTGCACTTATTTCATTAGAATTAATTTCTAATTTATCAACCAAATTTTTTACAATTCTAAGTCCACGACCTGAGGTAGTCAAATTAATTTTACCGTCTTCATTAAAAACATAATTTATTCCGTCACCTTCGTCTTTAACCTTTATATGTATACAATCCATATTAACACAAACTTTTATATCTATTCCTTTTTCTTTATTGCATTTATTCCCATGTTCATAGCTATTTATAATTATTTCGTTTATGACCAATCTTATATCAAACATCATCTCTTCATCTCTTACAACATTCGACAATTCATTTAACAACAAACTTACTGCTGAATCAATATCCGATAAATCACTTTTAATAACTTTAGCATATTCAAAGTCCATAACTGTCTCCTAAAATTTAATAATTTGAATATACCCAATAAAAATAATTATTAACATAAATTTTAACAGTTTTTTTATTGACAACATTTAATTTATGAATTTTAAAAATAAAAAACGGAATAATTCTACAAAAATAAATTATCCCGTTTTTAAATCAATACAACCTTTAATTATTTTTTCTTTTTAGATGATATTATAGCACCAAAAGCGAATAGCGACAATAACAAATAAGACATACCGGAAACATTAGTTTTAACTAATCCTTGTTTATTTTCCTTAGTCACAGGTTTATCTGTTTTTATATCTTTTGTTTCCGTTTTTATATCGTCTTTGTTGGAACTATTTACTTCTTCTGTTTTTAAAGTTTCATCAATTTCCAGCTTAACGTCGTCTTCTTTAATAACATCAGGCAACTCTTTTATCTCATATTCAACAACTACATCATAAAGTTCTGACAAATCAACACTTACATAACTATAAAGGTCATTTTTTTCAACTTTATATTCTACCTTTTCTAAATTTCCATCTTTAACAATGTAAATATTTTTTAAATTATATTTATCTAAAGGAAAGCTAACAGTAACTTTTTCGTCAAATTTTGTTATACTTTCTTCACCTTTTCTCAAAACAAACTTGTAAGTTGTAGTATCACTGTTAGGAAGTTTATCATTTTCTCCGTCTTCTCTTGTTACAATGAATTTTCCTCCATCTAAAATTGTTTTTTTACCTTTAATACTTGATTTAGTAGCAAAGTCAGTTAATGAAATTATTTCATTTTCTAAATTTTTAGATAAAGAAGTATCTTCATTATTTTCCAAAACCTCATCAGATTTTTTATTGTCTTCTGTAACTTCTTCAATTGTTTCTATTATTGTAAGAGGAATTTCTTTTTCAACAATATTATCAGAATCATAAATTATTCTCAACTTTACAATAGTATTTCCTGCCTTTGATAAATCAGGTTGTTCAACAAATTGTAAATCATAATTATCAGGATTTTCTTTTATTAATTCCGAAACATCTAAAGTGTCCCCAACATTTTTTTCGATACTGTCTACTAAAACAACATTTTCTTTAAATGGTTTTTCAATTTTTCTAATTACATATTTAAGTTCTTTTTTGTTTCCAAAATTATCTTCAAGATTAATAAGAACAGTATCTCCGTCATTTACTCTAACTTGTTTTTTAAACTCTTTTTTGTTATTTCCGTATTTAGAATCTCCAAAAACCGAAGAATTTTTATTTCCAACAACATAATCATTATTTATAGTTAAATTATAACCAAATCCGTTATCAGAAATTTTACCTGTAAATTCTAAAACATCTTCCCAAGTTTCAATATAAACCGTTTCTGACTTTTCGCCTTTTTCGTTAGTGGTTTCTTCAGTTTTAAATTTATCTTGAGTAGGAGTTTTTAAAACAAAATTAGGTAACTGCTTATCAAAAATTACTCTTACTTTTGTATCTGCTAACAAAGTAGAATCTTTAGATTCAATTCTAATATTTACATCATTTATTCCTTCAACAATTTCTATTTCTTTTACGAAATGTGTTCCATTATCAACAGTTTTGTTTACAGATGCCAATTGTCCGTCAACAAAAACCACATTGTCACTTTTATTTGTAAAACCATCAATTTTAAAATAATATTTTCCTGCTCTTTCAACAACAGTATCTCCTACTGTAGAGTTAATGTTTGAAAGTCCAAGTATATACTTACTTGCTATGGTTAATTTAAAAGGAGCTTCAACTGATTTGACTTCTTCAGTAGAAGGAATATATTTAGTTACAACGTATGTACGTTCTTTTCCTCTTGTTTTTACAACAGGACTTGTTGCTAAATCAAGCCCTTCTATTGTTGTGCTTACATCAGAATTATTTGTTGAATTTGGTTGGGACACATTTATAAAATCAAAATGTTCTATTGACGGTGTCTTTAATTTGTAAGTAAAAGTTCCGTCTTTTTGAATGGAAACTTTATTTTCTCTACTTCCTATCGTAAGTGTTAACTCATTTGGTTCAAAAACATTATCCGACACTTTTCCTGTGTATGTTGCTGTCCCGTCAGAATTTAATTTCATAGTATATTCAACATAATTCTTCGCTTTACTCTCTAACGGATTTTTTTGTAATGCTTTATCTGTTATTTTATCGGAATAATTAAATGTAACAGTCGGAGCGGTATAATCATATATCAAAAGTCCTAACGATGTTTCTTTGATTATTTCTTTTTGGTCATTTTTTTCTATTACATATGCATCATACTTAGCTTCTTTTGACAAAGTAAAATTTGTATCTACACCAAAATTATTAAATCTAACAACAAAGTCTTTTGTTTTAGTTTCTTCTTTTGATTTCTTATCAACAAACTTAAACGAAATATACTTAGTATTTTCATTTTTTGTTTTTCCAATTACCGAATTTCCCATTATACCAATTTTCTTATCTATTACATTTTTCCAATTAGTTATGCTGATATCATTTCCAACAATATTATCAACAGAATATCTGACTTCATTAAATGCATAATCATTAGCAAATATATCCAATCTTTCTGAAACTTCAATATTATATGGTATTACTATTTTATAAGTTCCGTTTTCTTGTTTTATCGCTTCATATCGTGTTTTCCCAACTTTACCATAAACTGATGTTATTCCTGTTTCATCACTGACTTTAAATGTAACTTCTTTTCCCTTATCTGTCAATGTATAATTTAAATTATCAGTCGTTTTTATTATTTCTATTTTTGGTTTTACAGTATCAACTTTTACAGGGAAAAGCAATTCTTGATATGGTAAATCTTTATTTAATCTACCTAAAGCCTGAATATAGTATTGTCCATCCTTTGCGACATCAAGTCCTCCCAATTTACTATCATATAATAACCCATCCCAAAGACCTTCAATATAAGGATAAGTTACAAACTGCATATTTTTTGAAACTCTGTCTTGATAATTTGAAAGAGACTGTTCACGAACAAAATCTACTCCACCGATTTTTCTTACAACTTTCTTTTCAGAATTCAATACATTAAACACAACATTTTCTAAATTTCTGAGAATACCGATTTGTGGAATTGCTACGTCTGCAAAACCATCTCCATTTGGAGAAATTGCAAAATTATTTTGTGAAGGAGTAACTTCTTCCATTTTAGGAGAAACTTCAACTCCCAAAGGAACAATAACACCTTGATCAAATGGATTAAGAGGATCTTTTAATATTGTTACAAGCCTTGTATCAGAATACAAAGTTTGCCCTTTATTTTCTTCGACATCCAATTTATCAAAAGCATTTTCAAAATTCCAATCTCCAACATAACCCATATATGAAAAATGAATCGAAGGTTGCTTCTCGTTTTTTGATTTAAATTCTATAAATCCTTCTACAAAATCATTTGTAACAGTTGATGCGTCTAATGTAAATTCAACATTTTTAATTTGATTAGGCAAAAGAGTAACTTTTGTAACATTTGATTTTATATTTGCAGAGCTTTCAACTTCTTTAACAAAATCATTAACCGTTGCAGTAGTAATTACTTTTCCTGCCTGTACATCAAATGTAACTGTATCATTTCCATAGTTTTTTAAACTCACATTAAAAGTTTTAGCTCCCGAAAAAGATCTTAATGCACCAACCGCATCTCCGTTTTCATTCTCATAAGATGCTAATACTCGGTTTTTAATTGCATCTTCTGTTTGCACAAGTCCTGCACCTTGTCGTCTTGGAGAAAAAGGTAATTTTTCTTCATAATTATTATCTGTCATAATTTTTGCAGTATTAAGCAAAGTTTTCTTAACAAAAACTGCATAGTTGTCAATACCGGGTAAATCTTTTCTTAATTGAGAATATACTATTGCACTCGCTCCTGCAACATGCGGAGTTGCCATAGAAGTTCCATTTTCCATGACATACCCATTGTCATTATCTAATGAATAAACATTCCCTCCGATTCCGGATAATTCAGGTTTAAAATCCAAATTACTTGTCGTTCCCCATGAAGTAAATGAACTAAAGTCATTTGCTATAGAACTTTCAACTTGAGTTAGAGTTTTATTAAATTTAACTTCTAAATTTGAATTTTTTTCTAATGCTTGCTTTATTTCAAGTCCGACATTTCTATTTGCACTTGTAACAAACATATCTTTTGGAGCTCCTGTAAGAACCATCCCATTCATTTCCGAATCTTCATTATTAAAAATTAAAACCCCACCTGCACCATTATTCTTTGCATTTATAACTTTTTGAACAAAAGTAATATCTCCTCTTTCAATTAATGCAAACTTTCCATTCAAACTACCTACTGAGGTATAATCTTCAGGCTTACCTTTATTTACATAAATCATATTAGCAACTTCTTTAGCATAACTGCCCTGTGCAATTTTATATTCAAATTGCTTTAAATTCCCTTCAGCATTAAAGGAAAGAAAATTAACAAATTTATGAGTATTTTCGTATGATGCAACTGATAATGCACCTTTTGCGGTGGAAGGAGAACTAACCAACCCAAAATCATCTCTTCCATACAAATTTTGTGTTTTTGCAGTATTTGTATTTTTAGCAAAATTAGCAGTATCATTACCTGCAGCAACCACAACTAAAACCCCTTTTTCCTGTGCGGCATTTATTGCTCTTTGAACCGGATTTGTATCGTCCATAAATCCACTCGCAGAACCTAAAGACATATTTATTATATCGGCATGATGTTCTACAGAAGATTCTATCGCAGCAATTATATCATCATCAGATGCTCCTTTTTTATTAGGGTCATTACTAAAAACTTTCATTGCTAAAAGTTGAACCTCGCTTGCAACACCATCAATTGCTAATTTATTTTCTACTTCTTCATCACTACCATTAGCTCCAACAATTCCCGCAACATGTATCCCGTGATTGGACTCTAAACCTTTTACAAGATAACTATCATCCGCAAAATTATATCCGTAAGGAACTTTTAAAGTAAATTCTGTATCTTTATTATTTTCTCCCAAAGGAAACGGAGTTTTAATTTTTGCCTTTTCCGGATTAGTTAAAGTTTGTAAATCCTTATGCTTTACATCAATTCCTGAGTCAATAATAGAAACAACCATTCCTTCTCCATTATTTGAAAAATTTTTGCTCGCTTGAATTGATTGTGTAAGCAGTTTACTTGAAGCCATAGTAGGATAATAAAGCGTAGTTTTAGTAACAGTTTCTACACCGGGTATTTTTTTAATTAACCCTACATATGAACTTGGAATTTCTACAGAAAAACCTGAAATTAACAAATCAAATTCCTTTTTTAATGTAGTGTTTTTATACTGTAAAACTTTTTTCTTAACAGTATTTATATCATATTTCTTTGAAACTTGTACAATTATACGCACCGTTTCTTCATCTTCTCCATAAGATTTCACAAAATCCAACGGTAAATCATGTGCAACGATATTTGTCGGTAAAATATTCAGAACAAATATGATTGCCAAAATAAATGAATAAATTTTCTTTTTCATAAATACCTCCTAAAAATATGAATATATTTTACACTAATATTTTTAAAAAATCAACATAATTATTATTTTTTTTAAATATTATTTATTTTGTTTTTATTAACTTTTCAAATATAAACGCTATAAAATATGCAATTTAAAATATATTATTTGAATATTTGATTTTTAAACTCTTGTTTTAAAGCGTGAAATTAATGCATAATTATACCTTTGAAACCTTTTAAATATGTTTATTTTCATAAATTAAAAAATTTATCGATTTATTTATTAACTAAATTATCATTTTACTTTAGAAAATTATTTTAAACTTTTGCAATAAAAAAACTGTACAATCAATAAATAAAAGTACAGTTTAAATTTAAAATTTGTTATTTTAATTTAAGATTTAAATTCTATTTTTTCTTTTATAAAAGTTCCGTTTTTTAAATCATAAGAGGCTTCTTTTAACTCTTCATTTGAATTCATAACAATAGAACCTGCCCACGCAATCGGTTCGTTTAGCCTAATAGATTTTATAAAAAGAACTTGTGCAGGTTTATCAGTGCTTTTTATTTCCAAACTATTACCCTCAGTTAATTTTACTGCTGTTTTTTCTTTTATAATTTCTCCGCCAACACAAACATCTCCTAAAAGTGTAAAAATCATTACAGAGTCATTATACGGTGTATCAATTACTATATTTGAATTACCATTCAAATGAACATCATAATAATCTAAAGGAAGATACTCACCTTGATAACCCATATGATCTTTATATTTTCCCGCTAACAATCTGAGCATTCCACCTTCAAATTCAATCTCTCTAATATCCGCTCTCTTAATATGATTATAACTTGGTTTACTCATTTTATCTTTAGCAGGTAAATTTAGCCAAAGTTGTACCCCAAGTAATCTTTCAGATGCAGGTATTTTTTCTTCATGTTCAATTCCCGAACCGGAATTCATCCACTGAACTTCTCCATCACTAATACTATCTTCATTTCCAAGCGTATCACTATGAACCATTTTTCCCTTATACAAATAGCTTATAGTTTCGATTCCTCTATGAGGATGCATAGGAAAACCTGCAACATAATCACTTGGATTTGTACTATCAAAAGAATCCAACATCAATATCGGATCAAATTCTGTAACATTATCACGTCCCAAAACTCTTACAAGGTTAACCCCCGCTCCATCTACTGTTCTAAATCCTATTACTTTTGATTTTATTTTCCTGTTCATAATATTTCCTCCTATTCCGGGATTAAAATGAAATTTCCAATGAATACTGTATAAAGTTTCAAATATTAAATTATTTACTTAAAATATTCTGTTTAATATCTTAAAATAAAATATATTACATAACCCCAACTAAGTAATCCATGGAAAATTGCCCAACCGATTGATTTCCAAGTTGCATAACTTATTACCATAGCCAATGCACTTCCAAAAGTAATTCCTGACTTAACTGTCTTTTTTATAACTGTAGTTTTATTTTCTTCCACAACAAACACCTCGTTTCTTTATTCAATAAGCATCTCTTTCCATAAGTTTAACACAAATAGTATAAATTAACAACCGACTTAAAACAAATAAAAAACGCTTTAGAAGCGTTTTTTAAATTATTCTTTAGTTTTTAGCTTAACTATTTTATTTAACCTATTTGAGATGTTTTTTCATATCAGTCTAACTTAATTTTACAATATACGATTAGTAAATAAAATAAATTTACTATAAAACAATATGGATTAAATCATATCCCTTAAGTTCAAATATATTTTGTTTTAACTAAATTTTTATTACTTATATTATAAATTTCATCTGAAATTTTTTCATAAAGTAAATCGTGAGCAATCAAAATTATTATATGATTTTCTTTTTGCTCTTTTAAAAAATCCCTCAGGATAACTTTTGAATCAACATCTAAATTAGCTGACGGTTCATCAAGCAAAATAATATTTTTTTCTTGCATAAAAGTCCTAATCAAAAACAATTTTTGCTGTTCTCCGAGCGAAAGATTAGCAGGAGTAGTTTTAACTTCATAATTCTCATCTTTTGCATTAAATCTTCTTAAAAGATTTCTCATCTTTGAAATCTGTTTTTCACTCTCCGTTTCGGATAAGACTATATTTTCTTTAACAGTTCCGTTAAATAACATTGCAGGATTATACAAATAAGAAATTTCCTCTTTTTGATTTTCCGCTATTCTAAAATATCCGTCTTTTTCTTTAATTTGACTTACCGAATAAACACCTGCAAGTAAATTTAAAAGTGTAGTTTTACCTGTTCCGTTATCTCCTTTCAAAATATAAAGACCGTTTTTAGAAATTTTAAAGTCCTCTATTTTAAACAATAATTCACCATTAGCATTTGTAATTTCAACATTTTTAATTTCTATTGGAATTTCTTGTTTTACAAAAAGTTTTGAATAATTATTTTCTTCATTTTCATAGTTTAAAAAATTTCTGATTCTTTCAAAACTTGCAATCGAAGCATTTGCATTTGCCTTTAAGTTGGCAATTGATGTTATCGGAGTGTAAATCATTTTAGCATATTGTAAAAACATAATCAAAGTTCCTATCGTAAAAACTCCCCTATGAACAAAACTTGCCCCCAAAATTAAAACCACAAAAGGACTTAAAGTTGAAATAAACTTTGGAAATTCCATATTTAAAATTAAAAATTTATGCTTTATCCCAGTAACTTTCCAATACTCTTCTGACATACGGTTAAATTTTTTAAAAAATAATTTCCACGCCTTAAAAAGTTCAATACTTGTTTTTTTTGAAACAACATCTTGAGCTTGTTCAAAACTCTTATCTCCAAGTAAAACTTGCTCTTTCGCTAATTTTTCCATTTTATTTTTGTTAAAGTAATTTCCAAGATAATAAATAGGAATTAAAAGAAACGTTATTCCTGCAAGAATATAATTAATTCTAAGTAATATGAGCGCTACAACAAAAATCTTTATTGCATCAACAACCAAATCTATTTTTAAATTAATATATGTATAAATCACTGCAATATCATAATTCAAAAGATTTAAAACCTTTGCTTTGTTCATTGCTTCATAATCCGGTGTATTTATCGCAGAAATCTTTTTTACAATTTCTTTTTGATATCTCAAAGCAGTTTTGTTACAAAAAATCTGATTTAGGTAATCACATAAGTAACTTAGTCCATGTGAAAAAAAGGCAAATAAAATTATACCTAATATGTACGAATATAGTTTTTCACTCTTAATATCCTCCACATTATCAAGCACATATTTAAAAATATACGGAAAAATAAGTGAAATTAAATACACAATGAGCGAAAAAACACAAAGAAAAATCACATTAGAAGTTTTTAACTCAATCGGTAAATAAAATTTAGACTTTTTCAATGAGATATAGCCTCCTTATATAACAATCTTATATATTTAAAAAAATAACCTTTTCTTGCAATTGATTATATCAACAAAAATAAAAAATGTCAAAGCCTTAAAAAATACTCTTTATTTTCCAAGTTTTATATATCAAATTATATTCACATAGTTTTCTTTAATACAAATAAAAAACGCTTTAATAAGCGTTTTTTAAACTATTTTTAATTTAATATTCTTTTTATTTTCAATTTCAATATAATTATGTTTCTTTACATAATCAATCAAAACATCAGCAATATCTCTTGTGTCTTCTTTTAAAGTTTTAAGTTTTGGAAACAGTGAAAAATTTCCTCCGCCCGTTGCCCTGTAATTATTTAATACAAGTGAATACTTTTTATCTAAGATTAAATTTTCACCATTAATTTTGACATCAGTTATAAAATTTTTGCCTATTTTTGAAACATTTATTGTATATTCAATTCCATCCAATAAATCATAGTTATAAATTTCTCTTTTCGGATACAAAAATTTTGGATTTATTTCAATCTTATCATCATTTACTACCCAATAGTCTGAAAGTTGTGTCAGATATTGAAGTAAATCTTCTCCTGTCATTTCTTTTAAAACCAAAGTATTAGGGAACGGATAATTTAAAATTATATCTCTGTACTTTAAATTTTTCCCAAAACCGGGCATAACATCAAAAAGACAACAAGCAGATATATCTGCGTTCATATACTCTTTTTGAATTTTATTTATAAAAGAACTTATAGGGTGTTTTTCCAATTGAGCTTGTTTTATATCTTTAATATAAACATCTTCCAAATTACAAACTCCAATTTCAGTGTCAAGCCAAAGTTCAGTATCTTTTAGAATTAAATCAAATTTTTTTTCCAATTCTTTATCTATATCATACTCTGAAACATCAATAATATTAGCAGAAATTTCATCATCAATATTAACTTCCATACACTTAGAACAACCGTCCTGACATTGAATTACAACAGTATTTTTTATTTTACCAACCAAATTTCTGTGTTGATGTCCGGTAATTAATACATCAATTCCATCAATTTCATCACACATTTTATATCCGATATTTTCTCCGGTTAAATTTTCAGTCGGTTTTCCTGTTTCTAAATCTCTTTCAAATCCTCCATGATAAAATACCACAACATAATCAACTTCTCTTCTTACTTTGTCAACACTTTCTTTTACAACATCAAAAACATTTAATATTTCTAAATTCTCTAAATTTTTAGGATTTTCCCAGTTATGAATGTAATCGGTAACAACGCCAATAAAAGCAACTTTTTTCCCATCAATTTCTATTATTTTAAAATTTCCGAGATTTTTCTCTTTGTATTTTACATTTTGAGTTATACATTCCGCATTATTTTCTTTAACATAGGTATATAAAAACTCACTTCCGTAATTAAAATCATGATTGCCTATATTTATATAATCACAATTTAAATAATTCAAACAAACAGCAACAACATTGTGTGATATATTACTATTAGAATAAGTCACAATAGGAGTACCTTGGTTAATATCTCCGTTATCTACATATATTACTTTTTCATTTTCTCTTTTACTTTTTAGATAACTTGAAAATCTCGAAAGTCCTTTTTTTGATGTAATTGAATTTACAAAGTCGTAAGCAAGTAAATTTCCGTGAACATCTGTTGTAGAAATAATAGTAAAAGCCATATTAATACCCTCTTGCAAGTTTTCTTCTTATTTTATTTGAAAAAACTTCTATAATTAAAACTAAAATGATTATACCGAGCAATATCGAACCTACTTCATTCCAACGATAAGCATTCATAGCAAATATAAGAGGAGCTCCAATACCTCCTGCTCCTACAAGTCCTAATACTGCAGCATCTCTTAGATTCATATCAAATCTATAAATAACAATTGATATTAATTTTGAATAAAGTTGAGGCAAAATTCCATATCTTATTTGTTCGATTTTTGTACATCCAATAGCAGAAAGTGACTCAATGATTCCAAAATCTAAATCTTCTATAACATCAATATATAACTTTGTTACCATACCTATAGAAACAACAGACATTGTAAAAACACCTGCCAATGCTCCGGGACCTGTAACTCCGATAAACATCAAACCATATATAAAAGCAGGAATTGTTCTAACACACATAGTCAAGATTTTTCCAAACCATGCAACATACTTTGAAACAATTTTTTTTGCAGAAACAAATGCAAAAGGTATGGAAATTATTGCACCGATTATTGTACCTAAAAATGCAATGCATATTGTTTCAAATAACAAATACATAACTCCCTGTTTATCTAATCTAAGTAAAAAATTCCAATCAGGATTTAAAATACCAGTGATTATACTTTTTGCAATACGTGAAGATTCACCGGCAGTATCTCCTTTCTTTATTGACATTGCAGACCATAACAATAAAACTGCAACAATCAAAATAATTGATAATATATACATATATGATTTAGGTTCTTCTTTTAATTTTTCTTCTACTTTTAAATTTTTCATCTATTACTCCAATCTTCCTCTAAAATGTTCGCTTATAGTTTCAATAATAAAAACCGTTAAAAGCAATAGCAAAATTATAGTTCCAACTTTAGAATAATCTCTCCATCCGAGTTTTTCATTTAAAATAAGTCCTATTCCACCTGCACCTACATATCCTAATATAGCTGCATATCTTACATTACCTTCGAAGTTAAACAATGAAGTTGAAATAAATGAAGGCAAAATAACAGGTAAAATCGCATATCTAAATGCATAAAATTTTGTAAATCCCATAGATTCCATACATTCAAATGCACCCATATCTACACTTTCAATTGATTCATAAAGAAGTTTTCCGACATAAGATAAGGAAAACACAAAAATTGCAACAGTTCCGGCAAATGTACCAAGCCCCCAAATATAAGTAGCTATAAGTGCTATTACAAGAGAAGGTAAAGTTCTTAATATACTTAAAAATAATTTGAAAATTCCATTTATAAACTTATTTTTCATTATATTATTAGCGGCTAAAATCGCAATAGGCAATGAGCATACAGCCCCTAAAAAAGAGCCGATAAGTGACATTTTTACCGTATCTGCAAGTGGTGTCAATATTTCTTTTGTATAACTTAAATCCGGTGGAAACATACCTTTTAAGATATCAAAAAAATTACTGAAATTTTCAAAAACTTCCAAATTAAAATTCGTAACCTTAGCCGAAATGTAAATAAAAACAATCACAAATAAAGATATAATAGGAGTTTTTGATCTGGGTCTTAAAACTGTTTTTCCGTTTTTCAAAATTATTTTTTCATTCGGAAATATTTTATCAAATAAATTTTTCATACTTATTCTCCGCTTACAAATAAATCTTTTTGGTAAATTTTATCTAAAATTTCATTATTAATATTTTTCGAGCTTCCATCATAAACAATTCTCCCTTTATTTATACCGATAACTCTGTCACAATATTTTAGTGCAAGTTCTACATCATGAATATTTATAAGAATTGTTATTTTATTTTCCTTATTAATTCTCTTAAAATCAGTCATAACTTGATTTGAAGTAACAGGATCTAATGCTGCAACGGGTTCATCAGCCAAAATTATTTGTGGATTTTGTCCCAACGCTCTTGCAAGAGCAACTCTTTGCTGTTGACCTCCTGAAAGCTGATCCACTCTGACATAAGCTTTTTCAAGCATATCTACTTTATCAAGTGCTTCCAAAGACTTTATTTTACATTCTTTAGGAAAAATTCCAAAAAATTTTCTAAAGCCTTTAAGGTCAGGAACAAATGCAGTAAGAACATTTTTTATTACAGTAGTCCTTGTAACAAGATTAAAGGATTGAAATATCATACCGATATTTCTTCTAAACTTTCTAATTTCTTTACCACTAATTTTCTTTACATCAATATCATTTACAACGAGTTCACCGGAAGTAATTTCATGCATCTTATTGACACATCTGATTAAGGTTGATTTACCAGAACCTGAGAGTCCGATTATTGCAACAAATTCTCCTTGCTCTATTTTTAAGTCAACATCTACAAGTCCTTTAGTTCCATTAGGATAAACTTTACTAACTTTCTTAAATTCTATCATAATTTTCTCCAATTTCGTTTAAGTTTAAAAAAGGAGAGATTGCTCTCTCCCTAAAATTTCATACAATTCAACAAATAATAACTATTTTAATTTTTTTACAATATCTTGAGCTTTCGCTTCATTATCATAATCTGCATCTTTTGCCGGTTGATATCCTTCATGGCTGTAAACAGAAATAACTTTTTTACCTTCCTCTGTTTTAGCAATCTCAATAAGCGCTTTTTCCAATGCTTTTTTAAATTCAGGAGTAACTGTTTTAGATTTTTTTGAAACGCTTACAGTATCATTATAAATAGGAGTTGTAACACCTATAACATTAGTTTCATCCCAAATAGATGCTGTTCTTGAATAATTTTCTGTCCATTTCTTTTCTTGATCGTTTCTTGCGTCAGCATAAGTACAAAGAACATCTACCTGTCCTGAAGCAAGTCTTGCAAAAGCAGATCCGTAAGAATCACTGATAATTGCGTTACTACCTAAATCTTTAATAGTTTTTCCGAAAGTGTCGTTTAACCAAAGAGTTGGGTAAATATAACCGGCAGGAGAAGTTGGATTCATAACACTCCATTTTAAATCTTTAACATCTTCCCAAGCTAATTTTTCTCCTGAATTAACTTTTTTAGCTAATTCTTGTCCTTTTTCTGAAGGACCTGCAATAATAAGTGCTCTGTATGAAGTTACTTGATTGTCGGTTTTTTTAGTTGGTTTATTATCATTCCAAACTTTAGCGGAATTATCGTCAACTGAAAGACCTTTTCTCGTAGCTGTTAAAAGAACTTCTGCACCGTCTCTGTATAAAACATAAGTTCCTGCAGGGATAAAACCTACATCCAAAGTTCCTGAATTCAAACCTTCTCCAACCGCTTCAAAACTCGTTCCAACTGTTATATCAATATTTTTTACATCAAAACCGCTCTTGACTAATTGGTCTTTCAATAAAGTTTTTAAAGGTTCTGTTGCAGTAACAATTTCCGATGGTTCTCTTGACGGAACAAATCCGATAGACACCTTTTCAATAATGGTTTTTCCATCTTCTGATTTTTTTACTTCTTGTTTCTTTGACCCACAAGCTGACAACATTCCTAAAGTCAGTACAAGTGCCAAAGTTGAAACCAAAATTTTTCTAAATTTCTTCATTTCTTCCCCCTATTATAGATAGTATAAATTGTATGATTTTACAAGATAATTATAACATACTTATAACTACTTTTACAATTACTGTTTAAAAGTATTAATTAGCTTAATGTTATGATACAATTGATGTGAGACCAAATGTACAAAAAAAGAGAATATCCTATATAATTAAAACAACAAACAAATTAATTATAAAGGAACTCTCTTATGAATAATATTATACCACTAAATCAAACAAATATAAAACTCAACCAACGATATATTACTCATTTGTTCTCAATACTATACCGTTAAAACTAACAGAAATGGTAATTCTGTTAGTTTTGTTTGTAGAAAATATAAAATTTCTAAAGCTTCTCTTATGCGTTGGAATAAAATATTTGATGGTTCTATTTAATCTCTTATGGATAAATCTCATAGACCTTTATCTAAAATCCTAATTCTCACTAATTCTCATACTGATACCTAAATTTTTTGGATTAAAAATCTCATTAGAAGAAATCCTAACGTTTCTTTGATTGAAGCAGCTCGTGAAAGATTTATTTATCCTTTTAAGGAACAATCTTCATAATGAAAATTAATTCTCACTTAATTCTAACATACACTTTATAGTTTTTATAATTTTTAGTTTCACATCATTTACAAATGTACAAAACAGCTTTGTAATCAAAATTGTTTTAAATGTAACTAAAACTTATTAGTTTTTTCTTTTAAAAAAACATATAATACAAATCCATAATATATAAAAGAAAAAAATAATGTTATGATTCCATAAATTTTAAAATCACCGCCAGCAGTGATATTGGCAAAAATATATCTAAATGACGGAATCAAATAATACAAACTAAACAACATATCTATTATACTAGCCAACAATATAAATATCAAATATATAATAGTAATTCATTTTTATTTTTTTCAATTTTAAATATATGTTTTAAAAAAGACATAGAATCTTCATATAATGATGGATTACCTAAAAAATCACTAATAAAAAAATAAATGTCTGTCTTCATATAAAATTTAAATTGGAATATTATTCCAAATTCTAAATATAAAATTGCAAATCTAGAAAATCTGTATATAATACTATTATATTTAACATAAAATGTAATCCATATAATAAATAAATCTAAAATTATCCCTGAAAAATATATCAAATATCTACTTTTTCTTGGTATTAACCAAATATTATTTATCCTTGTTTGATAAACTACATTTAATAGCCTTCTTCCAATAGAAAAATATGATGATGTATAGGTAAATTTACTACTAGCTAAAAAATGAAAAAATTCATGTGTTATTCCAGTTATAAAATCAAATATAGGAGAAATTAAAAGTACAACAATAAGTGAATCATGCCAAAAATATTCAAAATAAGATGGCATAAATTTATATCTAAATAAAAATAAACCAATAAAAAATGTAAGCATCAAAAAACAACTAAAAATTAATCCTGTAAATTTGTTAAATATTAAATTTGATATTATACGATATCTAATCCTATTCTAGGAATTAATATGTATTTATTAATTTCTGTTCTACCTAAATATATTCCCTGAATCTTCTTCATCAATAATAACAACATCATTAAAAAACAATACTTTTGAATATTCATTTAAATCATATTTCTGATTTTAAAAATCTAAATTATTCATTACAATCTCTTAATTCTAAGTACTCATATACATATAAAACTTCAACTAACTCTGACCAATTTAAAATTGACCCTATAAAATCTCTAATATCCAATCCTGGCATCTCGTATATATCTTCATCTCCAATTGTGTCTGTAGCATCTTCTATAAATACAGTTTTAAAACCTCTATCAGTAGATATTATACTAGAAAAAAGACAACAATATTCTGTATTAAATCCACATATGTATATATCAGTTATATTGTTTTTTAATAAAATATTATACAAATCTGTATTTAAAAATGGATTACAACTATCTTTTTCTATTACATAATCTGCTAATTTCACAAAATCATCTTCAATTTCAACCCCTTTACCATGAATGTATAGTGGATTTTCTTCAAACTTAGATATATGCTTAGTTAATATTACTATATCATTATTTTTTTTAAAGTCGTCTATTAATATTTTTATATTAGCCAATGTATTATCAAAATTTTTTTGACTTATTATTCCCTTTTGTAAATCAAGAACCAAAAGTGCTTTCATACTTGCCTCCTAAAAATTCTTAAGTTAATATATTTATTAAATATTTTAACAAATCCATTACTGTATACATGGTTATATCATTCTTATCTAATAATGGATTATATTCAACTATATCAACTCCTATTATATTCCCTATTCTATTAAAATAATCTATTAAATTACATATTTGTCCTAAATTTATACCATATGGTAAAGTATATCCCGTTGCCGGAACAATTAATGGATCAAAAACATCAACATCTATAGATATATAAAAATTTGCATTATTCAATAAATATTCTTCAAAAATTAATTCTGCATTATTATTTCTAATATCATCAGAAGTAATTGCTTTTCCATTTATATTTAATCCAGGCTTTCTAGGTTCTCTTATTCCAATATGATATATCTCTTTTATGTTTTTTATATTTTCTATTTTTCTAATAAAATTTGAATGATTTACAATATTGTTTAATATCAAATTATCATCATAATGTGCATCAAACTTTAAAAAAATAATATCTTCTTCAAACGAATTTAATATAGGATATGTTATTGAATGATCGCCTCCAACTACAATTATCTTATTATCTTTATTTTTTATATGGTTTTTATATGCTATTTCAAGTCTATTGTGTAAATCATATGACGATTCACCGGCAATCGTTAAAATATTTCCTAGATCAACAATATTTTGATTATTATAACAATCAATATTAGGGTATGAGATAAAAAATTTTTTATCTATTCTATTATATAAATAAGAATAATTTGAAGTAAATTTTTTTAAAGTATTTGGAGCAATTTTGCATCCAGAAACGCCTGTAGTTCCTCCATCATAAGGTACCCCAAGAATACAAATAGAATTATCTTTATATATATTTTGAGAATCAAAAAAAGAAAAATCTGTTTTTGAAAATTTTTCATCTATATAATTATTTTCACATTCAGATAACATTCCTGTTCTTAATAATTCATCAATAATAAAATTCATTTCTTCATTTTTTAAGTTAAATCTACTTATGCATTCTTCAATAAAAAATGGATTTTTCATAAAATTAAGGATATCTAATACATCTTCATTAATTTATAGAGATTTCCCATTTAATATATTTTTAATAATATAATTTCCACCAAAATTTTGCATTGTGATTATATCATAATTAATTATATATTTCATAAATTTTTAATATCTTGACTCTCCAGCTGTTCCTCTACCTCCTCTTTTAGTCAATTCTACATTATCAATTGGTTTAATAACTATTTTCATAAATTCACCTCCTATCATAATTATTATTTGAGCACAAATCACAATTATCCTGTTTTTCAACATACTCTTCATCTATTATATTAGTTTTATAATCAATAAGAATCCTCTTATTTAATGACAATGGAACTTCAGCTCCTGTAATAAGTCTTACTATATCAAACGCCATAAATGCAGCTAAAGTTGATGATGATGCTGCCGTACAATTATTTTCAGTAGAATAAGAATTGTTTAATATAGATAAATATTTATTATAACCATCTTTATTTTTATTTTCTTCTAATTTTTTCTCATAGCACAAAAAACAAGATGAAATATTAGGTATAACAGTATGATAATACGCCGTTGTCTCACTATTCCCGCCGTATAAAAAAGGTATACTCTTCATAAAACAAGCTTCATTAACCCATTTGTAAATTTTTATTGGTGGTTTATCTGCTACACAAATAACACAATCCGGTTTGAATTGTTCCAAAATATCCAATACATCTAAAGACGAGTCTATTTTTTTGTCAATTGCTATAAACTCAATATTAGAATTAAATTCATTAATTGTTTCTTTTGCTGAGTAAACTTTCTTTTTTCCAACATGTTTTTCTTTATATAGTATTTGTCTATTTAAATTACTAATATCCACAAAGTCAAAATCAACAGCAATAATTTTTCCAACTCCTAAAGCAGCTAAATCATATATTAATGGAGAACCAACTCCTCCTAGTCCTAATACTAAAACACATGAATTTATTATTTTATCTATATAATCATATTTTTTATTTCCTTTTTTATCAAAATTAGATAAAAAATTTAAATTTCTACTATATCTTTCTAAAAGATTATTATCAATATATAAAATTTTATCATTTCCATCTTCAAAAATATATGGATATTCAGAAATTTGATCTATAATATCACTAACATCTTTTTATTCAATATCAAATCCTTTTTTAAAAACAATATAAAAAATTTCTTTTGTTGTTCGAGTTCCATCACACAAAAATAAAATTTCTCTAATTACACCTGAATTTTCTTTTACTTCAATAGTCGATTGCAATGTATTACCTATAGAAATTTTATTTTCAAATGGAACAACTAGTATATGATTACGTATTTTAGGATATATAAATTTCATAAATAACTCCTTATATATTTTTAATTATGATATCAAAAATTTAAAAGAATACCATAAATTACATTGATTATAGCACCTCCCACAAAAATCAATAGATATTTCTATTTTTTAATTTTAAATGTATGATAAATTAAGGAAAGCTCTTTTATGAATGCTATTATATAAAAAATCAAGAAAATATTAAGAACAGTCAATGTTATATTCCTTATTTACTTCAAACAAGTTACCATAATCTTAAAACATACAAAAATAGTAATTCTGTTAGTTTTGTTTATAGAAAATATAAAATTTCTAAAGCTTCTCTTATGCGTTGGAATAAAGGATTTGATGGTTCTATTTAATCTCTTATGGATAAATCTCATAGACTTTTATCTAAAATCCTAATTCTCACTTAATTCTAACATACACTTTATAGTTTTTATAATTTTTAGTTTCACATCATTTACAAATGTACATGTTTAAAAATATTAATTAGTTTAAACTTATCCAATAGTCAAATTTCATATTTTTAATAAATTCAATTTTATCAAAAATTTTATCGGATAATTTTGAAACTCTATCTTCATTTTTTACAAAAGGGTTAATAAACCTCTTTTTTCCTGAGACTTTAATACAATCGGTTAAATCAGACTCATTTTTTACAATATTAATTTTTGAATAACTTCTGTACTTTGTCCATAGATAATTCGTTTTGTCTGATTTTTTCAACTTTTCAATTACAAATTTTTCTGTTTTGTACAAATCTTCTTTTCTAATTACCGACTCTTCAATCGCATATTTTATAAGATTAGCTAATTTTTGCATAGATCCCCTATCTTCATCCGAAACATACAAACGAGAATTTTTAAGTACATTTTCTGTAAATTCTATTGCTATACTCTTTGTCTTAAAAACCAATTCCGTTTCACCTGTTTCATTATCAGATACAGTTAAATCGTCATAAAATTCTTTTACTTTTTCAAATGTAGTAAATCCGTAATTTAACATATTCCCAAGTGAATATTCAAGTCTATCCGCTGAAAGTTTAGGAGAGTCATTATCTGCTATGGGATACATATGGTAGTCACAAACTTCATCAACTGATATATTATATTTTTCCAATAAATTTGTTATTTCTTTTGAATTTTCTATAATTTCTTTTGTATTGTCTTCTGTTGATTCTTGAGTTTCGTGGTCACCGTTTAAAAAATCAATTGTATGTGCAAACACAGGTGTTGCAATATCATGAAATAGTCCGGATAAAGACTGTTTCATATCATTTGTAAAATGCCAAATAATAAGTGCAACTGAAATACTGTGCACATATCTTGAATATTTTTTATAATTAGAATTTTTAAATTTTTCAAAATTAGTATATTCACAACCACAATTCATTCCAACATCATCTAATCTTTTCATTTCCTTTGTATTTGCAAATTCCATAATGAATGTTGGAATTTCATTATGATAAATTTTCCATAAACTGTTCATATTACCTCCTATTTCTTAAGATATTTTAACATAGATTTAAAATTTTGTAAAAAAATAGGATAATTTCAAAAAAAATTATCCTGTTTTATATAATCATTTTTATATTTACAGTTACTGTAATAATTCTAAAGTGTCATACTTTCCCTGTATATTTCCGCAATTTCTTCTTTAGTTAAAACTTTGTAGCCACCTTGTCTTATTGCAAACACATCTGCCATTTTATCTACAATATCTTCTGTTACACCCAAATCCTTAATATTCATGACAAGTCCAATTTCTCTCATAAATTTTTCCATTTCAACTAAACCTTCCTTAGCGATTTCTTCGTCGGTTTTTCCTACAGGATTTACATCCCAAACATTTATGGCATATTTTTTAAATTTTTCAACTGCATAAGGCAACATTTTTTTGTAATAAGGAATTGATACTGCCGCTAATGTCATACCATGTGTCGCACCTGTATATGCACTGATTGAATGTCCTATCATATGAACCATCCAATCTGTCGTTTTACCTTTAGCCACAAAAGTATTTAATGCCCAAGTAGCAGTCCACATTATATTACTTCTTGCTTCATAATCAGTCGGATTCTTAACGGCTATTTTACTGCTATGTATTATAGAACGCAACATTCCTTCCATGATATAATCAGATGTATTATCATCAAAATCGGAAAAATATTGTTCGAAAATATGAGACATTATATCATATATACCTGCAACCATTTGATATTTAGGAAGAGAAAAAGTAAATTTCGGATTTAATATGGAAAATTTCGGAAAAACATCAATTCCAAAACCATAACCGAGTTTAAGTTTCAAATCACTGTTAGTTATAACAGCACCTGCATTCATTTCAGAACCGGTTCCAACCATCGTTAATACACAACCTAAAGGAATAGTTTTGTTTGCAACTACTTCACGATTTTCAAAATATCTTTTCCAAATATTACCGTCACTATGTGCAAATGCACTCACACATTTTGAATAATCACAAACAGAACCTCCACCAACCGCCAATATAAAATCAATATTGTTTTCTTTAGCGATTTTTCTACCCTCATTTAATTTTTCCAAAGTAGGGTTAGACATTACTCCACTGTCCTCAAAAATATTTTTTCCGTTATCTTTTAAAATTTTAATTACTTCATCATATATTCCATTATTTTTAATGGATCCGCCACCATAAATAAGCATAATATTTTTCCCGTAATTTTTTAACTCATCATTCAAATTATCTAAAGATTTATCCCCAAAATATAATTTTGTGGGATTATGATACACAAAATTCCCTAACATAATTATCTCCTTTCAAAAATCAGTCACTAATTTATTACCCAGTTTAAAAATTTTAAAATGGTAAATAAAAAAAGTTAAGAAATAATAATTTCTTAACCTTTTTAAAACTTAATTTTATTTTTGTTTACTTAATACATATAAAATTCTAAAACTATTTTCATCAGACTTTTCAAATGTTTCAAAATCAATTTTTTCTAAAATTTTAAAATTTTTATCTTTTATAAGTTTTTCAATTTCACTTTCTTCATAAATATATTGCCTTTGCTTTTCAACAATTCTTTCATACATATTATTGTCCGCTTTTGTAAAAAAGTCTATATTAAAATCAATATATTTATCACTTAATTCATTTCTCCAAGTATAAAAAACATCATCCTCTTCGACTATAAAATCATTATTTCCAAGATACTGTTTTAATTTGTATTTAGAATTTATATCAAACATTAAAATGCTATTTTCATTCATCTGTTTATATGAATTATATAAAAATGATTCTATGTCTGATAAATTTGTTAAATAATTTATAACATCAAAAAAACAACAAATTAGATCATAAGTTTTTCCGGAATTAAAATATCTTACATCACCTTTTAAAATATTTACATTTTCAAAAGAAATTAATTTGTTATAGGCAATAGATAACATATCATCAGAAATATCAAAGCCGTCAACTTCAAGATTTTCTGATAAAAATACTTCAGTTAAATTTCCACTGCCCATTGCACATTCTAAAACCGTCTTGACATTTAAATTATATTTTAAACAAATATTCAAAATATTTTTACAAATTTTTTCATAATCTACTTGAGTTTTCATAAGATTGTCATAGATAAATGAAAATCTATTATACATATTAGTCCTCGTATGAAAATATATACGGGATGTTTCGGTATTTATCTTCAAAATTCAATCCATATCCTACAATAAACCAATCATCTATCGTAAAGCCACAGTAATCAGGAGATAAGTCTACTTCTCTTCTTGAAGGTTTATCAAGCATAACACAAGTTTTAACGCTATTTGGTTTTTTAGTCCAAATATAATCTACAACATTTTTTAGAGTATTACCTGAATCCATAATATCATCAACTAAAATTACGTCTTTTCCTTCAATATTCTCTCTTATATCAGAAAGTATATTCACATTTCCACTTGATACCTCAGAATGTTCATAAGAAGATGTCGTCATAAAATCTACTACAATAGGCTTATCTATTTCTCTTACTAAATCAGCAAGAAAAACAAAACTTCCTCTAAGCAACCCTATTGCAACAATGTCTTTCCCACAATAATCTTTTGAAATTTGCTTTCCAAGTTCACAAACTCTTTTAGAAATTTCTTCTCTTGTAAATCTAAGAACTTCTCTTTTACTCATCAAAATAGTCCCCCTTTTGTAATTTTTTATTTCTCTGTCTGAATTCCAATTTTTTTCTCTCTGAGTCCTTAATTTCTTTTAACAGCATAAGTATTTTATTTAATGTGTATTGAATACTTACAAGTATGACTATTAACAGAGTCATAAAAACTATATTAAAATCAATTTTCATAATAAACTCCTAAATATTTTTTATCTTTTCAATACTTAATTTTATCTCATTATAAATATTTTTATATTTTAAAAGTTTTTCTTTTTCCTCATCAACTACTTTTTGAGGAGCATTGTTTACAAATTTTTCATTTGCCAATTTAGAAGAAGCTCTTTTAATCTCCGCATCATATTTTTGCAAATCCGCCATCAATTTTTCCAATTCTTTTTCATAATCAACAAGCCCGTCCAAAGGTATATAAACCTTTTGGTTATTACAAATTACAACCATTGAATTGCTGATTTCTTCATCTTTATCCATCACTATAACATTAGAACATGACGCTAAAAACCTGTAAAGATGTTCTAATGTTTTCGTACTTTCTTTTGTAGTATCATCACTTGATACAAAATACAAATCAGATTTTTTAGAAGGTGGAATATTCTTTTCACTTCTTTTATTTCTAATTGCAGTTACCATCTCAATCAAATTTTCAACTTCTTTTTCTTCATAATCAAATACAAAGTTTTTATCATAAACAGGGAATGAAGCATTTATTAATTTTTCTGTATTTTCAGGTAAAAATGAATAAATTTCTTCAGTGATAAAAGGCATAAAAGGATGTAAAAGTTTTAATATATTATTTAAAACATAAACTAAAACAGATTTACAGACTAATTTCTTTTCAAGATTATCTCCATAAAGCCTTGTTTTAGAAAACTCAATGTACCAATCACAAAATTCATTCCAAATAAAATCGTAAATCTTAGCTGACGCTAATCCAAATTCAAATTTTTCAAGATTTTCAGTCAATTCTTTAGTAGTTCTGCTTAATCTTGTTAAAATCCATTTATCTTCGTTTTCTAAATTTTGAATGTCTATATTATATTTTTCATCATCATTTAGATTCATCAACACAAATCTTGAGGCATTCCATAACTTATTAGCAAAATTTCTATTTGCTTCAACTCTCTTTTCATAAAATCTCATATCATTTCCCGGAGTATTACCGCTAATAAGTGTAAATCTAAGAGCATCTGCACCATATTTTTCAATAACTTCTATCGGATCTATTCCATTATTCAAAGACTTACTCATTTTTCTTCCAAGTTCATCTCTGATAAGACCGGTAAAATAAACATTTGTAAAAGGAATTTCTCCAAGATTATACAAACTTGAAAATACCATTCTGATAACCCAGAAAAATATAATATCATATCCTGTAACTAAAACATTTGTAGGAAAGAAGTATTTTAAATCTTGTGTTTCATTTGGCCAACCCAAAGTTGAAAACGGCCACAACGCTGATGAAAACCAAGTATCCAAAGTGTCGTCATCACGTCTGAAAGTTTTTCCTTCAACTTTAGGTTCTTCTCTACTTACAACAACTTCTCCGGTTTCATTACAATAGTAGACAGGTAATCTGTGTCCCCACCAAAGTTGTCTTGAAATACACCAATCTTTTATATTATTTAACCAGTTCATATAAACTTTTCCAAAACGATCCGGAACAAATTTTAATTTACCTGAAAGATAAGCTTCTTTAGCAGGTTTTGCAAGTTCTTCCATTTTTACAAACCACTGTTTTGAAATAATAGGCTCAATAGTTGTTTTGCATCTTTCACAATGTCCGACAGCATGACTGTGAGGTTCAATTTTAACTAAATATCCCTTTTCTCTTAAATCATTAACAATTTCTTTTCTTGCAACCGTTCTGTCCATTCCGGAGTATCTACCGAATCCTTCAGCAATTTTTCCGGTATAATCCATAATTAATTTTTGTCCAAGATTATGTCTGCCTCCGACTTCAAAGTCATTAGGATCATGAGAAGGAGTTATTTTTACGCAACCTGTTCCGAATTCCATATCTACATATTCATCGGAAATAAGCGGAATTTCTATATCCACAAGTGGTAAAACCAAAGTTTTTCCAACCTTTTCTTTGTACCTGTCATCATTAGGATGAACTGCTACCGCCAAATCTCCAAGCATAGTTTCCGGTCTTGTTGTAGCAATAACAATATATTCATCACTGTCTTTGAAAAAATATTTAATGTGGTAAAAATTTCCGTCTTCGTCAATATGATCAACTTCAGCATCAGAAATTGCAGTACCGCAATTACAGCACCAATTTACAATTCTATCTCCTCTGTAAATTAATCCGTCCTTATACATTTTTATAAAAACTTCTTCTACTGCTTTAGACAAATTCTCATCTAAAGTAAAAGCATCTCTTGACCAGTCACAAGAAACTCCCAAAGTCTTTAACTGGTTTTTTATATTTCCGCCATATTTATCGGTCCAGTTCCATGCTTCTTTTAAAAAACCATCTCTGCCTAAAATTTCTTTCGAGTTTCCGTCTTTTTTTATTTTTTCTACAACTTTTGCTTCAGTAGAAATGGAAGCATGATCTGTACCCGGAATCCAAAGAGCTTCATATCCGCTCATCCTTTTCCAACGAATCAAAATATCTTGAATTGTATTGTTCAAAGCATGTCCCAAATGTAAATTTCCCGTTACATTTGGAGGAGGCATAACAATTGTATACGGCTCCTTATTTGGATTTGGATGTGCAGTAAAATCTTCGTCTTTAATCCAAGAATCATAAATCTTTTTTTCAAAATCCTTTGGATTATAAGTTTTTTCTAAATTTTTCATAATTCCTCCTAAAATACGAGTAAACAAAAAACTCCGTCCAACATAGGACGAAGTTATCGCGGTACCACCTAATTTTCATAAAAAATGACTCTTAATGATTTGTAACGCAATCACCCGTCTAAACGAAACTAAAAAGCAACCTTCTCTAAAAACAAAATAGATTTTTTCACCAAACAAATCCTCTCTAAAAATTCACTTTTAGATACTCCTCTTTTCTAAGTTAATATTAAATTTAAAAATATTAGTAATATTATATACTATTGCCTTACATTTTTCAAGCAAAACACAAAAAAAGTTCTTGTTTTCCAAGAACTTTTTAAAATTTAACTTATTTATGATTATGAATTATTTTAATTCTATAGTAGCTCCAACTTCTTCCAATTTAGCTTTCATTTGTTCAGCTTCTTCTTTAGAAACTCCTTCTTTGATAGCTTTTGGTGCATTGTCAACTATTTCTTTAGCTTCTTTTAATCCTAATCCGCTTAAATCTTTAACAGCTTTAACAACTTTCATTTTTTCTGCTCCAACTGATGCTAAAATTACATCAAATTCAGTTTTTTCTTCTGCTGCTGATGCTGTTTCTCCACCTGCTACTGCTCCTACAACTACAGGTGCTGATGCAGAAACTCCAAATTTTTCTTCTGCTGCTTTAACTAATTCATTTAATTCAAGAACTGACATTTGTTCTATTGCTTCTAATATTTGTTCTAAATTCATAATATACCTCCTAAAATTTTATGCAACCATTAAGCTGCTTCTTCTTCCTTTTTCTTTCTTAATGCATCTAACATATATACAAAGTTTGATACAGGCGCTTTGAAACTTCCAAGTAATTTTGCAATAAGTACTTCTCTTGAAGGAATATTTGCAACTGCTTTAACTTCGTTAGAGTCTAAAATTTTTCCTTCCAATATACCTGCTTTAATAACAAGTTTTTCATTTGTCTTTGCAAATTCATTAGTAATTCTTGCTGCTGCAGTTAAATCTTCTCCTGAGAACGCAACTGCACTTGGTCCTTCTAAATATTGACCGAAATCTTCAAATCCTAATTCTTTGAAAGCAAATTTCATCATAGTGTTCTTATAAACTTTATATTGAACTCCCGCAGCTCTGTATCTATTTCTCAAATCAGTAACTTGTTCAACAGTCAATCCTCTATAATCCACTAAAACCAAAGAACCTGAATTTTCAATTTTTTCTCTGATTTCTGCAATAACTGCTTGTTTTTGCTCTAAAACAAAATCTTTCATCCTTTTCACCTCCATAAACAAGGCTACAAATAAAAAAATCTTTCCCAAGCGGAAAGACAAAATACAAAATAAAGTATTTGCACCTATGTAGGATTTTTAAACAAATGTCCCTACGGTCTTGGGTAGCCTATAAAATTAACATATATATTATACCATATCTAAAAATAAATGCAACACTTTTTCAAAACTTTTTACAAAAAAAGATTGAGATAAATCCCAACCTTAATACTTGATAACACAAACAGTTTTAAATCTTACTTTTTAGTCTTACTTTTTAAATCTCTGGCAATAAGTTCATCCAAGACAAGCTCATAACCTTCAGCACCAAATTGTAATGATCTGTTTACTCTACTTATAGTAGCAGTGGACGCACCGGTTTCAAGTTCAATTTCATTGTAAGTTTTTCTTATCTTTAACAACTTCGCAACTTCAAGTCTTTGAGAAATAGAATTTAATTCTCTAAGTGTACAAACGTCTTCAAAGAAACTATAACAATCGTCTTTTGTTTTAAGCAATAATATTGCCTCAAAAAACTCATCTAACTGTTTTGACTGTAATTTTTTTAAATTAGACATAAAACACCTCCAATAATTATTAATTAACTTAAGAGTATTATACTTTATTACAAAAAAATAGTCAAGTAATAAAAAGTTCTTTATGACTCATAAGTACATTACTCATAAAAAATTTGGCGGGAATATGTGGGAATCGAACCCACCTAAGAAGCTACAAACTCCTTATGCTGGTTTTGAAGACCAGAGAGCACACCAGAACTCATCTACTCCCATAATATAACGCTTAAACATTATACATCATTTTTTCAAAAAAAGCAACAAAATTTTAAATTTTTTAAATATCCTTTCAATAAAATTGTTAAATTACTTATTTTTTATAAATAAAAAAATAAATTCTAAAAAAAAATTCTCTTAACCAAATAGTAAAAGAGAATTTAATAATTATGTTTTTATGAAATACCAAAATATTTTTTTATTTCATTTGCAATATTTTCATAATCTTCTTTATCATACTGAACAACATCTATATCATGTTTTAAATCTGAAACTATCGCTATCAATTTTGATTTATCAGAAATAATTTTTGTAGAATATCCCTCTCTATAAACCTCTATTCTATCCAAACTTTCCCACTTATAGCCTTCTACGAGAATAAAATCACAATCTTTCATTTCAGATAATACTTTTAATAATTTTTTTTCATAATTTATATTCTCAATAGTTATAACTCTATTGGGACTAACCATTTTTATAACGCCGGCTCCGCTTTTTGAAAAAATATAACTGTCTTTTCCTTCCCTGTCAAAATCAAATTCCTTATGATGATGTTTTACAACACCAACATTAAGACCTTGCTTTGAGAATATTTCAAGTAAATTTTTAATTAAAGTAGTTTTACCTACATTAGAACATTCTCCTACAATGGAAATAGCTTTAATATCCATAAATAAACTCAACCTCGACTATATCATCTTTTTTAAATTCAGTATTTTCAGGCAATATAACTATAGAATTTTTTCCAATCATCGAAGACAATACGCCTGAGTTTTGTCTATCTTCCAGTTCTGTAAAGTACTGTCCTTCATTATAAAAAGTGTTTGCTCTCAAAATTCTGTTTACCTTAGCTTTTTTTGAAAAAGAATTTATAAGTTTTGAACTAACCTTCTTATTACATGAATTTTTATGTTGATATCTTAAAATCAAAGGTCTTACATATAAATAAAAATTCATAAATGCTGCTGCAGGATTTCCTGATAGTGCAAATACAAACTTTTCGTTATATGTTCCAAAAAAAACATGTCCTCCGGGCTTAGCAGATACTCTTGAAAAAATAGTTTTTACCCCTACTTTTTCAAGTGCAGTCATCACAAAATCACTGTCTCCTACAGAAATCCCTCCGGTTGATACAACAATATCATTATTCTCCAACAATTTTTTATAAGTATAAACTAAACTCTCAAGATCATCCGACACTTTTTTTCCTTGTGTAACAGTCGCTCCGTAAATTTTTGCAAGTTGTTCCATCGTATAACTGTTACTGTTTCTTATTTTCCCGTCCTCCATAGGTTCATCTACATCAAGGAGTTCACTACCTGTTGAAAATACTGCAACATTAGGAGTTTTATATACTGATATATAACTAATTCCAAGACTTGCCAATACCCCGACTTCTACAGGTGTTATAACACTGTCTTTTTTTATTAAAATATCACCTTTTTGTATATCTTCTCCTAATTTTATTATATTGTCTGTTTTTACAGGAGAAAATATTTTCACATACTTTTCATTAAATTCAGTATCCTCATACCTAACAATACAATCTGCGCCATTTGGAACCTTAGCTCCGGTCATTATTCTCACAGCTTGTTTAGAATTTATCACTTTATCAGAAACATCACCTGCCATTATCACATCTATAACATCAAGTGTAACAGGAGAATCCTTAGTTGCAAAAATCACATCTTCTTTTTTAAAAGCATAACCGTCAAGCGGAGATTTATCAAAATCGGGAACATTTATATCAGAAATAATATCTTCAGCTATTACTTTCCCAAGCGATTCAGTAAAGTGTACTTTTTCAAAAGAAAATGATATATCCGCATTCTCAACAAAATTTCTTGCTGATGTTAAAGAAATAGGTTTAACATTATTAACTATCATATTACTCTCCTAACTGATGATTTTCAACATTTTTTCTATTTTCTCGTTCTCTCATACGTCTTTCTTTTCTTTCTCTCATTTTTCGCTTTTGTTCAAATGTATAAATTTCATTTACATTAACCAAAGTATTCAAAACAAATATTATAATCGACATAATTGAAAGACCACTCGGCCCTGCTGCAATCCAAGATATAAATGCAAAGACAACTATGATTAAAACTCTAAAATTAAGTCTTCTTCCAAGAAGAATCGGCTCTAAAATTAATCTTACACTTAGTATGGTTAAATATAATACTGCCAAATTAGATGCTATTACTTTTTCTTGAGCTACAAGATTTACAATAATTTGGTAAATTAAATACAAACCGTTACCCAATATTGGAATAAATTCAAGAATTCCGATTATAAATGCCGCCTTAAATTTTCCTGAATAATTCATAAGATATACCGCAATAATTGAAGAAACTAAAGCTAATCCAACTAAAATACATTGTACTATCAAATAATCTTTAAGAGTTTTTTTCCCTTTTTTTAAAATATGTGACAAATAATTTTGATACATTTTCATAAACTGCCTCCTTTTATTTATACAAATTCAATATACTCACATTTACTATTGAATTTTTCATTCTAAACAATAAAATTCAATAATCTACTCATATAAAGAATCTTTAAGTTCCATTTTTATTTAAATTTTAAAAATACAAAATTTCACGCTGTTATATTGTTTTTAAAAGCTCTCTCATATTTTTTTTATAATTTTCAACTCCCGGTTGATCGAAAGGATTAACGCCTAATAAATATGCTGAAATTGCACAGGACATTTCAAAAAAATAAATCAATTTACCCAAATTGTAAGTATCAAGTTTTGGTATTGTTATCTTTATACTCGGAACATTTCCTTCAATATGAGCCTGTTTTGTAGCTTCTAATGCAATATTATTTATTTTATTTAGACTTTTATCGCTTAAATAATTAAGTTTATCAAAATCATTTTTTAACTTTGGAACATATACATCTTTATTTAAATCCTCTATCTCAACTATAGTTTCAAAAATTATTTTATTACCATCTTGTATCATTTGACCGAAAGAATGTAAATCTTTTGTAAACTCAGCACTTTCTGTATATAATCCCTTTCCGTTTTTTCCTTCACTTTCTGAAAAAAGTTGTTTCCACCATTCTTGAAAATTTTTAAGTTTTGGTTCATTTACAACAAAATACTCTAATTCTTTTCCAATACTATTTAGATAATTTCTAAGTATTGCATACCTTATACAATTGTTATCCATACTTCTTTTCGTAAATTCTTCCATTCCGTCACAAGCACCAAGAATTAGGGCATCGGTATCAATCCCTGCACACATAATTGGAAAAAGTCCGACTGCACTTAATACGGAAAATCTGCCACCAACATCGTCCGGCACAACAAAAGTTTCATAGTTTGAATCTTCACTAAGCTTTTTCAATAAGCCTTTTGAAGAATCTGTTGTCACAATTATTCTGTCTTTGCTGTTTATTCCATATTTTTTTTCACAAATTTCTTTCAAAATTCTAAAAGAAAGCGCTGTTTCGAAAGTAGTTCCCGACTTAGAAATTACATTTATATAAAAATCTTTATCTTCAATATATTCTATAAGTTCGTTCAAATAATTTCCACTTAATCCGTTTCCTGCAAAGACAACTTCTAATTCACCTTTTTTAAAATATGGACACAATGCATCAATAACAGCTTTTGAGCCTAAAAAACTACCGCCTACTCCTACGACAATCAGAATATCTGATTTTTTTACTTTTCTTGAAAGTACTTTCATTCGTTCATACTCAACTCTATCATAAGTCTCAGGCAAAGTAACCCACCCAAGAAATTCATGTCCTTCTCCTGTTTTATTTAAAACTTTATCAAACGCAAGCATAGCATCATTTTGAAAGTCATTAAAATCTATAACCTCAGAGAATTCCAACTTAAAACTACAATCCATTTTATAATACCCTCATACTTAAAAGCGCAATGTCATCTTCCTGAACACCATATCTAAACTGTGATACGTTCTGTAAAAGCATCTCCAATAACTCCTTATCAGATACTTCATTTTTATATTTGTCAATAACGCTTAAAAATCTTTCTTCTCCATATTCATTTCTATCTTTATCTTTTGTTTCTGTTAATCCGTCAGTATAAAACAGGACGGTATCTCCTTTTTCAAGTTTTATGTTTCCTGTTGAATATGAATTTTCTAAAAACAACCAAGTTATAGGAAAACCGCTTAATGATAATTTCACATTCTTTGTATCATTATACAAAATAGGAATACAGTTATGACCTGCATTAGAATATTCAAATTCAGAAGTTTTTTTGTTATATATCCCCAAAAATATAGTAAAATATATCTCAACATTCAATTTTGAAAAACCTTTTGCAAGCTCATTTAATATTTCCTTAGGTTTTGTTATCTTTCTCCCTCTCGTTATAGAACGAATGGAAAATTTAATATACATTGTAATCATACTTGCAGATATACCATGTCCCATAACATCTGCCATATAGGCACATACCATATCATCTTCAAGTTCAATAACATCAAAAAAATCTCCCGATAACTGTTCAGATGATAAATATTCATATTCTAAATTTATTCCTTCAATATGATTTATTCTTGATAATAAGCTGCGTTGTATATCTGATGCGACTAACATATCATTCTTAGTTCTTTCACTGTATTTAATTAGATTACTATGTAGTTTATTTTCCTCAGTGACATCCCTAAAAACTTCAACACAACCCCAGTACTCATTATTATCATCATACACAGGACTACTTTTTACTAAAAACTCTCTGTTGTCAATAGTTAAAAGTTCAGTAACTATATCATCATTTTTTCTAAGTGGTGCTACACATTTCAAAGAGGAATAAATTTTTTCAACCTCATTATTATCATCTGAAAACAAACAATATTTACCCTCTTCATTTTCTAAAAAATTTTTCATACTTTGATTTGTATACACAATAAAACCCGTCTTATCAAAAACTCTGACTAAATCGTCCATAAAATCAAGAAGTTCTAAATTCCATCTTGATAACTCACTCATATACATAAATTACTCCTATTACTTCGGTTTTGGTCCATAAAATTGATAATAATCAACTTTTATCCTTCCGTTAAATAACTTTCTCTTTCTATCCGCTTTTTTCCCATAAAACTTTTCAAAATTTTCAACACTTGTAATTAAATAAATACTCCAAGTATCAAGTTCTCTAAATTTTTTACCGAAGTCAACATATAACTTTTCGACTTCTTTTAAATCCCCCATACGTTCAGCATAAGGTGGATTTGTAACTACAACTCCATATTCATTATAAAGATCTACATCTCTCATATCTTTTATAAAAAATGATATCTCGTCCTCAACGCCGAGCAATCCGGCATTATCTCTTGCACGTAGTATTGACTTTTTATCTATATCTGAGCCTAAAATTTTAAGTGGTTTATCATAGTCAATCAACGCCATAGCTTTACTTCTTTCAGCTTTTAAAATATCTTTATCAAAATTTTTCCAATTTTCAAAAGCAAAATTTCTCATAAGACCCGGAGCGATATTTCTGCCAATCATATAAGCTTCAATGCACAAAGTCCCACTACCACAGAAAGGATCATAAAAAACCCTACTTGGTTCCCAAAATGACAAGCTAATCATTGCACTTGCCAATGTTTCTTTGAGAGGAGCATCTCCTGCACGTTCACGATACCCTCTTTTGTGAAGTGCTTCACCGGATGTATCAACAGTAACTGTAGCCATATCTTTTAAAATCGAAACCTCTATTTGATATACAGAATCTGAACTTTCTTCAAACCAATCAATCATATAAACAGTCTTTAATCGATCCACTATAGCCTTTTTAGTAATTTTTTGAATATCAGATAAACTGAAAAGTTTAGACTTTACACTTTTTGCATCAACAGGAAACTTATCTTCAACACAAATGTATTCTTCCCATTTTATATTTTTTATTCCTTGATATAAATCTTCAAAACTTAAAACTCTAAACTCATCTAATTTTATAAGAACTCTTTCGGCACATCTAAGCCATAAATTTACCTTTGCAATATCGGAAAATTTTGCCAAAAACTCAACTTTACCATCAGATACATTTATATTTTCAAAACCTAACTTTATTATTTCACGTTTTACTATTGCTTCTAATCCAAATGCACAAGTAGCAATCAAAGTAATTTTTTTCATAATATCTCCTAATTAAATAATTAACATTATTATATCAAATTTAAAAATAAAAAACAAAAATTTTAATATAATTCGCATAAAAAAAGAAGTTAAATCAAAACGAAATAACTTCTTATAAATTTTATATTATTTTAACGGAAATTTTTTTGTCAATTCTTCAACAATTTCTAAAGCTCTTGCTTTTCCTGATTCACCGTCTTTAATTACTCCGGCAATTGCTTCGGCAATTTTATCCATCTCAGCCTCTTTAAGTCCTCTTGTAGTTATCGCAGGAGTTCCAAGTCTTATACCGCTTGTAACAAAAGGTGAACGTGGATCATTTGGAACGGTATTTTTATTACAAGTTATCCTTACAGAATCTAAAGCTTTTTCCAAATCTTTACCGCTCATATCCAAATCTCTCAAATCAACTAACATTAAGTGATTGTCTGTTCCGTTAGAAACAAGTTTAATTCCTCTATCCATTAGTCCTTTTGCTAAAGCCTTAGAATTTTTAAGAACTTGTTCTTGATATTCTTTAAATTCAGGTTCTAATGCTTGTTTAAACGCAATAGCTTTAGCTGCTATTATGTGTAATAGCGGTCCACCTTGAGAACCCGGAAATATTGCTCTATTGAAATTAAATTTTTCATTAGCAGCATTATTTGAAAGGATTATTCCTCCTCTTGGTCCTCTCAAAGTCTTATGTGTCGTTGAAGTAACAACATCTGCATAAGGGATAGGTGACTCATGTAATCCTGCAGCTACAAGACCTGCAATATGAGCCATATCTACCATTAATACTGCTCCAACTTCATCACAAATTTCTCTGAATTTTTTGAAATCGATTTTTCTTGCATAAGCTGACGCACCTGCCAAAATTAATTTAGGTTTACATTCCTTAGCGATTCTTAAAACCTCATCATAATCAATATATCCATCTTCACCAACTCCATAAGCAACCGGATTATAAATATTTCCTGAATAGTTTATAGGGTTTCCGTGAGTCAAATGTCCACCATGATTTAAGTTCATACCCATGTATGTGTCACCAGGTTTTAAAATAGCAAAAAATGCCGCAAAATTAGCTTGAGAACCTGAATGCGGTTGAACGTTAGCATACTCGCAATTAAATAATTCTTTTAATCTCTCAATAGCCAATCTTTCAGCATCATCTACAACTTCACAACCTCCATAATATCTTTTTCCCGGATATCCTTCAGCATATTTATTTGTCAATATACTTCCTGCAGCTTCCAAAACAGCGTCACTAACCCAGTTTTCTGATGCAATCAACTCAATGTGGCTGTTTTGTCTTTCCATTTCTTTTTCAATAATTTCTGCAATAGCAGGATCTACTTTTTTAATATTCTCATTTGAAAACATTTTTTTCCCTCCTTACTTTCATATCTTAACACAAATCAAAATATAAGTCAACATAAAAAAATATTTTTTTCTCAAAGTTTTTCAATTTTCAAAAAATAATTTTCTGTTTTTTAACATTAAAATTATCTAAATGTTAAAATGAATTTTATTGATAATTTTATAACACAAGTATTTTATACTCTATCAAAAAATAAATTAATTAATTGTAAATTTTTATTTTTTAATTTAGTTTTAACTTTACAGTATATTCATAATATAGTCTACATTTGTTATTTTTTAATTTTTATTTACTTTTTAATAAAAAAATGTTATAATGTATTTAATATATTTTAATGAATAAATTTAGGAGGTTATTATGGATTTTAAACAATTAGAAACTTTTATTATGATTGTTAAAACGAAGTCTTTTACAAAAGCTGCTGATGTATTATATATAACTCAGCCGTCAGTTACAAACCATATACAAGCTTTAGAGGCTGAATTAAACACATCTTTATTTGTAAGAACCAGAAGAAGTGTATCTCTTACTCAAGCAGGTAGCATAGTATATAAACATGCTTTAAACATAATGTCTACTTACGAAGAAATTGTTAAAGATTTGGATATATATTCACAAAATTTGAAAGGCACATTGAACATTTGTGTTTCTTCTGTACCAAGAAAGATAATTTTACCGAATATAATTGAAAAATTTTCTAAAACTTTTTCCGATATATCTTTCAATATAACAAATGATGATTCAAGAACTGTTATAGACAGCATTTTAGTCGGAGAGACAGACTTTGGTATCGTAGGATTAAAAATTTCAAATCCAAAACTTATATATACTCAAATAATGGATGACCATATTGTGTATGTTGTAAATAAAGATTTATATCCTAATTTGAACAATTACTCAAGTATAACTGTTGATGAATTAAGACAAGATAAAATAATTTTAAGGGAAATAGGTTCAGGAACAAGACAAATTGTTGAAGATGAGTTAAAAAAGAAAAATTCATTAGACGTAATCTCAAACAGTGTTGCTACAATTCAAGATACAAATACGATTTTAGATCTTGTCGCTAAAGGTGTAGGAACCGGTTTTATTTCCCAAAGAATGTTATCACTTTCAAAATTTAAAGATGAAGTAAAGATTCTAAATATCAAAGATTTATCACTAAACCGAAAATTCTATTTCATATATAATAAAAATTTACAATTTTCAAATGTAAATAAAATTTTCAAAGATTTTATGCTTGATGAAATAAATGAATTAAAGAAAAGTTTAGATATATCTTCACTTTAAAAATCCCTAAATAAAAATGTCCTACGTTTTTGTAGGACATTTTTATTTAGAAAATTCTTATATTACTCCACAAACACATACTATCCAAACAAATTCACAATTTTGGGAAATAAGTGCTTTATAACATTCATCAACTGTTGCCCCGCTTGTATGTATATCATCTATAAGTAATATTTTTTTACCTTTTAAATCTTCTTTAACTAAAAATGAATTCTTCAGATTTATACTTCTCTTTTCTAAAGATAAAAAATGTTGATCTTGTGTATCTTTTGTCTTATATATTCCTTCAAATAATTTTTTTGACGAATACTTACAAACTTCTTTTGCAAGTAGTTTAGATTGATTATATCCCCTTTTTCTAAGTTTTTTTGATGTAGACGGAACATAGGAAATAAAGTCTATTTCTTCTAATAAATTTTTATCTAAAAATTCAAAAATCAATCTACCAAACGGTTTTTGTAAATATAGCCCATCTTTAAACTTAAATTCTCTGATTTTTTCTTTTATTATTCCGGAATAATAGAATAAAATATCTTTCTTATAAGAATTTTCATCATAATCATTCAAATTTTGATTTTGATAAATTTTCAATTTATCAGTACAATCTTTACAGATATAATTTTTTTGTGAAATATTTTCTTTACAAAAATAACAGTATTTTTCATTATAAAAAAATGAATTAAAAATCTTTTTAAAAATCATATTATTTCTCCAAATAAACAAAAAATTCTATACTAAATAAAATAAAATTTCACTATCTTTTATAACTCAAAGAATTATCAGAATCAGAAAACATATTATAAAAATGTATTATTTTATTTTTAAGGTTTGAATAACGGCTATTTATTGTATTGTTATCAATCATTTTATCCATAACCTGTTTATCTCCAACCAAAATAAGATTTTCTTTCGCCCTTGTTATTGCAGTATAAAGCAAATTTCTTGTTTGAAGCAAATGAAATCCGTCAAATAAAGGAATTATCACTGACTTGAATTCAGAACCTTGTGATTTATGAATCGTAATAGCATAGGCTAACTCCAAATTATCTAAATCATCAACAGAATACGCTATCTTTCGTCCATCTTCTGTTTGAACATATATTTTTTTATCATTCTCATCAATTTTGTAAATAATTCCCATATCTCCGTTGTAAACTCCAAATCCTTCTTCTTCATTACAATCTATAAAAGAAAGATTATAGTTGTTTTTAGTTTGCATAACTTTATCATTTACCCTAAAAATTTTGTTTCCTATTAAAAGTTCTTGAGAATCACTCGTTTTTTTATTTAAAATATTTTGTAGCAATTTATTTAACTCTATAACTCCACAAACACCTTTTCTACTTTGCGTCAAAATTTGAATATCTCTATAAAAATCATAACCATAAGCTTTAGGTAATCTATTGCTAATTAAATCCACAACTATATTTCTTGTAATAACAGAATTATCGGATTTCAAAAAAAAGAAATCGCTGTTCTTTTCATTTAAAACGGGTTCCAATCCATTATTGATTTTATGTGCATTTATTATTATATTACTATTTTGAGATTGTCTGAAAATCTCATTTAATTTTGTATATTTTATTATTGAACTGTTTATTAAATCAAGAAGAACATTTCCCGCACCTACACTAGGAAGTTGATCAACATCTCCAACAATTATTAATTTTGTACTTTCTTTTATTCCTTTTAAAAGTTTTTCAAAAAGCACGATATCAACCATACTTGTTTCATCTACAATTACTAAATCAGTTTCAATCGGATTACTGTCATTATATTCAAAATAGCCGATATCATCATAACTACTCGGTACATATCCAAGCATTCTGTGTATAGTTTTTGCTTCTATTCCCGTAGTTTCTTCTATACGCTTTGCCGCTCTCCCTGTTGGTGCACAAAGAGAAATATTATATCCTAATGCCAAAAAAATCTTTGCAATTGTATTTATAATTGTCGTTTTTCCGGTTCCCGGTCCCCCTGTTATTATTACAACATTTTCTTCAAAGCAAGATTTTATAGCTTCAATCTGACTTTTAGAAAAATTTATTTTAGATTCATTTCTAAATTGTTCTATCTCGGCATCAATATCAACCAATACTTTAAAATTTTTATTATACATCATTTTACACAGTTTACTGCTTACATAATTTTCAGACATATATAGATAATCAAGATAAACAACTTTTTCATCTTCGATATTTTCGATAACAATTTCTGATGACATTAAGAGATTGGTATAAACACATTCTATTACAGAACTTTCTATTCCCAACATTTTTGATACTTCTTGTGTCAATTTTTCCATAGGATAATAAATATGTCCATAATTAACAGATTTTTGAGTTAATATATGTATTATACAAGATTCTATTCTAAACGGACTTTTCGGATCTAAATTATTTTTTAGTGCAATTTCATCTGCTTTTAAAAAACCTATCCCTTTTACATTTTTAATAAGTTTATAAGGATTTTCATTAATTACATCCAAAGTATTATTCTTAAATACACTGTAAATTTTTTTTGATAAAGCTAAACTGATACCTAAACTTGTTAACTGAAACAAAATATTTTTACTGAAACGTAAATCTTCAACAGATTTTTTTATCTTTTCTATACTTTTTTTACCTATCCCTCTTACTGAAGAAAGTTTTTCAGTTTCATCAAACACAATATCTAAACTACGATTTCCAAATTCTTCAACTATAAGTTTTGCATTTTTAGGACCAATACTTGAAACTATCCCACTTGCAAGATATCTTTGTATCTCATCAACAGAACTTGGCAATTTTTTCGAATAAGTTTTAGCGTTAAACTGCTCTCCGTATTTGTTGTCATAAGTAAAATCTCCTTCAACTTCAAATATTTCTCCAACATTTACCGAATCAAACATTCCAACAATTTTCAAATCCCCATCTTCAGTTTTTATATCAAAAACAGAATATCCGTTCTCTTCATTTACATATCTAATTTTTATAACTTCTCCTGTAATTTTCATATTTACTCCATATACAAATGTAGGAAACTACAAAAGCAGTTTCCTATAAAGTTAATCCTCTATTCTTTCAATATTTGCTCCCAATGATTTCATTTTTCCTACAAAATCATTGTAACCTCTGTCAATGTGATAAATATTTCCGACAGTTGTAATACCATCTGCAACAAGTCCTGCCAAAACCAAAGCTGCTCCTGCTCTTAAATCAGTAGCTTTTACTTCAGCTCCGTGTAATTTACTTACGCCGGCAATTCTTGCTTCTTTCCCGCTTGTTGCAATGATAGCTCCCATTTTAGTAAGTTCTTCAACATGCATAAATCTATTTTCAAAAACTGTTTCAGTAACTTTTGCTTGATCATTGCATACACACAAATAAGCCATAAATTGTGCTTGAACATCTGTAGGAAATCCCGGATAAGGTAAAGTCTTAATATCAGTACCTTTGATATCCGAAGTTCCCTTAACAAAAATAGAATCTTCATCTTCATTTATTTCAATATAAACCCCTGTTTCTTTTAATTTTGCAATAACAGGTTTAATATGACTTGAAATACAATTTTCAACAACAACTTCTCCACCGCTTATGGCTGCTGCAATCATAAAAGTTGCCGCTTCTATTCTGTCGGGAATTATAGTATGAACTGTACCACCTAATTTTTCAACCCCGATAACTCTTATAGTAGAAGTTCCTGCTCCTGAAATTTTAGCTCCCATTTTATTTAAAAAATTTCCTAAATCAACTATTTCAGGTTCTTTAGCGGCATTTTCTATTATTGTTTCACCTTTTGCCAAAGTAGCCGCCATCATTATATTTTGAGTTGCTCCAACAGACGGAAAATCCAAATAAATAGTTTCTCCGTAAAGTTTATCACAACTTGCGGAAATTTTATCAGGTTCTTCATCAATTTTTGCTCCCAAAATTTTAAATCCCTTAAGATGTAAATCAATAGGTCTTGAACCTATTGCGCAGCCTCCGGGTAAAAATGCTTCAGCTTTACCGAAACGAGCAAGAAGAGGTCCCATAACTAAAAATGACGCTCTCATCTTCTCCATCAATTCCCTGTCTGTAACAAATGAATTTATATTACTTGAATCTATTAAAACTCTATTTTCAGATAAAAACTCAACCTTTGAACCTAAACGTTCTAAAACTTTCAAAATAATCTTTACATCAACTAAGTTAGGAACATCTTCTAAAATAATAGGTTCAGTTCCTAAAAGTGCAGCCGCTATGATAGGTAATGCGGCATTTTTTGCTCCATCTATTTTAACTCTTCCTTTAAGAGGAGCACTTTTTCTAACTAATATTTTAGCCAAACATATCCCTCCACATATAAAATTTAACAATTACATTATATCATAAAAAAACAATAAATAATATACTTATACATAAAAATAGCAAAGACTTACTATTTACCGTTCTTTTTTGACTTATATCTAAGCTGTGAATTTAATATTTTTTTTCTCATTCTTAAACTTTTTGGAGTTATTTCTATATACTCATCACTTTCAATAAATTCTAACATTTCTTCCAAGCTCATATTCTTAGGAGGAGTAAGTTTTAATGCATCATCTGAAGCAGAAGATCTTATGTTTGTCTGTTGTTTTTTCTTGCAAACATTAACTTCAATATCCAAACCTTTTGCATTTGAACCGACTACCATCCCCTCATAAACTTCTGCCTGTGGAGATATAAACAACATTCCTCTTTCTTGTGCAGAATTTAATCCATAAGCAGTAGCAACTCCGGTTTCAAAACAGATTAATGAACCAACATTTCTTTTTGGAATTTCTCCTTTGAATAACTCATATCCTTTAAATTCAGAATTTAAAGTTCCGCTACCTCTTGTATCTGTCAAAAACTCGGAACGATAACCTATAAGTCCTCTTGCAGGAATATTAAATACAAGTCTTGTATAACCGGCTTGTGATGGATTCATATTTACAAGTTCGGCTTTTCTTTGACCTAATTTTTCAATTATCGCTCCCACAAATTCTTGATCAACATCAATTGTAACAATTTCTATAGGTTCCAATAATTTATTATTCTCATCACGTTTAAATAATACTTCCGGTTTTGAAACCTGAAATTCATAACCTTCTCTTCTCATATTTTCAATTAAAACTGAAAGATGCAATTCTCCTCTGCCACAAACTCTAAAACTGTCTGTTGAGTCCGTATCTTCAACTCTTAAACTAACATCTGTTTCCAATTCTTTATACAGTCTTGAACGTAATTGTCTACTTGTAACAAATTTTCCTTCTTTTCCTGCAAAAGGAGAATTATTTACAATGAAATTCATAGCAAGTGTAGGTTCGGAAATCTTTACAAAAGGTAATGGAGTTGCATCATCTAAAGAACAAAGCGTATCTCCTATACTTATTCCCTCAACACCTGTTACGGCGATTATGTTTCCGACAGAAGAACTTTCGACTTCTTTTCTTGCTAAATTTTCAAATTCATATATCTTTGTAATTTTTATTTTTTTGTTTATGTTTGCATCATTATAATTTACAATTACAGCATCATCACCAAGTTTTACCTTACCGCTTTCAATCTTACCAATTCCTATTCTTCCAACGTATTCACTGTAATCTGTCGTGGATATAAGAAGCTTAAAAGGAGCATCTTCATCTCCCAAAGGTGCAGGAACATAATCAACTATAACATCAAGCAAAGTTTTCATATCATCTGTTTTTTCATTGAAATTCATAGTAGCATATCCTGCTCTTGCAGATGCAAAAACAAAAGGACTTTCTAAATAATCCTCTGATGCGTCTAATTGAATAAACAAATCCAAAACTTCATCAACAACTTCTTCACATCTCGCTTCCGGTCTGTCAATTTTATTTATACAAATTATAGTGGGAAGATTAAGTTCAAATGCTTTTCTCAAAACAAATTTTGTTTGTGGCATTGGGCCTTCAAAAGCATCAACAACAAGAACAACTCCATTTGCCATCTTTAAAACACGTTCAACTTCTCCTCCAAAATCAGAGTGTCCCGGAGTATCAATTACATTTATTTTTACACCTTTATAATTTATTGCTGTGTTCTTTGAAAGAATAGTTATACCTCTTTCTCTTTCAATATCATTTGAATCCATAACTCTCTCTTGAACATCTTGATTTTCTCTGAATACACCGCTGCTTTTTAATAAACAATCTACCAATGTAGTTTTCCCATGATCAACGTGTGCTATTATTGCAACATTTCTTATATTTTCTATTTTTTTCATAAAAAATTCCTTTCTATACTAATCTTAACGCATAACAATTAATTATAGCATAAAAATAAGAAAATGTAAAAATTTTTAAAATAAAGTTTAACATAAAAAAAGCAGTAGAAAACTACTGCTTTGAAAATCTAATTACTATTTACAACAAGGTTTTGACGCTCTCAAGAACCAGATATTTTTTTCTAATTCTCCAATATGATCTTCAAGCATTCCAACAACTGAAAAATCACCTGCTTCATCAGCTTCTTCTCTTACTTTTAAAGCTTCTTCTTTCAAAGTAACCAAATCATTTAAAACTATTTCGTTTACTTCATCAACTGTTACTTTAACTGAATCCAATTCTTTAATTGTAGCATTTGCAAGATAGTCTTTTAAAGATGCAAAAGGAAATTCACCTCTCATTTTCATTACTTCTGCAACTGCATCAAACCATTCAAAGAATGTATCGTATAATCCTTCAGTAAAAGTATGAACTTGATAGAAATTTCTTCCTTCAACATTCCAGTGTAAATTGTGTAACTTAACGTTCATAACAGCTAAATCTGATAAATAAACATTCAAACTTTTAAAATCTTTCATTTCAATATTCCTCCTAATAATTCATTATGCTTAATTAATACCCAAATTTTTCAAAAATAAAAATTTTTTTCAAAACTTTTTCAAAAAAATATTTTAGCATATTGTGGTATTATTATAGCAAAAATCTATATATTTTTATAGTCTTTTTCTTATACAAAAAAATATTTTCAGTAAATTTAAATAAAAAGTGGTAGAAGTTATTTTTACAACAACAAAAAGTCTTCAAAAAGCTCTAAATTATGTCATTTTTGTAATTGATTAAAAATTTTTTTGTGTTATAATTTTTAGCGTAACAATTTATTTTAAGGTGTAATTATGAATAGAAATAATATAGATATAAAAAACAGAAATTATATATTAAGTTTTGATGGGTTACGTGCATTCGCTGTAACTTTTGTTATGTTGTATCATCTGTCTCCTCATATTTTTTCAGGTGGATATTTAGGTGTTGTAATTTTTTTAGTCCTTAGTGGATATTTAGTAACTGACAATTTTATAAAAGAAATGGATAAAAGTTTACATATAGATATTTTAAAATTTTGGAAAAAGAGACTTTTGAAGCTTTATATTCCTCTACTTCCTTGTTTAAGTATTGTAAGTCTTTTAATATTATTTTTCTTTTCAGATATGTTAAACGGCTATGTAGGAAATCTTTTAAGTTCTTTATTAGGAATGAATAATATTTACCAAATAGTAAATGGACTTTCATATTTTGAAAGTCACGGAAACCTTAATCCTTTTACACATCTGTGGTCATTAGGATTGGAAATGCAATTTTACTTTATATGGCCTGTGATTTTGTCTTTTTTATATGGAACATTCAAAATTAAAGGAAAGAAATTAGCGATTACGATACTTTCACTTTCGCTTTTGTCTGCATATTTAATGTATACTCTATACAATCCGAATATAGACGTTTCAAGAATTTATTACGGTACTGACACAAGAGCTTTCGCTTTTTTAGTCGGAGCTTTTTTTGCGATACTGTTTCCACGAAATGACATTATAAAACTAAATTTAAAAATTAAAAAAAATCTTTTATTAGACTTTTGCTCAGTAATTATATTCTTAATAATAGTGTATTTATCAATAGTCTTAAGTCCGAATATGCCGATAGTTTACAACTTCGGAATGTATGCTTACAGTGTATTAATCGGAACATTACTTATTTTAATATTATTAGAACAAAATATAATGAACAAATTTTTAAGTCTGCTTCCTTTTACGATTGTAGGAAGACGAAGTTACAGTTTATATTTATGGCAATACCCTATTATGATATTTATATCATCAAAGTTGTCTTTTACTAAAATTTCTAAAATCAATTTATTCATTTTAGAATTAATTATTTCTGTACTCATCGCCGAATTTAGTTATCGTTTTTTTGAAAACAAAAAAAATTATTTAAGATATGTTAATAAAAACAGTGATATTGTAAGTAGAAATATGAGTTTAACTATATTTGTTTTAACATTTTTTGTTTTATTTTCAACTTCCATATCATCTCTAAGTAAAAGCACAAATGAAATAAATGATTTAAAGGAAAGAATTTCAGAAATCGAAAAAATAAAAGATGATACTCCGCCTAACAAAAAAAACATTAAATCCACTAAAAAGGTAAAAGACGATATAAGTAAGGAAAATATAACTTTTATCGGAGATAGCGTAATGCTTTGTGCTGTTGAAGATATGAAAAAAACTTTTGAGAATTCTGTAATTGATGCAAAAGTAAGCAGACAATCTTGGGATTTACAAAAAGTTATCGACGAGTTAAAAGAAAAAAATCTAATAAAAGATATAGTTGTAATACATTTAGGAACAAATTACAAAATAAATAAAGTAGAGTTTGAAAATTCTTTAAAGTCGCTGGAAAACAGAAAAATTATTTTGATAAATTGTATTGTTCCCGAATCATGGGAAGAACAGGTTAATCAAACTCTAAAAGAAATTTCCGAAGAAAATGAAAATATAGAACTCATTGATTGGTATAATTTTGCAAAAGAGAAAAAAGAATTATTCTACAAAGACGCAACTCATCCAAATATTGAAGGAGCAAAAATATACAATAATTTCCTAAAAGACGAATTAAATAAAATTTTCAATAAACAGAAAAGCTGAGAAAGGAAATAAACATTCCAATCTCAGCTTTTCTGTTTACTGAATAATTATGTTTATTTTTTATTTTTGGAATTTGTATAAATCCTCAAAACACATACTGAAATAAACAACACAATAAAACTTAACAAAATTTGTATCAATATATAGTAACAGACAGCTTTACTTACCGGTATAAACTTTCCAAACATATCAGAAAATACCGGATATCTAAAATTACTTTTCCATTTCAAAAAATTTCCAAATCCTAAAGTTACAATTAATTGAACAAAAATCAGGATAATATTTATAAGTAGTGAAATAACCGCTTTTGATATTACAAAGTTGTTTCTGTTAATCGGTAAGGTAAATAAAAATCCCTTATGATTATTAAAATCTAAATAACTTGTTATGAAAAAATAAAATACGATTACTAAAAACGTCCCTAACAATAGATATTTTATATTGTTATGTATGAGTAAAATCCCGTCCAACGGGGCTTGTTCATACTGAAAATTACCTTTTATTTTAAGTATTTCAGTGAGTCTTTCTTTTTCATACTCAGAATAACTTTTCGAAAATTGAAAGTCTATTTTATTTTCATGCATTTCTATAATTTTTTCATACATTGAAACAGCATCTTCCATAAAAGCTTTTTCATTTCCGCTGTGCTTATCCTTTAAAGTTTTTTCGGTTATTTTTAATGCTTCATTTAAAAGTTTCATTTTTTCTTTATCGTCTGAGTAAATACATACTTTATTTTTATCGGATGGATATAAAATATTTTCAATTTCTACTCTAATTTTTAAAAGTTCGTGTTTCTTATCCGCATCAACTTGTTGAAAATCTAAATAATTTTTATAAAACAAAGAACCGAACAAAATTAATAAAACCCCTAAAATCACAAAAAACAACTTGCTTCTTATAAATTTATTCCATTCTAAAATTAAAGTGTTCATCACATCACCTACTCAGCAAATAATCTTTGATACATTTGTTCGGACGCATTTATATGTTCTCTAATCTTAATTAATTTTATGCCGTTTTGTTGGATAGTTTTTATTGCACTGTCAAAACAGTCACGCTTAAATTGACAAACTATAACATCTTCTTCAATACTACCGCTCACTAAAAACGGAGATAACAATTCTAAAGCATATTCATTACTTGTAGTATCAATAGCATAAACTAAAAATTCATCTTCGACAATCTTTTTAACAATTTTTTTATCTTTCAAAAACATAAGTCTATCTGTTAATTGACTTATTTCACCTAAGAAATGTGTTGATAAAATAACTAAAGTTCCCTTTTGTGCAATCTCTTTAAGCATTACTCTAAGCTCTATCTGACTGCTTGGATCAAGACCGTTAAAAGGTTCGTCAAGCAATAAAACTTCAGGATTATTAATAAGAGAAATAGCCAAAAGTAATCTCTGTTTCATTCCTAAAGAATATGTCTTTACAGGTCTTTTATAAAATTTTTCAATCTTTGTTAAAGTTACAATTTCATTTATCCTATTCTTAGGCAATTTTTGTATATTTGCAACAAATTTTAAATGATCTTTACCGGTTAAATTCGGAAATAATATACTTGCATCTTGTAAATATGACAGTTTTTTAAAAATAACATTATTTTTATTATCTATCCCATTTACAGTAATTTTTCCTGATTGATAAGTAATTAAATTTGTTATACAATCTAAAAAAGTAGTTTTTCCTGTACCGTTAGGTGCAACCAAAGCCCAAACTCCCGCTTCATTCAACTCTAATGATAAATCATCCAAAACTAAATTTTCTCCATATCTTTTAGTTAAATTTTTAACACTCAAATTAGGCATATTTACTCCTCCTTCTATCTTGAATAAAAGCTATACAAATCAATAAAATTGTTAAAATACAAATTCCAATTGTTAAAATTTTACAAGATTTATCAAAACTGTAAGTAATAGTTTTAGATAAAATATTTATACTTCCGTCAGCTATTTTTCCAACTCTCCAATATGAAAATGGATTATACCATTGATTAAACATCTGTAAAGTCGCTATAAGCCCAAAGGATAAAATAACGGATTTTACACTTGATTTTACAAAAGTTGAAATTGCACTTGTAAATAGGAAAATAAATAGTCCATAGAGCAAGAACAAAATCAAACTTTTTATTAGAACCTCGGATATTGGAACAATCTTATATCCAAAACTCATAAGAGAAAAATAATCACTTTTTACAATATAAGTTGTAATCGGATATTTAAAAGATGACGAACCGCTTATTAAAAATTCTATTCCAAAAAATATTGCAGGTATAAACAGTCCAAGTATAATCGTTAAAATTCCACCTGTGAAAAGTCCCGACGATACAATCCTAAATTTACTTGCACCCGATGTCCTTAAAAATCTAATTGTTTTATTTTGACTCTCCTCCAGTTTTGAAAAGAGAATTCCAAAAGTTACAACAATTATAAAAGTATAGATTAATACTAAATTATTTGTAAAAAAATCCCATAATTTATGTGAAGTTCCGATTAATGTTTTTTTGCTATGATAGTCAAGAGCTTTATTTTCTTCAGAAGATCTCGGTTGATCAAATTCTGTTCTTTGCAAAAACAAAGGAAGGGCTGAAGGAATATTATTATCTTTTAAATACTTTAAAGTTTCATAAGTTATTTCTACAGTTAACGGATTCAAATTATAATTATTTATCCTTCTATATACAAAATTTCCATTTGGGTCTTTAAGATGTTTTAGTTCATTCTCATATAATACACTCCAATTTTCGTCCTCAATCTCTTTAATTTGCTTTTTATAACTTTCTATAAGTTTTATATCGCTTTCTTTTAAATTTTT
>JALEHY010000027.1 GCA_022770425.1 Parvimonas sp. | reverse complement strand
TTCGACTTGCATGTGTTAAGCACGCCGCCAGCGTTCGTCCTGAGCCAGGATCAAACTCTCTATTTAAAGTTCGTCCGCTCTCGCTGACTTCTTTTCCACCAATTATTGTTTCTTCTTTGTACTCTCAAAGTTATTATCACTATATGAATTTGTAATGTTTCACAACAACCATTACATTATACAACATTTAGTTTTGGTTGTCAACACTTTTTTGAAACTTTTTTTAATTTTTTTCAAATTAAATTTTTTCAAAAAAATGACCCAGTTCTAACTGGGTCTTTATTGTATCATTTATTTTTATAATTGTCAATACTTTTTAAAAAAATTTTTTTCAAAAAGCATCTCTGCTTTTTAGAGTGATAATTTCAAGTTTATTTGTCTATAAATTTGAAATTATAATCCTAATAGCTCTTTTAATTTTGGTTTGTCAAATCCTACCATTTCCGCATCATCAACATAAATTACCGGAACTCCCATATGTCCTTTTGCCATTAATTCTTTTCTTGCTTCCATGTCAGTAGATACATTTTTTTCTGTGTACTCTATGTTGTTATCCTTTAAAAATTCTTTTGCTTGTTTACAATAAGTACAAGATTCACTTGAATAAACTACTACTTTTGCCATAATAATTTCCTCCTAATTAATTTCAATATTTTATATGATTTTTAAATCAGTAATTTTATACCCCATGTATATTTTATCTAAACATTACAACTTTCAGTATATTTAGTTGCAATATTTTGAAAGTCGGTAAGTGATAATTTTTCTGCACGAATTTTAGGGTCTATATTTAGATGGTTTAATACTTCTATTAGTTTTTCTTTTTCTACTCCGTCTTTGCAAAATGAATTTAAAATTGTTTTTCTTCTGTTTAAAAATCCGTTTTTTATAAGTTTAAACATAAGATTTTCATACTTGAATCTTTCTTTTTTCAACTTCATATATACAACTGCACTGTCCACATTAGGAGCAGGAACAAATACATTTCTCGAAACATTAAAAGCAAGTTTTGCGTCTGCATAATATTTAACGAACAAACTTATGCTTGAATTTTCTTTACTTTTTTCATCAGCTACAAGTCTTTGTGCCACTTCTTTTTGTACCATTATGGTTATGGATTCTAAATTTAGATTGCTTTCCAAGAGTTTTGTTATTATAGGTGTGGTTACATAATACGGAAGATTAGCGACTAATATTATTTTTTTGTTCGAAAATTTTTCTTCTATTAATCTTTCAAAGTCAATTTTAAGTGCATCATTTTCTATAAACTCAAAGTTATCATATTGTGCAAGAGTATAGTCCAAGACTTCTTTTAATCTTTTATCTATTTCAATTGAAACAACTTTATCCGCCTTTTCAAGTAAAAATTTCGTTAAAACACCAAATCCGGGTCCGATTTCAATAACTCCGCAATCTTTATCAACACCTGAAACTTCTACTATTTTTTCCAATATATTTCTGTCTGTTAAAAAATTTTGCCCAAATCCTTTTGAAAAAGAGAATCCGAATTTTTCACAAATTTCTTTTATAACAGATAATTTATATAAATCCATTTTATTCTCCTATTCTTTTATTTTTTTAACTTCAGTTATAAGTTCTTCTTTAGTTATTCCGAAACTGTTTAACCTGTTCACAAGTTGTTTGGAATTACAATATCCTATTTTTAACGAATCACACAATTTTTCTCTTAATTGTTTACTGTTTTCCAATCCACTAAGTCCCAATGAAATTAAATCAGAAAATTCAATTTCTCCATTTTTATCTTTAGTTGTAAATTTTGCATTTTCAATCGCAGTTATAATGTCATCTATTTTAGCATTCTCAACACCTACATTATCTCCTTTAAGTGCTAAATTTCGAGGCAAAAATGCATTTTTACAATTTGGGACTATCTTATTTATATTCCTTCTGATTTTTTCACCTGCATAGTCAGGATCAGTAAAAACTATAATTCCGCAACGTTTATTTGCTTCTTTGAGTTTTTTAAACAAATCTTTTGAAAAATGCGTACCGTTAGTGGCAATAACATCACAATCAAATGCAGACTTTATCTTTGAGATATCATCTTTTCCCTCTACAACTATTATTTCTTTTATTTTCTTCATTTTATTCCTCTATTGAAAAAAGATTCCTTGCATTGCTATTTGTATTATAAATCAAGTCATTTACTTCCATATTTTTAAGTTCTGCAATTTTTTCCGCAACCAACCTTACAAATTTAGGTTCATTTCTCTTTCCTCTGTGAGGTTCAGGTGTTAAGTACGGACTGTCTGTTTCTACAAGAAGATTATCAAGCGGAATTTCTTTTGCCATTTCTCTTACATTAACTGCATTTTTAAATGTTACCGCCCCTGATATTGAAATATAGTATCCAAGCTCCATAAATCTCTTAGCCATTTCCAATGAGCCTGTATAACAGTGCATAACTCCAATTACTTCTCCCCTAAATTCAGATAAAATATCGTAAGTATCTCCCATTGCATCTCTTGTATGAATGATAACAGGAAGTTTTCTTTTTTTAGCAATTTCCATTTGTTTTCTGAAAATCTCTTTTTGCTTGTCTTTTGGCGAGTTATCATAATAATAGTCCAACCCTATTTCACCTATTGCGACTATTTTCTTTGCAAAAGACATTTCATAAATTTCATCTAACTGTTTTTGTGTAATTCCTTCAACTTCATGTGGATGAATGCCAACTGCACCATAGATTTTATCGTATTTTTTTACAAGTTCCAAAATTTTTCTGCCGGAATTGACATCAGATGCAGGATCTATTAAAAAATCTATTTCATTTTCTTCAAAAAGAGAAATCAGCTCTTCTCTATCACTATCAAATCTTTCGTCATCAATATGACAATGACTGTCTACTATTTTCATTACGATACCTTAGTTCCTTCTTCCATATCACTTAAAACCGTCAAAACACTCAAATTTTTGTCGTCAGAAGCTGCAAGTATCATTCCGTTACTTTCAACACCTCTTAAATTAACCGGTTTTAAATTTGTAACTACAATAACTTTTTTTCCTATTAAATCTGTTTGTGAATAGAATTTTCTAATGCCCGAAACAATTGTCCTGACTTCGTTCCCTAAGTCAATTTTAAATACTAAAAGTCTATCTGCTTTAGGATGTTGTTCACACTCTAAAACTTTCCCCACCTTAAGTTCAATTTTCGCAAAATCATCTATCGTAATTTTTTCTTCCTCAACAATTTCAGTTTCATCTTTTGTAGTATTCTCTTGTTTTCTCTTTTCAATAAGTTTCTTGTTATTTTCTGAAATTATTTCCAGTTCTTTTTCAACTTCAAGTCTGTTAAATAAATTTTCTCCTTTACATACTTTAGTTCCTTCTTCTAAAAGTCCGAACTTTCTTAAACCTTCAAAATCAGATCCGGAAATTCCAAGTTGTTTATTTATTTTTGTTGAAGTTTCAGCCATAAAAGGTTTAATAAGACCGGAAATTATCCTTATACTGTCCAATAAATTGTAAATAACTGTTTTTAGTCTTTCTTTATCTTCTTTTATTAAAACCCAAGGAGTTGTTTCGTCAATATACTTGTTAGTTCTTCTTACAAGTTTCCATATTTCTTCCAAAGCACCTGAAAAATTCAATTTATCCATTTCAAAATCAACTTTTTCTCTAACAGAAACGGCTAAATCAATTAACTCTTTGTCTAAATCAATAATATCTGTAGCTTTCGGAACAAATCCTTCAAAATACTTTTCACACATTGCAACAGTTCTTGAAACCAAATTTCCAAGATCATTAACAAGATCTGAATTTATCCTGTTTAACATTTTCGTATATGTGAAATTCCCGTCTTGTCCAAAAGTAAACTCTCTAAGCATAAAATACCTTAGAGCGTCCATCCCATAACGTTCTATTATCGGCTCGGCATAAACAACATTTCCTTTACTCTTACTCATTTTATCTTCGTCAAACAAAATCCAGCCATGTCCAAAAATTTTCTTAGGCAAAGGCAAATCAAGCGCCATTAAAATTGCAGGCCAAATAATCGCATGAAAACGCATAATTTCTTTTCCAACTAAATGCACATCACAAGGCCAAAATTTATTAAATTTTTCATCATCAACACCATAACCGATACCTGTTAAATAACAACTTAAAGCGTCTATCCAAACATAGACAACATGTTTTTCATCAAAAGGAACCTTAACTCCCCAATCAAAACTTGAACGAGTAACAGAAAGGTCGGTAAGCCCTTCTTTAATAAAGCTAATCATCTCATTTTTTCTTGATTCAGGTTGAATAAAATCAGGATTTTTTTCATAAAGTTCTAAAAGTCTGTCCCCATATTTTGAAAGTTTGAAAAAATAAGTTTCTTCTTCACTTTCAACAACTTCTCTACCGCAATCAGGGCATTTATTTCCGTCTACAAGTTGACTGTCAGTCCAAAACGCCTCACACGGAACACAATACTTACCTTTGTAACTTCCTTTGTAAATTTCTCCTTTGTCATAAAGTTTTGTAAAAATTTCACTTACGTTTTTTTCGTGTATAGAATCTGTACTTCTAACAAATGCATCAAAATCTATATTTAAAATTTTCCAAAGTTCTTTTGCACTTTCAACTATCGGATCAATATATTCTAAAGGCTTTTTACCTGCTTTCAAAGCAGAATCTTGCAATTTTTGTCCATGTTCATCAGTTCCGGTTGTAAAAAAAACATCATATCCTTGAGCTTGTTTATATTTTTTCAAAACGTCTGCAACTATCGTCGTATATGTATGACCCAAATGCAAATTACTGTTTGGGTAATAAATAGGCGTTGTCAAATAAAAATTTCTCTTTTCCAAAATAATTCCTCCTTAAATTTACAATATTTATACAGTTTTATTATACCATAATTTCTTTTTTTGATAATTCATTTAAGGTAATTACGGTGAAATAACTATAATCTTATCACAAGGCATAAACTTATAGTTATTATACCATAAAAATAAAAAAAAGAAATCCAAGTTTTACTCGAATATCTTTTCTATTTCTTCTTTGGTTAATTCTCTGTATTCCCCTAATTTTAAATTGTCATCTAAACTTAAGTTTCCGATTTTTACCCTCTTTAACTCAATAACTTCATTTCCGACATATTCTAACATTCTTTTTACTTGATGAAATTTTCCTTCCGAAATCGTCAAATGTATTTCTTTTTCTGAAATCTCTTCAACTTTCGCACTTTCTGTAGTAAAATCTTCCTTTTCAAAATAAATTCCGTTTTCAAGTTTTTCTTTTTGATCATCAGTTAAATTTTTCAAAAGTTTTACAAAATATTTTTTATTTACCTTCTTTTTAGGACTTGTAACATTATAAGAAAATTTACCGTCATTTGTTAATATCAAAAAACCGGTTGTATCAATATCAAGCCTTCCTACCGGAAAAAGTTCCATATTTGAATAAGGAATTAATAACAAATCCAATACAGTTTTTAACTTAGAATCAAATGTTGCACTTATACAACCTTTAGGCTTATTTAACATTATATACGTAAACTCTTTATATAAAACTTTATGACCATCAAATAAAATCTCGTCTTTTTCAGTATCTACCTGTCTGCTAAAATTTTTTTCAAAATTGCCATTTACCTTAACTCTACACATCTTCAAATATTTTTTAACTTCCGTGCGACTTCCAATCCCCATATGAGATAACATTCTATCTAATCTTATTTTCATTTACGTCCTCTTTTTCCTTTTTACACTGTTATTTATTGACAATAACAATACTGCTAAAACAATTAACCCACAGCCCACAAGTTTAAATATAGTAATTGATTCACTAAGAAAAATTATCCCTAAAACAACACTCGTAATAGGTTCGAATGTACAAAGAATTGATGCAGTAGTCGCCCCGCAATACTTAACCCCAAGTTGTAAGAATGCATTTCCGAATATTGCAGTTAAAAATGAAATCAAAATTGTAAGTCCCCAAGCCAAAGGAGTAAGCGCAAAAGTAAGTTCTCCTGTAAACTTTCCAAAAACAAATAGTCCCACTATATTAAACAAACTTATGTATAAAGTACATTTAAACGGATCCATATGCTTAAATCCGCTCTTATCCAAATAAACCAAAAAAAGTCCATACGTTATACCTGAAAGAGTCGCCAAAAAAACTCCCAAAGCACTACCGCCACGAATTTCATCAACCAACATCACAATTCCTATCATAGAAAAAACAAGTGCCAACATCTTTTTAAGAGTAATTTTTTCTCTAAAAAACAAAATACAAATAAAATAAACAACACAAGGATATATAAAATGCAAAGTTGTAGCCATACCAACGGAAATATAACTGTATGAAGCATAAAGCGCAGTTGTTGTAATACCTATACCTAAAAACGAAAGTCCTATAAAATGCAAAAATTCTCTTTTTGTTATCTTCATAGTTGTTTTATTTTTTTTCATACCGAAGTATAAAAAAGGTATTCCAAGCAAAGCCCTTAAAAAAGTAAGTGTAACAGCATTGTTTCCTCCGTCATAAGTAAATTTTGCAAGAATAGGCGTAAATCCGAAAACAAACGCAGATATAATCGTAAAAATAATTCCTTTAATAAAACTCATAATCTCCCCCTTAAAAAAATGTATTACCTATAAACTTACCGTCGTTCCACTCAACAACCAACTCACTTAACCCATCATTCAAATAAATATCCAAAATTTCATCAATAGTTTCACTCTTATTATCCGAAGATCTAAGTTCATCAATACTCATCCAAGAAAGTTTCCCTTCAACATTATCACAAATCAATTCCCCTGAAAATTTTTCAGTATAATACAAAAATCCAATCCATCTTTTATTTGCAAAACTATCAATCCAACTGACAACTCCTTTTAGTTTTAAATCAAAAACATCAAGACCGGTTTCTTCAAAAACCTCTCTAACACAAGATGAATACATACTTTCTTTGGCTTCAGTATGCCCACCTACAAAAGTAAGTCCCTCCCAACCATATTTTTTAACCTTATCTAAAACTAAAATTTTATCATTATCTCTATCATAAATCATACACATATTTTGTAAAATGTTTTCCAAAATATCACCTCACTATAAAAAGTCTAAAAACATTATACCATTTTTTAACAATAATTTACAATATTAACAGAGGTAAATTTAATTAAGTATTGATTAACACCCGCTAAACATTTTGAAAATGTGCAAAAAAACAAGTAAATATTCAATCTACTTGTCTATACGATGATTTTTATAGTGTTGCTACTAAACAATTTAATGTCTTAAATTTTTCTCTTGAAGATGTAAGGACTGAAATTATAAAATATACATTACTTGGTGAAATAAATTAGAAATTTTGGAAAAATGTATGAATATAAAAATCAAATAAGTTATAGAGAAAAAATTTTCATCGTAGATGTATCGGAACAATGCTTAATGAACCATACAAATCTATTACAAAAAGCTCAGCTACACATATTTACAGGTAAAAACGGCACAGATGGGACATTACAAATAATACGATATTATTAATAAGTTTTATATAGCGATGATACATAAAAAATCGGAATATTGTCCAACTTTGTAAGACATATGTAAATCATATCAGATATATGTTAAGTATCTCTAAGAATAATAACTACCAATTTATTAACATCAAACGACTAAAAAAGATATAATACAGTAATTCAAATCTCTCTATATCTATTTTAAAACTGACAACTTTTGAAATCATAATCGTAATCGTAGTTCTCGATTTCTAAATTACTAAATAATGTTGTTTCTTTCTCAAATATTATATATGCAAATCAAAACAGCCAATTGATTGCTGTTTTTATATTTTATATCTTTTTTATAACAAAATTTTTGCTCTAACAGTCTTTACACAAGGTATAAACAGTAACGAATAAAGTAACATCTGACATTTTCCTTTTCCCAAAAACTTACTGTTCCATATCTATTTTTTTATTAAAATAAACATTTAGACCGGAGATAATAATGTATATTACGAACGAAAAAATCATAAGTAAATCTATGCCATAAAAAGATATCCCAATAAATCTCAAAATTGTTGCAATTAAAAACATCCCCGAACACATACATTGAACTATAACATTAACCTTCGCTCTACTCTTATAAAAAATAAGCTCTGATCTTTCATCAAATCTATTAACGCTACCGTCCTTAAATATATCCTCTCTGGATTGACTATAGCAATCCTTTAAATAGACATCCATAAAAAAGATACTTCCGAGCAAATATTCTACATTAATCTTTCTGTTTATAACATATATTAACAATCCTACTAATGCCACTATAACAGCAATTATCAAATAAAAATTTTTTCTCATAGTTCCTCCTTTAAGTTGTCTTCTAACATAAATAATTCTTCAATAGACAGTCTAAAAATCAAACTCAATTTGTATGCTAACATAATTGACGGCTTATATTGTCCTTTTTCCAAAGATATAATGGTTCTGGCAGTTACTCCAACCATATTAGCAAGTTCTTCCTGAGTAATTGATTTCTTTTCCCTCATTAATCTTAATTTATTAATCATATTATCCTTTCACAATATCTTATTCACAAATATGAAGCGAATTTCATATGAAGTTTACTTCATATTTATATGATACTTGATTTCATTATTTTTTACAAGTGACAAATTTCTATTTTTTGATTTCTTCTTTTGACTTTTCATTTTTCTCTACCATATTAATAGGCTCCTCCTCAGATCCCTCAATTAGAAGTATTACATTTTCACTTTGATCATCGTAATTGATGATTAAACGAAATGTCTCTTAAGATTTTATCCGGAAAGTAACAGATTGCCTTGCATCTGCTGAACACTTATCTGTTTCTTTTGTTTGTTTCCCATCATCGTGATGAGTCGAATGATCCTTATTTTCCTCTACACTTGCCTTGCCTTTGACAGAGATGAAGCTACTCCTTTATTGGTATTTATTCGTTCTTCTGAACTGTCCGTATCTGAATTTTGATTATAATTCAGCTGTTGTTTTCCTTAATTTTTCTCCGGTACATTTCTCCAACTTGTTTCGTTAATATCTTAGATAAATTGGTTCTATTCTCACACATCGCTATCTTGCCGTTAAAACTCATATTTTTCGTTATTTATATTCTCTTTTACTATTGTCTCTTATTTTGCTGAATTTAAATTATCTATGCATTGATAATTCAACGCTATCCATATACTGACATAAAGAAAAATTAAACTTTTGATAATCTACGGTTTTGAATTCCTCATTTACTTGTGCAACATTTACATTTACTGCACTTGTCTGGTTAAAAAAAGTTATCATTAAAGGAACTTTCATAATTTTTGAAACACCTCTAATCGTCATGCTCCCAGATTCGTCAATCTTTATAATTTCTTCTTTTGATGATAAATCAATCAGCTTGTCATCTACCAAAATTTCTGTATTATCATAGTAATCAAACATAAAATAAACCGCTTTACATATCTGTTCCCAGCCAACAGCGTATGTTAAGTTCCATTGTGATAACACCCAACCTGCATTTTCTTTTATTTCCAACAATAACATTTTTCTTCTCCTTATATTCTAATAATGTAAATAATTCTTCCTCACTTAACGAATCAATCGTAGTACTATCTTTTTGTAAAAAAGAAACAATTGCTCCAAATATGAAAATCATCAGCAACAAATATAAAATATCTATCCCTATACCAAGAAAACATATTAGAAATATAATGATGATACTTAGCAATATACCGATTGTAAACAAGTATGCTCTGATTATCCATCTCTTTTATTTTTCACATTCCTTGAAAAAAGTAGTTACTGAATAATAAACCGAAATATTTTTTGAAGCTCATATGAAATCTCATATTTTTTATTATTATACACTTTTTCTATGATTTTTAAAATAGGGATACAGTTCCAAAAGCTCTAAATTATCAAGCTTTTTTCTCTATATCCCTATTATATCTCAAGCCAATTACTCTCAAACGAATATTTCGACAAAAGATTTGAAAATGAAGTCTTAGTACCTATGTAGATTACATTACGAGTTCAAATAAAAATTAATTCAAACCGCCAGTAATGGCTAACCTAAGTTGTTTAGGTCAACTCACGAAAGTGAGTTATTTTTTTGTCAAAATCCCCTGCTTAAAAACGTTTTACAAAAATATTATTTACAGTATACCTCATTATTTTTTATTTGTCAATTACGTTTGCATAAAACAATAAAGTTAAGTAACATACAAATATTTTTTAATTTGTTTTTAATAATATAACAAAAAAGCAGACTAAAGGTCTGCTTTTTTGTTAGCTTTTAATTTTTATAAATCATCCAAGTCGTCATCAATAATGCTGGATTTTGCGTAAGCTGACGGTTTGGCTTCGAAAAAGTCAGTTTTTATTGCATTAGGATCTGAATATTCGCTAACCCACTTCATACTTTCAGGTTCTTTATCATGTCCTTCATAAAGTTTTCCAAAGTTTAGAGCTGTACTTCTTAAATTTCCAAGATATTTTATATAATCTTCAACCATTTCCATAGTAAGTCCGGGAATATTTTCTCCAAGCACATACTTACCCCATTCAATTTCCTGTTCAACACCTGTTCTAATCATTTCTCTGTAAACATCCACTTTTTCTTTTGTAAAAAGCTCAGGTTCTTCATTTTGTAATTCTAAAATCATTTTTTTAAAAAGCCAAAGATGTGTATTTTCATCCCTATTTATATATCTTATTTCTTGAACACTTCCCGGCATTTTCCCGTTTCTTCCGAGATTATAAAAGAACATAAATCCCGAATAAAAATAAACTCCCTCTAAAATATAATTTGCAACCATTGTTTTTACTAAACGATAAGCATCTTTATTTTCTTGAAATTCGTTATACAAATCGCCGATAAATTTATTTCTTGAAAGTAGATGTTTATCATCTCTCCATTGGTATAAAATATTTGTTCTTTCCTCAGGAGAGCAAATACTATCGAGCATATATCCATAACTTTGTGAATGAACCGCCTCTTGAAACGCTTGAATGGTAAGGCATAAATTTATCTCATTTGCAGTTATATATTCTCCAATATACGGTAAATTTGCAGTTTGAATGCTATCTAAAAATATTAAAAAACTTAAAACCTTATCGAAAGCATTTTTTTCATATTCGTCCAAAATTTTATAATCTTTTAAATCTTGAAATAGGTTTATTTCTTCAGGTATCCAAAAATTGTTCATTGCATTTCTGTACCATTCTGTTGTCCAAGTATATTTAACATTATTAAAATCGTTTAAATTTGTTGTATTTCCATTTATCATTTTTCTCTTTGATAATTCAATATCTCCATTTTCGTTAAATAATGCCTTTTTAGTTAATTCCATTTTTACCTCCTAAGCAGAACAACTGTCACAGTCTTCAATATCAAGACTTTTACTTCTTATATAATAAATACTCTTTAATCCAACTTCGCTTGATAAGATTAAAAGATTTAAGATTTGGCTCATCTTGTACTCAGTTGTAATATATAAATTTAAACTTTGTCCTTGATCAATATGTCTTTGTCTTATTCCCGCTGCTTTTATAGACCACATTTGATCAACTTCATGAGCATTTTCATAAAGCCAAAAAGTTTCGGGAGTCAATTCAGGTGCAACTCTCGGAATGATTGCTCCTTTTTTTTCTTCAAGAAAATATCTCATCATTACAGGGTCAATTCCGGCAGTTGTTCCGGCAATTATAGACGTTGAACCTGTCGGTGCGACTGCCAAAAGATATGCGTTTCTAAGTCCGTTTTCAGAAACTTCTTTTTTTAACTTAATCCACTTGTCAGAAACATAATTTCTCTGTTCAAAATACTTTCCGCTTTCCCACTCAGAGCCTTCAAAATATTTATAACTTCCTTTTTCTTTAGCGATATTTGAACTTTCTTTTATGGCGAAATAATTTATTTTTTCATAAACTTCATCCATAAATTTCAAATGCTCTTGTGTTTGCCACATAATTTTATTTTTTACAAGTGCATGATGATAACCGCTCGTTCCAAGTCCTATTGCACGATATTTCGAATTTGTGATCTTTGCAAAAGGAGTAGGATAAAAATTCAAATCAATAACATTATCTAAAGCACGAACCATAGTAGAAACGACAAATTCCATTTCTTCATCATTTTTTAAATCAATATTTCCTAAAACCAAACTTGCAAGATTACAAACTACAAAATCACCGGCTTTAACATCCGTTATGATATGCTCATCTCCGTTTATCTGTATGATTTTTTCTTCGCAGTCCGAAATTTCACTCATATTTTGCATTATCTCGGTACATAAATTTGACGAATAAATCATTCCTCTGTGAGAATTAGGATTTGCATTGTTTGCATTATCTCTGTTGAAAACAAAAGGAGTTCCTGTTTCTACCTGACTTTTCAAAATTAATTTTACTAAATCTTTTACAGTTAAAATTCTTTTGTCCAAACGTGGTTCCTTAATGCAAAGTTTATATTTTTCTTCCCATTCATCCCCGTAAAAATCTTCTAAACAAAAACCCATAATTTCTTTTACTTCGTGTGGACAGAACAAATACCAATTAGAATTAATATTTTCTTTTGCTAAACGCCAAAATAAATTCGGAAAACAAATTGCGGGAAAGACATCGTGAGCTTTCATCCTATCATCACCATTGTTAGTTTTTAAATTTAAAAACTCAGGAACATCTTTATGCCAAACATCTAAATAAACAGCACAAGAGCCTTGTCTGACTCCAAGTTGATCAACTGCAACCGCAGTGTCGTTTGCAAGTTTTATCCATCTTATGACGCCTCCTGCAACGCCTTTAAATCCACGAATATCAGAACCGCTCGCTCTTACCTTTCCAAAATAAAGTCCCATTCCTCCGCCGTGTTTTGAAACTTGTGCAAAATTATCTATGCTCCTGTAAATTCCTTTTAAAGTATCGGGTACAGTATCTATAAAGCAAGAAGATAACTGGTGAAACGGCTTTCTTGCATTAGACATAGTAGGAGTTGCAACAGTAGCTTTCAAATTGCTAAGCACATCATAAACTTTTTTAGCAAATAAAACCCTATTTTTTTCAGGAATGGCAAGATGCATTGCAATTCCCATAAACATCTGTTGCATCGTTTCAATAACTCTTTTATGAACATCGCAAATTAGATATCTTTTATAAACCAAATCAAGCGATGAATAAGTAAAAAGTTCATCTCTTGAATTGTCTAAATAACTTTCCAATTCGTCAATTTCGTCATCGGTATAATTTTCTAAAATGTATGAGCCGTAAAGATTAAGTTTTGTTAAGACTTTTATTTTTGATTTAAAATCTGTTATGTGTAACTCTTTCTCATATTCCTCTATATCAGTATGAATCTTATAAGCATAAATTCTCGCAGAAATATACTCCCACTTCGGATTCTCCTTCGATGTTAATTCAGAAGATGCTTTAATCAAAAGCTCAACCTTCTCTTTAAGAGAAGAATTCAATTTAACAAAAGACAAAAATTTTCTGTAAAGCCTGTCAAGTTCATATCCCTCTTGTTTAAAATCATTTTGAATTTTAGAAAAAACATCTATAAGTTTTTCGTCTTCAATAAAATCTCTAAATGAATTTAATTCCTTTCTTAAAGAATTTCTTTTTTCTCTATATAAAATATAACTTTTAAGAGTTTCATAATGATTATTACGTGTAAGTGCCTTTTCAACATAATCTTGAACATCTTCAACACTTACTTCTACATCATTTCCTCGCTCTGTCAAAATATCATTATAAACTTCGTTTGAAATATCTTTAGCAAGTTTCTTTTTGTCCTCATCTCCGACACTTACAAAAGCCTTGTAAATCGCATTTTCAATTTTAGAAACATCAAAGTCTGCAAATGATAAATCCCTTTTAATTATTTTCAATAAAATCACCTCTAAGGATTTATACCCAACAAAATATATAATACATATAGTGTTAAAAAAAATTAAAAATCAATATATAGTAATTATTGTTTTGTTTTCAAGCAATTGTTAAACCTTTAAAAAATTTTTCCCATAAATAGTTTAAATTTTAGAAATATTTTACAAATTTATTTCTGCTCTTGATTTTTTTTCGATTTACTTGTATTATATTGATATAATGTTTTAGGAGGTTGGTATTTATGAAAATAACTAAAGATATGTTAATTGGAGATATTATTCAAGTTCATCCGGATGCAGTAGAAATTTTATTTAACTTCGGACTTTCTTGTGTCGGTTGTCCTGCAAGTCAAATGGAAACTCTTGAAGAAGCCACTATGGTTCATGGTTTAAACTTAGATTTACTGCTTGAAGTGTTAAACGAAAATACTTCATTATAATTTAGACTTTAAAAACTCTTATAAAAAAATTCAGCAATTAATTGCTGAATTTTTTGTTGTAAAATATCCATTCTTCATATTTTTTAAACAAAACTATGTTTTTATCTACTCGATTTTATCAGAAAAGTCATAATCATAAATTTTATCTGCAATATAAGCCATTACCAACATAAAATAACTTCCGGCCATAATTATTATACAAATGCTTATTCCCTTTAGTATAAATTTTGAAACAATTAATACAGTAAAAGACTTAAAAAACAAATTAAATAATTTTGCTTTATTGCTATTTATTTTGATAAAATCAAATAAAAAAGAAAAAATAAGTGTAATTATAATAAAAAAATCAAGCATATCATCACTCCTTAATAGGTATAGACATAGTTTGAACAGCGCCTCCTCTGACACTGTTTTTTAATATCAGTTTACCGTCAATATTATTAACAAAGGACTCGACATAATAAAGTCCTAAGCCATATCCCTTACCGGAAGTTCTCCCTATGTTGTCTGTATAAAAAATATTTTTAGCATTTTCTAATGCATTTTCACTAAAGCCAAGTCCGTCATCAATTACAGAAATTGAAAAATCTTTATCAGTGACTTTTACATTTACCGATATAGTGTAATTTTTATGTTCATAAGCATTATTTAACAAATGTGTTAATGATTTTCTTAATTTCTTTAAATCAACTTTTAAAGTTTTTCTAAAATTTATGCAATACACCGAAAAGTCTATCTTTTCTTCTAACAAATCACTGTAAAGTTTAACGTCATTTTCAATATAAGGAATTAATTCCTTGACTGAAATTTCTTCTTGGCAAGAATTTTTAGAAAAGTTATTTACCACATCTATTAAAGTAGTTATATAATCGGAAATATTATCACACTGATTTTGTATTTTTAAAAGCCTTGATAAATTCGTCTTATCTGTATTGTCAAACTCACTTAAAATCAAATTAACGTTTGTGTTTATAACGGTAAGCGGAGTTTTCATATCATGACTTATAAAATTTAAACTGTTTTTCAACAATTTGTCTTTTTCTTCCAATTGTTCATTCTTAGATTTAAAAGCTCTTTTTAACATAATAAACTCTTTTGTATTAAAAGTTTTTTCAAATTTATTTTCTGCAATCATATTTAAAATATTTCTAAGGTCACTACTTATTTTTTTATCCATTTGAAGATAACATAAGTATGAACAGTAAAAAATAACCAATAAACTAAGACCCACAAAAACATTTATTTTACTGTTTAATACTCCGTAATCAAATTTTATTATCTTATATTTTTCAAGAAATTCCAATGCAAAATACATTACAAACAAAATTCCGAACACTGCACATACAAATCTAAAAACTATATCCAATATAATATTTTTTATTGTTCTTTCCATCTGTACCCTACACCCCACTTATTTTCTATAGGATCATCTCCCTTAATGTCTTGTATTTTCTTTCTTATATTGTATATATGTGAAATTACGGTTCTTTCACTACTGTTTTCATTTATAAGATATGATGAATCCATAAATTGTGATTTAGATATAAAACTTCCTTTTTTATTTAACATAAATCTTAAAATTTCAAGCTCAGAGTATGTTAAATGAATTTTTGTATTTTTAAAAGATATAACTCCTGTATTCATATTAAATTTCGTATCTTTGTAATATACTATATCATCGTCACCGATTTTTAAATGACATTTTATCCTCGCAATCAATATATCATTGTCGAAAGGTTTTGTAATATAATCATCCGCTCCTAACTTAAATCCCGTTAAAATATCACTTTTACTGTCTTTAGCAGTCAAAATTATAATCGGGGCAAGAATATCTTTTCTAATACACCTTAAAAACTCAAATCCGTTATAATCACCAAGCATTAAATCTAAAATTATCAAATCAAACTTATTTAACACAGCATAATCATCTATTTCATCAAGATTTGTAAAAGATTCCACTTTAAAATTATTTTTCGTAAACAAATCAACCAGCGAATCTAAAAGATTTTCATCATCTTCTATTATTAAAATTTTCATAATTCATACCTCAAATTTATAACATTATTATATGATATCAAATTTTATTATAACATACATTAACAAAAAATAAAGTGAGTTTTGCTCATATTAACTCACTTTACTACACTTACGGATAATCAGAAACTACCCCCAAATTATGCATTTACCCGCAGATATTCCAAGTTGTGCTACAATGCCTGCCACATTTGACTTAATTCCGAACTTAATAAGTTTTTTTGCGATATATTCCGCTGCTTTTCCCCACATTTTTCCTTCAATGTAAGTCCTTAAATCTCCGGACATTATATCAATCAACTCCATTCCAGGAATCATCCCTATCAATTCTTTTTCCATACAAGATATAAAATCTCTATTTTGTAACTCTGCTTTTAAATTTTTTGCCAAATCTTTTTCTTTGTAAATTCTTTCGATACCTAATGCAATATACGGTGCTTTTTCCAACCCGTACTTTTCAATCATTAATTGTTTATTTACTTTCAATTCTCCGTTTTCAAATTTTGTAGCATCTTCAAATAAAAATTTTATTTCTTTTTCCAATTTTAATTTCAAATCGTCAATCTCTTGTGAATGACTTTTTGATTGTGCATTCGAATTATAAGCGCTATCCACCGCACCAAAGGATAAACATACAGCCAATAATATAGCAAAAATTTTTTTCATAATCTACTCTCCCCCAAATACCGTAAAAAATATTAATTGTTAAATCATTTAAAATTAAAATTTTGCTCTGTAAGATAATTAAAATTATCAGTAACAAAACTGTAAACTCCTTGAAGTTTATCAATTTCAAAGGCATATTGTTTCCCTAAGAAACACCACGAAATTATATGTTTTGAAATTTCTGTCGTAACATTAAAGCTCTCAATTTCATCGTGATTAAACTTTCGAAATGTAAATTCCATTTCATCGACAGACTCCAACAACCCCGTTGATATTTTAGTTATGTATATTGAATCATAATCGAATATCAATAAATATTGCAATGAAGCGTCTATCGAATTGTAGATATTATTAATAAAAAGTTTAAATACACCTTCGATAAAATTTCTGTTTTTAGTTGCCAATAAGTAATTTTTATTAGGAATTATTCCATTATCGACAATCAATTTTTCAAGTTTCACATTATCGAATTTTTCAAATATCATATTTTTCTCCTTATGCTTTATCAGAATATAAATATTATTTATGGCGGATAGAAAATCATAATATATCACCTCCGAGTATTATTACTGTACAAATAATTTATCACATATTAATCAAGACTTGGTAAAGATAATACTTAAATTTTTAAAAAATCAACACTAAAATACAAATTTAAACTTATAAACCGATTATTTTATTAAAAACAAAAAAGAAAGGTTAAAAATTTAACCTTTCTTAGTATCCAAGCTGTATTGCTTTGTTTACGAGTTTTTGTGCAAAAGGAATTGCCTCAAGTCCTAATTTATTTTCTTCTTCAAGTAAAACCGTACATACAAGTGTAGGATTTTCTACCGGATAAAATACAGTTACCCAAGTATGCAATCTGTCTTTTGTAATCTCAGCGGTTCCTGTTTTTCCTGCAACAGATTTTCCACGAATAAAGCCTTGAAAGTTAAAATCTCCGGAAGTTTTTAAATAGTCTTTCATAATGTCGGCAGTTTTTTCATCTGTAACTTTCGACAAAATAGACGGAGTGTGTTTTTCTAAAATCTTTCCGTTAGGATCTAAAACTTCGCTAACTATATAGGGTTTCATCATATTTCCCTTATTTGCTATCGCACTTGTGAATAACGCCACTTGAAGAGGTGTTACTAAAACTTTTCCTTGTCCAAACGCTCCAACTGCAAGGTCAAGTGCTGAAGTTGAACTTTCAAAAGCGAGGGGTGATTTTGCAACTGTTAAGTCAAAAGGAATTTCTTCTCCGAACATAAATTTTTTATTTGTTTCAATCATCGCATCAAGACCGGCTTGCTGAATTTTTTCCGCAAAATATGTATTTGATGAATACTGTATTGCTTCTCTTAAATCTATCGTTCCATTTGCAGCTTTTGCATAGTTATTTATAGTGTAATTTTCTATTCTCACATAACCTTTATCTACATACTTCAGATCTTTTCCTTTCAGTTTTTCGGAAATTGCCGTACCGGTAACTAATTTATATACAGATCCCGGAGGGAACAATCCCGACACACTTCTTGCGAGCAGTGGTGCATTCTTTTCGTCAGAAATTATATTTGACCATTCTTTTTCGATAGTGTTCGGATCAAATGTAGGTCTGTCAGCCATAGTTAAAATTTCCCCTGTTTGTGGATTCATAAGAATCATTGAGCCTTTATGACCTTCCAACAACGAAAGTGCATATTGTTGTAATTCACTGTTTGTTGTAAGTTTAATGCTGTTTCCTTCCTTAGGATTTATAACTATTTTTTTCAACTCGTTTATCGGAGTTCTGTCTTGTTTATTTACAAGAGTTGCATTGTATTTTTTTTCAAGACCGGTTTTTCCGTACTTTTTACTGTTGTATCCAACTATATGAGCATACGCATTTCCGTACGGAAAACTTCTGTATTTTTCTCCGTTTTCTCCTGTTACGGTTTCAGCCAAAATATTTCCGTCTCTGTCTAAAATGTTTCCTCTCTTTAAGGCATTGTCATCGACCCAATTTCTTTTATTATTTTCATCATTTTTCAAGGCATCCGCTTTAAAAACTTGAAAATAAGTCATATATCCAAGTATAACAACAAAAAGTAAACTTATAAAAATCAATACTCTGTTATATCTTTTATTTTCAATCATACTATCCTCCAATTATATTTTCTTCAGATGCATATTGTAATACTCCCAAAGAAATAAAACTTGAAAGTATGGAAGAACCACCGTAACTTACAAACGGAATTGTAATTCCCGTTAAAGGAATAAGTTTTAAAATTCCTCCAAACATTATAAGCGCTTGAAATGCAAATATTAGTGACAAACAAAACGCAACATATCTGTAAAATTTATTTGGTTGCTCCATAGAAGTCTTTATACCTCTGTATGTCAAAATCAAAAACAGCATTACAACTCCCATTCCCATTAATATTCCCATTTCCTCACAAATACTCGCAAATATATAATCACTTTCCGCAAACGGAATGTAATCCGGTCTACCAAGTCCAAGTCCTGTTCCGAAAAACCCGCCACTTGCTATTGCATGAAACCCTTGAATTATTTGATATCCCATTCCGTCCGCATATTTAAAAGGATCAATCCAAATCTTAACTCTAACCTTAACGTGAGTAAACAGAATGTATCCTAAAACAGCTCCGATACAAAGCACAAAAAAATTCACAAGCATATACTTTCTATGCGGTTCATACATATACTGTGCAAAAAGAAAAACTCCTGAAAAAACCAAAACTGATCCCAAATCTTTTTGAATAAATAAAAAACCTAAAAACGTGTAGAAAAATATATGCAAACTATATCTTTTTAAAAGATTTTTTTCAAATTTGTCTCTATTTTTATAAAAAGACGCAATCAAAAAAACAAATGCTATTTTTATTAATTCTGATGGTTGAAAAGCAAAATTCGCTCCGAATCTAATCCAGTTTTTTGCACCATTTATTCTGGTTCCTATAATAAGTGTTGCCAAAAAAAGTCCATAAGAAACAAACGCATAAAAATAATACAACTTATTCCACAGTTTTACATATTTTAAAGTCAAATAAACAATCCAAAACGCTACTATGCCTATAGAAAACCATATAACTTGCCTAAATGCCATTGCCGGATTAAGTCTGTAAATTTCTAAAATTCCTATACTAAAAAGCATATTTGCAATTAAAACTATGTAATGATCCCCTCTTGTAAACTTTTGTACTAATTTTATAGAACCAAAAACAAAAACGAACAAAACAATCAAAAAATAAAATTTGGTTTTATTAAAATTTGCAATATCTCTTGTAATAACCAAAAACAAACCCAATATCTGAAATAACACCAACAGTCCTTGAATGCTTCTCATGCTGACATAAGAATTTAAACTGACTGTCCTGATTTTTGAAACAAGTCCTCTTTTAATCATCGTAAACTTCCTCATCTACAAACAAAAATTCTATTCTGCCGATATCTATCAAATCTTTATCTTTAAGCTCAATTGCTTCTGTAATAGGTTCACCGTTAAGCAACGTACCGTTAGCAGAACCCAAATCTTCAATATAATAAACCCCATCTTCTTTAATAATTCTCATATGATTTTTTGAAATAAATTTATCATGTATTACAATATCATTAGAATCATCTCGACCGAGTGTAGTTTCATTTCCGATATAATAATGTTCATGAATCTTAAAAGGCAAACTTTCCTTCCTGTTTATAAGTTTTAAATAAGTATTTGAAGTGTAATTCATACTACTGGTTGTACTTATATCCAAATAAACCATCTTTATTATGTTATAAATAAAGTAATAAACTATAATAACAAAAATATACTTAAAAATAATAGCCATCAAATCATAAAGTTTAAGACTTCCAAAAGTCTCAACAGAAAAAATACTTTCTAAAAAATCAAAAATTTTATCCATAATGTTCTCCTTAACATAACTTTTCATTGTAATTATACCACATAGTCCAACAAAATAAAATGAATTGATTAAAGTAAATAAACAAAACTAAATTTTTTTGTAAAATTATGTTTTAAATTTTAAATCAGGGTATATATGAAATGTGGTAGCGTACAAAAACTATAAAACTCCTCCCATAAGTTTTCCTTTTCTACGCTACCTCATTTTACATACTTAAGAACAAAAAACAGATGATGTATACATAAATTTTTCTAAACATCATCTGTTTTTACTTTTTTAATATAATTTTTAGCCAAAAGGTTTCAAATTTGTTAAAAACTTAAAATGTTAAATTATCACGTTTTAATTCATTCACTAAAAAATAAATTCAAATTCTAAATTTATAATTACAATTCTAAATTCGGTTCAACATTTAAACTTAACTCACTTCTTACTCCGTCAATATATTCATAATATGCTGATGATGCAATCATAGCCGCATTATCTGTACACAATATTTTTTCGGGAAAATATGATTTAAAACCATTTCTTCTGCACATTTTTTCAATTTCTTCTTTTAATGTATTATTTGCAGAAACTCCTCCTGAAACAACAAGTGTTTTTATTTTTTTTTCTTTTAACAGTTTTTCTGTTTTAAAGATCAAAACATCAAATACTGCACGTTGAAAACAGGCACATACATCTTCTTTAATGATTGTTTCTCCTTTTTGTTTTTTACTGTTTAAGTAATTAAGAACAGCCGTTTTTAATCCGCTGAAACTAAAATTATAACTGTCCTTATCAAGCATAACTCGTGGAAAATCAATAGCTTTTTCATTTCCAAGCTTTGCAAAATGCTCAACTTGAGGTCCTCCGGGATATTGCATCCCCAAACAACGTGCAACTTTATCATACGCCTCTCCGCAAGCGTCATCTATCGTCTTTCCTATTACTTCCATATCATTATAATTTTTAACGTGAATTAAATATGTATGTCCTCCGGAAACTAAAAGGCATACAAAAGGAGGTTCCAAATCCTTGTGAGTTATGTATGCCGCACAAATATGCCCTTTCATATGATTTACACCGACCAGAGGTTTTTTAGTAGCAAAAGATAATGCTTTTGCCTCAGAAATACCTACTAACAAAGCTCCGACAAGTCCGGGACCTTTTGTTACGGCAATCGCATCAACATCTTCCAAAGCCATATTTCCTTGCCTTAAGGCTTCATCAACAATATTATTTATTGCCTCTAAGTGCATTCTGCTTGCAACTTCCGGAACTACTCCTCCGAATCTTTTGTGCATATCTATTTGTGAAGAAATTATATTAGATATTACTTCTCTTCCGTTTTTCACTATGGCAACACTTGTTTCATCACAACTTGTTTCTATTGCCAATATTTTTACATCTTTCATCTATTTACCTCTTTTATCATCATAAATCCGTTTTCTTTAGGATTTTTATAATAGTCAATTATCGTTCTTACATTGACAAAACCAAATTTTCTATATAAATTTATCGCAGCAAAATTACTCTCTCTAACTTCTAAAAAAATTTTATCAGCAGATTTCTCTGACATAAAGTTTAAAAATTCTTTCATTATTAAACTTCCTATCCCTAATTTTCTATGTTTTTTTGAAACTGCTATCTTATATATTTCCGCCTCGTTTACAATATACTCGAACAAAATATATCCAATAGTTTTGTCTTTTTCTTTTGCAAGTAAAATTTTTTCCTGTTCAATATAATTCAAATAAAATTTTTCATCAAAATTATTTGAAAAATTATCAAAATCCAAATTTAATATCTCAGACAAGTCATCTTTTGTTGCTTTAGTTACAAAAATCATTTTTGCTCTTCTCTTTTTTCCAAATCTCTTTGTGCCTGAGATTGTCTTACATACTCCGGACTTAAAGTATAACAATCCGACAATATATTTTTTTTGAATTTTTCCTTTCCTATAACACAAGCATTTCTCGAAATACAGCTATTAAGATTAGGAGATGTAACTTTAAAATTTGTGTTTTTTAAAATTCTTTTCTCATACAACTTTACAGCATCTCCCGTAAAAATTATCTCTTCTTTTGAATTGTCAAATTTCATCAACAATTCATCAATATCCATCAAGTCAGGCTTTTCAATCTCACAATTGTCATATCCCTTATAGACTCCGTAATAAACACGTCCGCCTCTTGCATCTATAATCGGAATTTTTTTGTTCTCTGAAAATACTCCAAAACTCATAGCCTCAAGTGTATTTACAGAAACTATAGGTTTGTTTAAAGCCATAGCCAATGCTTTTGCCGTTGTAACTCCGATTCTGATACCTGTAAAAGAACCAGGACCCGTAACTGCGACATAAAGGTCTATCTCACTAATATCAATATTTAATTTACTTAACATTTCCTGTACCATATCTAAAAGTATCTCATTATGACTCATACTTTGATTTATACTAAATTCTCCTACTATATAATCATTTTCCATAACTGAACAGCAACTGTGTGTAGTAGATGTATCTATTGCTAAAATTTTCATTATAACTCCTCTACAATTTCTAATTCTCTTTTATTATTTTCCTTTATTATAAATTTTCTGGAACTTTCTGAAATTTTTAAAATTTCCAATTCTATAATATTCTTAGGTAACAATTCCTTCGCCTTTTCCGCCCATTCAATCAGAGTTACCCCCTCAGGATAAAAATAATTTTCATAATCTATTTGATAAAGTTCTTCCAAAAAATCAATTCTATACAAATCCATATGATTAAATTCAAATTTACCGTAATATACGTTAACTAAATTGAATGTCGGAGAAGTAATATCCTCAACAATTCCAAAATATTTACCGACAAACTTAGTAAATGTTGTTTTTCCGGCACCTAAATCTCCAACTAACGAAACAACATCTCCTTTTCTCAAAAGTTTTGAAAATTTTTCGGCAAAACTTTCACACTCTTGAAGCGAATTTATAGTTAATTCAAACAAAATATCCCTCCTTAATTTAATTATTCTTTATTTACTTTATGTATATGTAACTAAACAATTTATTATTTTGCAATAATATCAATTTGATATTTGATAGAAGATTACAGTATACAAATATTTTACCACAAAATTAAAAATAACACGAATAAATCGTGTTATTTTTGATTTCAAATGAAGTTTATTTCTTTTCTGTAAAAGTAAATTCTTTATTTTTTATATCAAAACCTAAAACATAAACTTTTGATTCTTCAATTTCAACTTCAAGTTTTTGAGGTCCGAAGTCTTCAGTTACATTCTTATAAACCACTCCAGGACGTGTAGTTGATGCAGTAGCCTCAATTATATGTGTACCCGGAAACAACATATAGGCATTTTTTGTTCCTTCCGCAAACCAAGTAAGTTTTCGTTCTCCATCAATACTTACGATAGTAACCGTCAAAGATTTTATTCCTTTTTGTCCAATTTCACAATATACTGTAGAAACTGTCGGATTTTCTTTTATATAATCTTTCTTTTTGTTTCTGCTTTTTTTTACATAAAACAAAAATCCTATAAAATACAAAACCATAATTACAGGAATGATATAAAACCAAGTCGGGATGTTTTGAAAAATATTTTGCATTTGAATTTCCTCCTATTTATATTTATTTTTTTGTTTCAATTTTAATCGCTTTTTGTTTTTCTCCTGTTACTCCAAGATTTTCAAGTAAATCACAATACTTTGAATATCCTAAAAATGTACAGTCAAAACTGTTTTTTTCTCCATTACAAACAACTGTAAGTCTAAAATCCTCATTATTTTCTATATGTGAGTAAAATTCACAATTATCAATTTCAAATGTTTTGCTTTCTCTTTTAGTAATAAAACAAATATTTTTATCGTCAATTACAATTTTAAGTCTTGAATCCGAAATTCCACAAGCAACACTAACAAAAAGCAACAAAACACTTACTCCAGCAGAAATAATTATATTTTTTGTAAAAAACCATATCAACAAAAAAACAAATACAGCCCCAACAAAATACATAAACAAATTGTAAACCAATGTTAACTTTTTCCCGGTATATTCAGTCTTCATATTTTATCTCCCGTTAAGATGTTTTATAGAGAAGTTATGCTTAAATAAAAAATTTTTAAGATAACCCTACTACAATTTTAATTATACATTTAATTGAATTTTGTGTCAACAATTTCAAAAAAAAACCAATAGCGAAACTATTGATTTTTCTTTTAAAATTATTTTCTTTTTAAAATAGGTGAAATTTTTTTGTACAATATTGCAGTTACAATTGAAGTAACAAATGTTTTTACTAAATTGAACGGTAAAATCGAAAACATCATCAAAGTAAAATAACTTTTTACAAGTGGATTTATTTTCGCAACCATTCCTACAAATGCATTTAAATCTATTTTTAAAATATTGGCATAAAGCGGAAAAATAAAGAAATAATTGCTAATCGTTGCCATAAAGCTCATTGCAATACTTCCAAAAATCAATCCTAAAAATGCTCCTTTTCTGTTTTTGTGTTTCTGATAAATAATTGCTGTTGTTAAAACAAATGCAGATGAAACTATCAAGTTTGATAACTCTCCCACATAAAAAGTTTTCGTTCCGTTAATTACTATGTTTAAAACAATTTTTATACAAACTATCAAAAACCCCGCTAAAGGCCCCATAGCAAATCCGCCGATTAATGCAGGCAATTCTGCAATATCCATCTCCATAAAAGTAGGAGCAAACGGCAAAGGAATCTTAATTAACATAAGAACAACACTTATAGCCGATAAAATTGAAATTTTTGTAATTTCTGAAATACCGAATTTTTTACTATTCATACAAATCCTCCTTATAAATATAAGCACAAAAAAAACGCCTATCTTTAGGGCGTACAAATAATCTTCTTTCATCCAGACTTTAACTGTCGGTATTGGAATTTCACCAATTCAGCTTACGCTCGCAGACTTTTACTGCCGGTGAGGAAACAACCCTCGCCCTGAAG
>JALEHY010000021.1 GCA_022770425.1 Parvimonas sp. | reverse complement strand
AAAGATTATAAAATCCTGTATGATACTCAAATTAAAAGGTATAACCAATTGGATTAAAATATAAATAATGGCGAGATTGCTCTCGCCATTATTTAATATTTTTCATACGCTAACTTTTTACTTTTTCAAATACTATATTTCCTCTTTTTACATCTATAAACAATTTTTCATCGGATAGGATTTCATTTTTTAAAATTTCGTCAGCTATTTTATTTTCAAGTTCTTTTTTTATGATTCGTTCGAGCGGTCTTGCTCCGTAAAGTTTATCATAACCCATTTCGGATAATTTTTTTACGAGTTTTTTGCTGTAATCAATATCAAAATCAATATTTTTAAGTCTGTTTTTTAACTTGTTAAGCAAAATTTCCGTTATTTTTAAGATGTCTTCTTCTTTTAGTTTTGAAAATACGATTATATCGTCAACTCTGTTTAAAAACTCCGGTTTAAACATAATTTTAAGTTCTGAATTTACGATTTCTTTCATTCTTTCATATTCTTTTAATTCTTTTTCATTTCTTGAAGAAAATCCTAAAGTATTTTTCTTTTCTATCGCAGTTGCTCCGACGTTTGAGGTCATAATTATTACAGTATTTTTGAAATTTACGGTTTTTCCTTGCGAATCTGTAAGTCTTCCGTCATCAAGGATTTGTAATAACATATTAAAAACATCAGGATGTGCCTTTTCAATTTCGTCAAACAATATTACACTGTACGGTTTTCTTCTGACCGCTTCTGTCAAGTATCCTCCTTCTCCATAGCCGACATAACCGGGAGGAGAACCTATAAGTTTTGATACAGTATGTTTTTCCATATATTCACTCATATCAACTCTTATCATATTTTCTTCAGACTCAAAAAGGTAGTTTGCTAAAGATTTTGCAAGGTATGTTTTTCCAACACCTGTCGCTCCCACAAAAATAAAACTTCCTATCGGTTTTGAACTTAAAGAAACGCCCGCTCTTGATCTTTTTATTGAATTTGCGACACTTTCTATCGCATTTTCTTGACCTATAACTACTTTTTTAAGATTTTTTGAAAGAGTTAAATACTTTTCACTTTCTTTTGAAGTAATTCTGTTTACCGGAACTTTACTCCAATCGGAAACTACACTTGCTATATCGTCATAATCTAAAATCAACTCTTTTTTAGAACTTTTTTTATCTTTTAAAATTTTTAGCTTTTCTATTTCTAAAAGATTTTCTTCAACTTTTTCTTTAAGTTCACTTGCTCTTAAAAAATCTTGATTTTTAACAACTGTCTTTATTTCTTCTTTTAGTTTTTTGTTTTCGTCCTTTAATGTCTTTATATCATCGGGATTTAAATATGATCTTATTCTAACCATAGAACCCGCCTCATCTATAAGATCTATTGCCTTGTCCGGTAAAAATCTGTCCGTTAAATACCTGTTTGATAATTCAACGGCAGCTTTTATCGCCGAATCCGTTATTTTAACTCCATGATGTTTTTCGTACTTTTCTCTTAATCCGGTTAAAATTTTAATTGCTTCATTAACATTAGGCTCTAAAACTTCTATCGGCTGTAATCTTCTTTCAAGTGCGGCATCTTTTTCAATATGCTTTCTGTACTCATCAATAGTTGTAGCACCTATAAGTTGTATTTCTCCTCTTGCCAAAAAAGGTTTTAAAATATTTGCCGCATCTATTGAACCCTCACTGCCTCCCGTTCCTATTATATTATGAAATTCGTCAATAAACACTATGGCGTTTTGTGATGAGATTATTTCTGAAAGAGTTTCCTTTACTCTTTTTTCAAAATCTCCTCTGTACTTGCTTCCGGCTAACATAGCAGGTAAATCTAAACTGTAAACTATCTTATTTTCCAAAACTTCAGGGACTTTCCCTTCAACAATTCTAAGTGCCAAGCCTTCTGCGATAGCTGTTTTTCCAACTCCCGCTTCACCGATTAAAACAGGATTGTTTTTTGTTCTTCTAAGTAAAATTTGTAAAATTCTGTCTATTTCTTTATCTCTTCCGATAACAGGGTCAATTTTAGATGCCTTTGCTCTTTCATTAAGATTTACGGTAAACTTATCCAAGTATTCACTGTTACCTCTTTTGTCGTTAAATTTACCCGCCTCGCCTACATCAAGTTTTAAACTTATATTTTCTAAAATATTAGGTATGCTGATATTTTTATTTTCAAGCATTTTATAAGCAAAACAGTCTTTAAAACTTACTAATGCAATAAGCAAATGAGACGGTAAAACCTGAACATTATCTGTTTCGACTGCAATATTCATTGCATCGTCAACAACCTTTCTTGCATTTTTTGACAATTTATTTGCCACATTATTAAAATCTCCGTAGCCTCTTAAATTTATCAAACTGCTTTTAAGTTCATTGTAATTCGCTCCTGCACTTATCAGACATTCCGTTTCTTTTGTATTTATTTTCAAAAAAGCCAATAATATATGCTCAGTTCCTATATAATTATGTTTTAAAGAAAATGCTTCGTTTACTGCATATCTTATAAATTCATCAACACTTCTTATAATATTGTCGTACATTAAATCACCTCTTTCAGTATCTTTTCTCTTATTTTCAATAAATTTTCTCTCTTTATACTCGAATTTAAAGATTTGCAATAACAAACTTCATTAAATACTTCATATAAAAACTCTGTACTATAATTATTTATAAGAGATAAACTTTTCATCAAAAGACAAATTGAAATATATTTTGTAAGGTTATAACTCGTTACATTTTCATCTTTTTCAATCAAATGTTTATATTTTTGTAACTTTTCTTTATAAAAAGCCTGTTTCATAGCTAAAATACTTTTTCTTTGCTCAATCTCCAAATTCACAATATCCAAAATCAAACCGTCCATAAATTTCGACGACTTAATTTCGTTTAAATTTCTAACATAAAACTCAACTTCGTAAAAATCTTCACAAATTTCATACTTTTCAAAATTACTGACAAAAATTTCCACATTGTCTCTGTTTTCTAAAATGTTTTTAACTCTGTAATTTCCAATAGCGGGCAAATGCAAAACTGCCTTAAAAACAACTCCGCTGCCTGTTAGTAAAATATTTTGAAACAAATACCCAAACTCCGTATTAAAAGCAAATTTTAACTTTGAAGAAAGTCTTGATTCTATTTCAAAAGCATGCTCTAAACAAGAAGTAAAATTCAAATAAGGCGTTGCAACCCTTATTTCCAAATGTTCATCACAGTTTATTTTAATATGAATATTCGTCCTGTCATTACTTGCAATGTAGGAATTTTCTCTGTAAACTTTCGACTTATAATCCACAATGCCCTTTAAAAAAAGTTTTTTTAAATCAGATTTTCCTTTTATTTTTTCAAAATAAAATTCGTCAGAGTAATAATAACTTCCATAAAAAGCACTGCAAATTTCATTATAAAGTTTACACTCATCGTCAAATGTTAAAGAATAAGTAAAATTGTAGTCTTTAAGATTTCTAAAGACACTTACTCTTTTTGACAAAATTACAAACTCTTTAGAAATCTTAACCTGATTATTCATTTATATTCTCCTTTAATTTTGCCAATTTCTTTTTTGAGTCGTCTAATGTTTCTTTTATAACAACACATTTTTTATAGTCTTCTTTTTCGATACAATACAAAAGTTCTCTTTCCAAATCTTCTACCTTATTTTTTAAATCAAAATAAGGTCTTGCATAATCAGGTATTCTTCCTTGATAGTTAAAATCTTTATTTCTTAAATTCAGAAAAAATGTCGAAATTGCACACTCAATAAGACTTGGATCAAATTTGTCGTCCTTAATTTTTTTATAAATTGACTCATAGCAACAGGGACAAATCAAATTTCCGAAATCTACCATATCTTTAAATTTTTTCTTACATCTCTTACATTTAAAATTTGATGTTGAAAGTTGTCTTTTTCTACTTTTAAAAAATCTGTTAAATCCTGAATTAAACTCACAAATATCATCATACTCCTGTTTTGATATCTGTGATTCAAACTGAAAGGAAAAAATTTTTCTACTCATATTCCCTCCTAAAAGAAATCAAAATATTTTTTAAAATATTTGCTCTTAACATATCTCTTGCCACAACGTCTGATATGAGAACAGAGTTATCACTGATTGCGTGTAAAATAATTAATCTTTCCTTTTTATTCAAATATTTGAGTTCAAACATTCTGTCAACTATCCTAACGGACTCGTTAAATGTAATAGAATTATTGTCTAAATATTCAATTATAGAATTTATAAAATCATCTTCCAAATCAAGTTCTGTTATCTTTATATATCCGCTTCCTCCTCTACGGCTCTCTACATAATAGCCGTTTGTTGAAGAAAACCTTGTAGTCAGAACGTAATTTATTTGTGAAGGTGCACAAGAAAATCTGTTTGCAAGTTCGTTTCTTCCTATTTCAACTACACCGTTTTCTGATTTTTCAAGCATTTCCTTTAAAAAAATTTCAATTATATCACTAATTCCAGCCATACAATCACTCCTTGACCTACTTTGACCTTTTTTATATTATACCCCATAACAAGAAAAATATAAAACAAAAAAATTTTTTAAATTAAAAAATATGAAATTTTTAATTTACCGTTTTAAAAACTTATATATTTTATCAAAAGAAAAATTTAATTTAACTTTGAATACATTATTTTTAAATGTCTGTCTTTAAAATAAAAAATTAAAGAAATTTTAAAAGGAATGTTTCCTGTCAATTACAGACTACATTCCTTTTAATAAATTATTTGTACATATTTACAAGTTCAGTTCAAAATTTTTGCTTTTTCAATTTAATTTTTTAATATTTAAATTCTTCTGCCAATTTTGCTTTTTTCACTAAACTTTTATATGTTTTTGATTTTTCAAGTAAATCCTTATGTTTACCTATCGCCTCTACTTTTTTGTCTTCTATTACGACTATTTTATCAACATTTTCTATTGATTTAAGTCTATGAGAAATTATTATTACAGTTTTGTCCTTTGTCAATTTATTTAAACTTTCTTGTATTTTCTTTTCATTATCAACGTCCAAAGATGCAGCTATTTCATCTAAAATAATTATCGGTGCATTTTTTAAAAACGCTCTTGCAATGGAAATTCTCTGTCTTTCTCCTCCCGATAAAGTAGCCCCGTTTTCTCCGATTATTGTATTGTAACCGTCTTTTAAATTATCAATAAACTCGCAATTCGCAAGTTTTGCGGCAAGTTTTACATCATCATCCGTTGCAGTTAAATTTCCTATCCTTATATTTTCCATAATTGAGGTATTAAACAAAGTTACATCTTGAAATACTATTGAAACTTTATCGAACAATGACTTTGTTGAAATTTCTTTAATATCTTTACCGGATATTTCTATTTTTCCTTCATTACAATCATAGAGTCTGGATATTAATCTTAGAATACTCGTTTTACCGCAACCTGACTTTCCCACAAGTGCTGTAACTTCGTTTTGCTTTGCAACAAAACTTATGTCGTTTAAAACCTTGGTATCTTTATTATAATAAAAACTTACGTTTTTAAATTCAATATCAAAATTATTAAGTTCAATATCCTCGCCTTCTTGTAATTTTGTGTTTTTTATCTCTTTTATTCTCTCAATCATAGAATCAATATAAAATAATTCTGCAAGGTTAAAACTTATAGCATCCGCCCCTTCTTTTAACTTAATCGCAGCCAAAAGATATCCTATGAAGTATAAAATATTTATTTCTTGATTTATTAACATAGTTGTGCCTAATATTATAACACTTACAAGTGAAACATACAAAACAATACCTGAAATATTCATAACTAACCCTGTGGATATTTCTGATTTAATGTGTATTTTTTCGCTCTCTTCCATTTCTTTGTAAAGTTTTTTCTTTATTTTTTCGCTCATCGCAAAACTTTTTATTTCTTGTTGTAACTCTATGGTTTCTTGAAAACTTTCGGCATTTTCTCTAAGTTTTTTATAATATTTTCCTTGACTTTTAATTTGCATTTTTTTTGACAATAATATTAATACAAATGTCAAAAGTATAGGTAATATAACTGCCAATCCCAATTTTACATTTCCCACTAAAAGCATTACAGAAACGACTATAAAAAACACTATAAATCCAAGTGTTTTTGCGATTGCGTGCGATAAAGCATGCTCTATTGCCGCAACATCTCCCATAATTGTTTGTGCAAGGTCGGATAAATCATGTTTTGAGAAATATGACAAAGGTAATTTACTTAATGTTCGTGCAATATCTATCCTCAGATTTTCACTTTCTCTGTAAGTAGCGTTGTACAAGCTGTTATATTCTATATTAAGTAAAATATACATAGCTACTAATATAAAAACAGAAATTCCGATATAAAACAGTTTACTTTTCACATTTCCAAGTACCAATTGTTCAAAAATAAGCATAAGAAGAATAGCCGGAAACATATTCATAGCATAATTTAAAAATGTAACTACACTTGCCTTGACAAGATCATTAGCTCCTTGCTCGGTTAGAGCGAATTTTTCTTTAAATAAATTTTTCATCTAAAACCCTCCAATCATTAGCCTTTTCATACATATCTTGGAAATATTTATACTTAACGGAGTTTTTCATTAATTCATCATCTGTTCCTCTTTCGATTATTTTTCCGTTTTCAAGAACGATAATTTCATCAACATTTCTAATGCTTGTAAGTCTATGTGCTATCATAATTACAGTTTTATTTTTCATTAAATTTGAAAAAGCTTTTTGAAGTTCATGTTCGTTATCGGGGTCTACCGCTGCACTTGCTTCATCAAAAATAACTATATTTGCATTTTTCAATATAGCTCTTGCAATTGCTATTCTTTGCTTTTCTCCACCTGAAAGATAAACTCCCTTTGAACCTATAACAGTGTTCTCCCTGTCTTTGAATTTAGAAATTATACTGTCACATCCGGAAAGTTTCATTGCATGCATAACTTCTTCTCTTGTAGCATTTTTATTAGCAAAAGCAACATTTTCAAAAATAGTTGTTTTGAATAATTTTGCGTCTTGAAATACAAAAGCAATATTTTCTATTATGGACTCTTTAGTGTATGATGTAATATCTTTATTACCTATTTTTATCTTTCCGCTATTTACATTATAAAATCCGGAAATCAATTTTGCTATCGTAGATTTTCCGCTACCGCTTGAGCCTATAAGTGCATAAGATTTACCTTGTTCAAGTTTAAAACTTAAATTTTCTAAAATTAGTTTATCCGTATATCCGAATGATACATTCTCAAATTCTATATCAAAGTTTTCAAATTTTGATATATCTCCAAATTTTAAAACATCTTTTTGCATTTGAACATATAAATCTTCCAATTTACTTACAGCATCTTTGGCTTGAAAAATATACATAGAAAGATACATAACCTTCATAATATAAGTAAACAAAATTCCCCCTAAGAAAAATATCATTATAAGTTCTACAACAAGCTCTTTAGGAGAAGAATTAATATCTGTAAAGAACATTATAAACGGAACCAAAATAGCAACTAAAGCAAAAAATAATTCTTGAAACAACACGTACGGACGTCTGCAACTTAACGAATATTCCAAAGCATATTTGGCATATTCCTTAATCGCATTATTCAAAGCCTTAAAACTCCTTACATCAACCGCAAAAATTTTTACAACTTGCATTCCCCTAACATATTCGACCGTTTCTGCACTGAGTTTCTCAAGCGATGCATGATATATTTTCATAAATTCTTTTTCACCCATCATATAAGAAAACAATATACTGCTGATAAGAGCAACTACCAAAAGCACAACTCCTACTCTGATGCTGACAAAAAATCCTAAACCCAAAACAAGGATAGGAGTGAGCATAGCTCCTGTATTATCAGGAATCAAATGTGCTACCGCCATATGTGTCTGCCCTGCATTGTCATCTAAAAGTTTTCTTATCTTTCCTGAAGCATTCATATCAAAAAACTTAAAACTTGCATTTGTAAGTCCGTCTATACCGAATTTTCTTAAATTTGTTTCAAGTCTGAAAGCAAATAAATGAGATATACAAAGGGAAAAGAAATAAAAAAGTCCTCCCGAAATCATCAAAATTGCAATACGAAAAGCGTAAACGCTTGAACTGTCAACATTACCTACTATTATAAGTTTATCCAAAAACTCATACAAATAATAAAAAGCTACCACCTGTAAAATCGCTGATAACACAGAAAATATTACAGTAAAAAATAATAAATATTTTTTTTCCGGTGCATAGCTTATCAACTTTTTATAAACATCTAACATTTTTTCCTCCTTAAATTTTATTCCGTTTAGACTTTAATTTTCGTATTTTATAAGTATATATCGGGGAATGACTTAAAAATTTATTCTACTCATTTCAAAATCTAAAAGAATATCTGTTTATAATATATTGTAACATTTGAAAAAATAAGGTACAATAGTATTGAAAATTATTGTCTATTAGGTTTAATGTCTATTCGGGATAATATTTAGGAGGATTTATGAATACATTTCAAGATTTTATTGAAAGCATGGGCTGGAAACACTGCCCAAATTGTAAAAAATACAGTAAAGCCGGAAAAACTTTTTGTATAAAGGATTCAACTTTTGACGGAATTTACTGGTACTATGAAACAGACAGATTTATTGTTGATATACATGATTTTTTTATAAAAAAGGAGAGAATGGTTGATTCATTTCCGGACTTTAGCGAGTATATGGCATTTTCTTGTTCGTATATAAAAACAGCTAACGGAGAATGCTTTAATCCGTATCAAACTCTCTCATCAAATACTATGTACGTTACAAATATGGCAAAAAAAGATTATAGATTTCTTTTACACGGAAATTTTCCTTTTTTAAGTGTTGGAGTCAACTTTAAAGAAAAAATGATAAAAGAATATCTCTCAGATATAGAACAACAATCTAAATTTAATGTTTCTCAAATGTTTTTTGATACTCGTGAACTTGTTACAAACCCACTTGAAAAAATAGCAAATTCAATTTTAAACTGCAACATGGTATCTTTAGCATCCGAAATTTTTTTCGAAGCAAAAGCGAAAGAGTGGTTAAGCATTACACTTGATGCTTATTTAAACAAAAGAAATGCAAAACAAATTTCAAAAGATGACGAAATAGGTATTGAAAATGTTGCAAAATATATAGATGATCATTATGCTCTTGACATATCTCAAGAAATTTTAGAAAAGATTGCAATGATGAGCGGCACAAAATTAAAAAAACTTTTCAAAGAAAAATATCAAATGAGTATAACAGAATACTCTCAAAGAAGAAGAATGAATATAGCAGAAATCTTATTGTTAACCACTTCTTTGGATATAAAAGACATCGCAAAGTCGGTCGGTTACTCATCACACAGCAAATTTACCGCATATTTCAAAAAATACAAAGGGATGTATCCCCGTGAAATAAAAAAATTAAGTACATCAGCAAAAACAAATTCCCTTTGTAAAAATTTCGATTTATAAAATTTAAATTAAATTTTTATAAATATGATAAATTTTTTTTATTAATTTTCAAATATATAAACTAAAATCAGTAAATTTTATGATATAATTAATATGAATTTACTACTTTTATGAGAGTTTTGAAACTGTTCTATCCTTATAAAACTAATTTAAAATTATCATAAAAGCAGGAATTCATATTTTAAGGTATGAAAAAACAAAATAAAATCAAATTTTTATTACAATAACATTAAGCATTGGAGGTAATATTTTGGAAGAAAAAATAAAATTATATAGAGAATATGTGGAAAAAGGAGACATCCCTCAAGCATATCACACAATAATAAACTTTGTTCATTCAGTTCGTAATCATTTTTTCAATTCTAACAGATACAATTATACAATATCAAATGTTTCTGCGGGATATATGGATTACAGCTATTTCTCATTTTGGAATACCGACTTAAAAAATCGAAAATTACGTTTTGGCGTGGTACTGAATCACAAAAAACTGTCTTTAGAGTTTTGGTTAATTGCTCAAAACGAATTGGTATACAAAAAATATTGTGATTTAATAAAAGATTATTCCCCTAATAAAAGAGAAAATCAAGACAAAAAAAATTCTGTCATAGAAGTAACGCTAAGAGAAGAATTGGATTTTCTGGACTTAAATATTTTAGAAGATTTAAATTCTCAAATTTTATCTGTTACAAAAGAAATAACTGAATTAATAAAAACTCTGTAAAAATATTCATACCTAATACTTTTTAATTAACCGTATTTATATTAATTAGCTAAAAAACCCTGTAAATTTCAATTTTACAGAAGTTTTACCATAAACCCTATAAAGCTTAAAGTTTTACTTAATAATATACATTAAGTAAAACTTTTTTATTTGAATTAAAGGAATTATATTTTCATTTAAAGCAAAAATTTTTACTTAAAAGTAAATTTTATGAAAATATAGCATAACAAAGTATAAATTTACAATTTTTTTCATAAAAACGTTGACTTAATTATAATAAAGTGATACACTAATATTGTACAGGTGGTGTACGAATATATTTTAGGAGGAATGAATTATGACAAAAGAAAGATTTAAAGTTGTTGTTTTAGCCTTATTTAGTTTTTTACTTCTAAGTTCTTGTTCTACAAAAACAAATGAGGTAGAAAAACTTTACAATAAAAGATACAGCGGTGTCGGTTCGGGACTTTCGGTTATCAAAAAAACCAAATTATATTCGGTTTTACAATTTACATTGCCTGAAAATGCCGTTTTTAAAGATGATACCGCTCGTGTTCTCGGTGGTTATTTTGATTATCCTAAAGTTATAACAAAAAACGGTAAAAAGTATTTAACTGCCGATAATTTGCCTGAAGACAGGTTTGAAATTATTTCCGAAAATAAGATAGTTGATAACTATACAGGTTTTGAGCTTAATCATTATGAAAAAGTTGCAGATAAAGAAATGGAACGCTTTTACGGAAATTACTATGAAGGACCTAAAGGAGGTCATGTTTCCATAGTCAAAAAAACCGAAGATTATTCTGCAATAAGCTTTGAATTACCTCGTGAAGAAAATTTCGATTTTAAAGGCGATGAGTTTAGAATTGCAGGCGGTGTATATGATAACCCGAGTATTTTGACCATAGGAGATAAAAGATATATAAGAGCAGATAATTTAGAAGAAAAACGTCTTGAAATAATCTCTGAAAATGTAATTTTGGATACTAAAACAGGTTATGAATTCGGACTTAAAACTGTCGGAAAGAAATAATTTAATATTTATTAGTCGGAAAAAAATAAGTTAATATTTATTAAAAAAATAAACAAAAAGGAGATTTAAAAAATCTCCTTTTTAATAATTTTATTTATACTACACATTTGCCTTTTGTCTTAATTCTCTCAAAAAAGTAATTGTATCTCTGTCCAACTCTTTTGCATATTCAAATCTTTGATTTATTGCAATTCTCAAAGATAACTTTCTGAATAATGCACATATATTGAAAAGTGCAACCCACAAATTTTCAAGTTCCAATTTTGAGTAACATAACAAGTATTTTTCAAATATTTCCGTTTCAACATAATTAAAAACAAGTTTATTGTCTTTTCCAAGATCAATAAGGTATTTATTCTCCGACAAAACAAAATGTTTCAAATGCTCATCTAACAATTCCATCAGTTTTCTGTATTCATAAGAAATGTTTAGAATTTCCTTAGAAGATAGTTTTTTTGCAAATTTAACCGCATACCAAAAAAATTTACAAGTATTGGTTAAAAATTCAGTTTCTTTTATTTTATTAATATTTCTGTCAACAAAAACATCAGCTTTTTTATCTTCATTTTTATTTAAAACACAAATATATTTGTCACTGAATTCTCTCAAATATGCAGAATTTTCAACATTTACAAGTCTAAAAACAGCTTGGACAAAATTTTCATACATAATGTTATACTCAATAAAATTTTCATTCTCTTCAACAGAAAACATCGCAGAAACTTCTCCAAAATTTCCGACTATATCAAAAATATCAGCATCAACACTAAAGTCCTTAATCAAAAACAAAACATTAAAAAAGTCCACCGTACTTGACATACTTTGATTTTCAAGTTGTTCAATATAAAGTCTTTCAATTCTGTCATCTTCAAACGAAATCTTTTTTGCTATTTCTTTAAGTTCATTAAAAGTTAAATTATTTTCCAAAACGTCTCCTCCTAAATTTCTTGAATCCTAAAACCACGACCCTTAACCTCATAAGCCTCCGATATAATTAGAAAAGCTTTAGGGTCTATCTGATCAACAATCTTTTTTATAATCGCAACCTGTCTTGTGCTTACTATACAAAAAATAACATTTTGTTGCTTATGTGTAAAAGCTCCTTCTCCATGCAACAAAGTAACACCTCTATTCAAATCCAACAAAATTTTCTCAGTAATATCACGTTGTCTTGAAGTTACAATCATAACCTGTTTAGTATCTCCAAAACCCATTTGAATTTTATCAAGCATTTTATAAGCAACATACATAGCAACAATTGTAAAAAGTCCACGTTCAATACTAAATAAATAAGATGCAAAAGCTATAATAAATCCGTTAATAATCATAAGAGTAGATCCTATATTTATATTCAACCTACTTTTACAAATAGTAGCAATAATATCAAGTCCTCCTTGACAAGAGCCATGTTTAAACAAGATTCCCATTCCCAATCCGTTCAAAAAGCCACCAAAAATAGCATAAAGAACAGGTTCACTCAAATTTATATTCACAGGAACTTTTCTCATAACGATTAAACAAAAAGACAACAAAAAAGTCGATAAAAAAGCATAAGTCATAAACTTTTTCTTTAAAAACATAAACCCGACAATCATCATAGGCAAATTCAACACAAACACCGATATTCCGGTAGGAATCCCCAAAGAATACTCCAAAATAAGACCGATCCCTCCAAGTCCGCCTGACAACAATCCGGCAGGTATCAAAAGTTTAACCATAGCAAACGAACAAATTATATTACCTATCAACATAAAAAAAACAGTTTTAAAAATGTACTTACTGTCTCCAAAATACTCCTCTAACATACAACACCTACAAAAAATTCACTTTATTAAAATTTATAATGTTTTAATTTACTTTCAAAAAAACATAATCTTACATATTTACCGTTAAATTATTATAGTCAAATAAAAACAATTTTACCATAAAGTAAAAAACCACTCTTATTATACCATAATTTCTTTTTGATAATTAGTTCAAGGTAATTATGGTGAAATAACTTTAACTTTATCACAAAGCATAAACTTATAGTTATTATACCACAAACTTACTCTAAAACAAAACAAAAAAAGTTCTTAATTTATATAAAAATTAAAATAAATAATTATTTTAAAACAACATTTCCTTTATTAAATTTAAATTATAATTTTTTGAAAATTTAAAATGATATGAAAAACATTCAAAACATTAATTCATATTCAATATCCTGTATTTTAATTTTCATATATTTTCACATAAAAAAACCACCTAAAAGGTGGTTGTTTGGCGATGTTCTACTCTTCCAATACGAAATGTATCAGTACAATCGACGCTAAAAGGCTTAACTTCTGTGTTCGAGATGGGTACAGGTGTATCCCTTTTGCCATCATCACCATACTTATTCTCTCTCCCTAATGGAGTTTGGCAACGTCCTACTCTCCCAATACGATATGTATTAGTACCATCGGCGCTGAAGGACTTAACTTCTGTGTTCGAGATGGGTACAGGTGTATCCCCTTCGCTTTCGCTACCATATTAAAAAAAGTATCTTCTAAAT
>JALEHY010000020.1 GCA_022770425.1 Parvimonas sp. | reverse complement strand
ATTTAGAAGATACTTTTTTTAATATGGTAGCGAAAGCGAAGGGGATACACCTGTACCCATCTCGAACACAGAAGTTAAGTCCTTCAGCGCCGATGGTACTAATACATATCGTATTGGGAGAGTAGGACGTTGCCAAACTCCTAGGTAGCTCAATGGTGGAGCACCCGGCTGTTAACCGGTAGGTTGTGGGTTCGAGCCCCACCCTGGGAGCCAAATGTGCCGGGGTGGCGGAACTGGCAGACGCACAGGACTTAAAATCCTGCGATGTTAACTCATCGTACCGGTTCGATTCCGGTCCTCGGCACCAGAATGACGCGGGATGGAGCAGTTTGGTAGCTCGTCGGGCTCATAACCCGAAGGTCGTAGGTTCAAATCCTGCTCCCGCAACCACTTTACAACTGTAGGTTGTTTTTTTTTGCAAAAATTTAAAAATAAATCACACTTTTATATCTTGAAAGTGTTTAAATTAAGACTTAGGAGTAAAATCTTTAAGTCTTTTTTGTTTCTAAAAATAATTAATTATTAAAAAATAAAATATTAGGAAAGTTATTTATATTTTAAAAATAATATGTTTTTAGGAATATTTTTAAATATTTATTATTTATTTTGATATTTGCTCTGTTCAATGGTATAATTAGAATAAAGTAGTTTGATAATGGAGGTATGTTATGGATATTTTAAAGGCTATGGAAGAAAGGCATTCTGTTAGAAGCTATTTAGAAAAGGAAGTTGAAATTGATAAATTAAATATTTTGAAAAATGAAGTTGAATTGTGTAATGAGTTGAGTGGTCTTAATATTCAGCTTATTGTTAATGAAAATTCAGCTTTTAGTGGATTTATTGCAAAGTATAGCAAATTTAAAAATGTAAAAAATTATATAGCTATGGTTGGTAAAAAGTCAGATAAATTAGATGAAACAGTTGGTTATTTTGGGGAAAGGTTGGTTTTGAAGTGTCAAATGTTAGGTCTTAATACTTGTTGGGTTGGTCTTAAGTTAATTACTAAGAAAGGAAAATGTAAGATTTCAGATGATGAGAAATTGATTTGTATAATTCCGTTTGGGTATGGAGAAAGTCAAGGAATAGCAAGTAAGTCAAAATCTTTTGAAAAAGTTACAAATGTGAAAGGAGATGTTCCTGACTGGTTTAGAAGAGGTGTTGAATATGCACTTCTTGCACCTACTGCAATTAATCAACAAAAATTTTTATTTACTTTAGGTGATGATAACATAGTATCTATTAAAGAAACCGGTGGAGTTATGTCAAAGGTTGATTTAGGAATAGTAAAATATCATTTTGAAGTAGCGGCAGGGGTGGATAATTTTAAATGGTTTTAGGAATTTAATATAATGGAGAATATTATGTCTTTAGATATTAGAGATTTTTTAATTTTAAATTGTATTGTATATACAAAATATTTTTGTAATCCAAAGTACAGTTATAATTTGGTTGGAAAATCAATTTATGATTTTGCATTGAATTTTAAATATGAGTTAGATAATAATAATGATATGCCCGGTGAGATATCTGAAGAAGAGTTTGAGAATATAATTTTCACTATAAAAACTGAAAAAGATTTTTTTGAAAAGTTAAAAGTTTTGGATATTGATAATTCGGTATATGGTAATTTGGATGGTTCTAAGAGAGTTGTAAATGTTTGTTTCTCTTTTGAAAATTATCTTATTTTGGTTTATAAAGGAACTTCCGGTAGTTTGGAATGGTTTGATAATGCCAACGGAACGTACTTTGATGTAACGGATACTTCTCAACAGATAAGTGCTTTAAATTATTTTGATTTTATTTTTAAAAAATATTGTAAAAAGAGTAGTAAGGTGTTTGTAACAGGTCATTCAAAGGGAGGAAATAAGGCAAAATATGTGGGCGTAATGCGTGGAGAATATAAAAATTTTTGTGCCGTATATTCTTTTGACGGTCAAGGATTTAATCTTTCTTTTTTGGAAAAATACAAGGATAAAATTTTATGTAATAAACATAAAATTTATAGCATTTCAAATGAATATGATTTTGTAAATGTTATATTATTTTCTGTTGCGAAAAATGAAATTTTTATAAAGTCTAATACATCATTTGGAAACGATAAATCAATAAGCTCTCAAATAATGCATAGATATGGTGGTTGGCACTCTCCGTATTCAATGTTTAAGGTTGAAAATGGTAAGATTTTACTAAATGATATAGTTGAGCAAAGTGATTTGATGCGAAATTTAAAGTATTTTTTAAATTATTTGGCTAAGAATATGTCTAAGGAAGACAATTGCTTTATGTACTATACATTAGCTTCTTATATGGCAAAAGATAATTTAAAATTTTTTGGTAATGATTTTTCAAAAACTCCCAGAGGATTTTATAAAAGATTTTTTGATCTTATTAAGAATTTTGAAAAACTTGATAAAAGTTTGAGTTTTGTAGAGATTGTAAATTTGTTAAGGCCGATATTCGATGAAATACATTCGGAAATTATCATTAAAACGTATAAATCAAAGTATAGTATAACTACTGTGATTTATGGAGACAGAAAAGAGAAAGTTTCGTTTATAGAGAAACTAAAGTCAAATGATAGCGAGGTTAAAAATATTGATTATGAAATTAGATTCAGGAAAATTTTTAAAAAAACCGATTCTGTCGTAAAACGAGTTTTTTATAAAAATAAGGTAAAAAAATTTATACCGGTTGAAAGTAAAAGTAATATTTTAAATAGTATTTTTCTTAAACTTACAGAACTTAAATCTAAATTTTAAAGAGGCTCTTTGATTGTATTGAACATTAAATTTTGAATGCAAAATTTTTATGAAATACGATTAATGAACCTCTTTTAATTTTTTATTTTTACAAACTATTTTTCTATTATGTAAGCATTTACAATTTCTCCATAGTAAGCGATGTGGTAGTCTTTATTTGACAGAGGGTTGTCACTTTCTACATCATCAGGGTAGGTTGTCTTTTTTATCTCATCGGGAATTGCATTTTTATCTTGTAATTGTTTATATACTATTTTACATTCAAGTGTAAGCGGTAATTCTTTTATTGCAGGGACATCAACTTTTTCGCCTTCAATTAAAGTCAATCCTAAATCTTTGATTTTATCTGTAGTTCTTCCGGAGTTTAACCCGCAATAACTTATTATTTTTTTATCAATCTTTTCCATAGGAATATTTACTGTAAATTGTGGATTGTTATCGAGAAATTCCCTTGTGTATCTACCTTCCCTAACGTAGGCGGTAAATATTTTTTTGTTCCATTCAATGCCTATACTTCCCCAAGAAATAGACATTGTATTTACTTTATCGTTAAATTTTCCTGTAAGTAATACTCCGTTTTCAACTTCTTTCATTATTTTTTCCGCATAATCAAAAACATTAATTGCTTTTTTGTTCATAATAACCTCCTAAATTTGATTAATTTAATTATACCATAGTGTAATTAAATTTATAATAAAAATTACTTTATTTTTAAATTTGATTTTCCATATGGTAAATAGTTGTGAATTTTAGCTATCAGAGATTTTAACAAATCGCTTTAAGCTTTGCTACGCAAGTCTTAAGATATGGTATAATAAATATATGGAGGTGATTTTTTGAAATTTTGGTCGGGAATTTTTTATGTACGAATTTTATTGTATTTTGTATTGGGCATTTTCTTTAAAACTCATAAAAGCAGTTATGTTTTTTTATTTGCATCTTTTTTATTAGATTTAGTTTTTTTGTATATAATAAGATATGTTGAAAGTATAAGTTATTCTGTTTCCGATAAGTTTTTTAAATTTTTAAAGTCAGGATTTAAGATTATCAATATTAACTTTAATACTTTATTTTTGTGGATGTACATTAGTAATTTTTTAGGACTTTTTGAAAGTTATATTTCTCTAATTTTATTTTTTTGTGTAGTTTTTGCCGTAATTTTATTTTCAGTTCGTTCCGTTTCATATATGAAAAGTGAGATACTTGTTTTTAGACTTGCTAAAGAGTATGATAGGGATAAAATTTTGGAAATTTACGTTTCTGCAGCAAAATCGTTAAAGAAAGACGGCGTTGATCAATGGCAAGGTGTTTATACTCCAAGTAATAAGGATATTGATGAACATATCGGAGTAGATTTGTATGTTTTGGAGTATTGTAAAAATATTGTTTGTACTGCTTGTTTAGTAGAGGGAATTGATGAGTTTTATGAAAAAATTGACGGTAAGTGGAATACGAGTATTCCTTATATAAGTATTCATAAGGTTGCGACTTCTTTAAACTATAAAAGGCAAAATTTTGCAAGAAAAATGATGAGTTTTATTGAAATAGCAGCAAGGAGAAAAAAAGCAGATTTAAGGATCGATACACATGAGAATAACGAGAAAATGAAAAGATTTATTTTATCGTGCGGATATAATCATTGTGGAGTGGTATATTTGAGTGGAACACTTAAAAGACTTGCGTATGATAAAAAAACAAATGTATAGTATATATTTAAATTTATGTAATGTGGATGCTATTTTTCACTTTTCCTCGCTATATTGAAAATAAAAATAAAACAAAATTGTTTAAAATAATTTATTAAAAACGATTTCTTTGATAAAAAACGCTATAACTATTTAAACCGAAACAAAATTAAAACAATTTGTCAAAAATACTTGACAATTCGATTTTGTAGTAATATAATCTATCTACAATATATTTTTATTTTAAGGAGGAAAAATATGAAAGCGGTTGTTGTAAACAAAGAAGGTTGTGGAGTTGAAGTTGTTGAAAGAGAAATAAGAAAACCCGGATACGGAGAAGCTTTAATTGATGTTGAATACTGTGGAGTTTGTCATACAGACTTACACGTTGCAAACGGCGACTTTGGTAAAGTACCGGGCAGAGTTTTAGGACATGAAGGTATAGGAGTTGTTAAAGAACTCGGAGAAGGTGTTAAATCTTTAAAAATCGGGGACAGAGTAAGTGTTGCTTGGTTCTTTGAAGGATGCGGAGCATGTGAATATTGTAATACAGGAAGAGAAACTCTTTGTAGAAATGTTAAAAATGCAGGATATAGTGTAGACGGAGCTATGGCTACAGAATGTATAGTTACTGCTGATTATGCTGTTAAAGTTCCTGAAGGTTTAGATCCTGCTCAAGCAAGCAGTATAACATGTGCAGGAGTTACTTGTTACTCTGCTATTAAAGCCGGAGGAGTTAAACCGGGACAATGGACTGTTGTATATGGAGCAGGCGGTCTTGGAAACTTAGCAGTACAATATGCAAAAAAAGTTTTTAATAATCATGTTATAGCTGTTGATATTAACGATGATAAATTAGCTCTTGCTAAGGAATGCGGAGCGGATATTGTTATTAACGGAATAAAAGAAGATCCTGTTAAAATAATTCAAGAAAAATCAGGAGGCTGTCACTGCGCCGTAGTTACAGCTGTTTCAAAAATTGCATTTAATCAAGCTATTGATTCAGTAAGAGCAGCAGGTAAAGTTGTAGCTGTTGGATTGCCTTCAGAAACTATGGACGTATCAATTGTTAAAACTGTATTGGATGGTATTGAAATAATAGGTTCTCTTGTAGGAACAAGAAAAGATTTAGAAGAAGCGTTCCAATTCGGAGCAGAAGGATTTGTTGTACCTGTAGTAACCAAAAGACCGATTGAAGATGCACCAAAGATTTTCCAAGAAATGATAGACGGAACAATTCAAGGCCGTATGGTTATAGATATGAAAATGTAAAATTAATTTAATGTAGAGCGTATAAACGCTCTATTTTTTTGCTTAAAATCTACAAAAAATCAAAAAAAAATGTTATAATGATTAGTAATGATTAAATTTTAATAGGAGAAAATTATGGTTGATAAAGAAGAAGTAAGAAAGATTTATAATCTTGCAAACTTAAAAGTTAAAGATGAAGAACTTGAGAGTATTGCTAAAAAATTTGACGATGTATTTAACTTTGCGAATGAAATTATGAAGTTGGATACAGACAGTTGTGAAGAACTTGAGATTGTTGTTGAACACAATAGCCCTCTAAGAGAAGATGTTGTTTTTGACTCAATATCAAGAGAAGAGGCACTTTTAAATGCATACGACAAAGAATACGGATATTTTAGATTGCAAAGGGTTGTGAAATAATGGAGATTTTAAAGATAAGGGATGGATTTGTAAATAAAAAAGAAAATTTAGTTTCTTTTTATGAAAATGTTATAAAAAAGATAGAAGAAAAAAAAGATTTGAATATTTTTATTGATTTTTCAAGTGATAAAATTAGAGAAAGAGTTAAATTTTTGAATGATAAACTTGAAAGGGGAGAAAAATTGGGTTCGCTTTTTGGAATATCTGTGTCAGTTAAAGATAATATTTTAGTTAAAGGACTCAGAAATACTTGTGGCTCAAAAAGTTTGGAAAATTTTATGCCTATATATAATGCGACAATAATTGACAGACTTTTAGAAGAAGATGCTGTTATATTAGGAAAGGTAAATATGGATGAATTTGCTATGGGGTCATCTTCTGAAACTTCATATTTTGGAGTTACAAAAAATCCTCTTGATAATACTCTGATTCCGGGAGGATCATCTTCAGGTTCGGCTGCAAGTGTAAGCAGTGATATTGCTATGATAAGTTTGGGTTCTGATACAGGAGGCTCTGTTAGAAATCCTGCTGCTTATTGTTCATGTGTCGGTTATAAACCTACTTATGGAATGATTTCCAGATATGGGGTTGTTTCTATGTCGAATAGTTTGGATCAGGTAGGGGTTTTATCGTCTGATGTTGAGTCTATTTTTCCGGTTATGAATGCAATTTCAGGACTTGATGAGATGGATCCGACAAGTATGAGAGAAAAGATTTTATTGAATAAAAATCCTGATTTTTCATTAAACGGAATGAAAATAGCGATTGTTTCAAATTTAGAAAAATATAATACAAATGAAATAATTTTAAATGACTATTATAAAGCTATTGAAACTTTAAAAAGTTTAGGTGCCAAGACAGAAGTGGTAGATTTTGAATATATTAAATACTCAACAAATGTTTATAATGTTATTATGAGTTGTGAAGTATCAAGTAATATGTCACGTTTTGACGGTATAAGATATGGCTACAGAACTGACAGTTACGATTCAACAAAGGAACTTTTTACAAATACAAGAAGTGAGGGCTTTGGAGAAGAAGTGCAAAGAAGAATAGCTATGGGAACTTTTTATCTTGCAAGTTCAAACAATCAAGAACTTTACAAAAAAGGCTTAAAGGTAAGAGATTTAATATCAAAGGAAGTAAATGAAGTTCTTTCAAAATATGACTTTATTTTAACTCCTACATCAACATGCTTACCTCCTAAAATAGGTGCAGGAAAGGATGACGCTTTAAGTGCCTACGCAGGAGATACATTTAATGTACCTGTGAATTTTGCAGGACTTTGTGCTATTTCCGTTCCTGTAAATTCAGGTAAAATCGCAGGAAGTGTTCAATTTATCGGAAAAAGATTTGATGATGAAAGACTTTTAAATCTTGCATCTACTTTTGAAAGGGGGCTTTAATATGAGTTTAAAAACTGTAATAGGACTTGAAATACATGTCGAATTACAAACTGCTACAAAGATGTTTTGCTCTTGCAAGAATGAATATGGCTGTCCTCCAAATACAAATGTATGCCCTGTATGTTTGGGACATCCCGGAACTTTACCAAGAATAAATAAAAAAGCCATTGAATATGCAATTATGGCGGGAATGGCGTTTGGTTGTGAGATTTCAACGGATATGAAGATGGATAGAAAAAAATATTTTTATCCGGATTTAGTAAAGGGTTATCAAATTACACAAGAGAGAACTCCTATTTGTAAAAATGGTTTTATAGAAATTGAAACGGAACAAGGAATCAAAAAATTAAGAATACAAAGAATACACATTGAAGAAGATACAGGAAAATCCATTCACAACGAAAGCGGACATACACTTATGGACTACAACAGAGCCGGAGTGCCTCTTATTGAAATAGTATCTGAACCTGATATGAACAGTCCTAAAGAAGCAATAAGTTTTTTAAACAACTTAAAAGAAACAATAAAATATTTGGGAATTTCCGATGTTAAAATGGAAGAGGGTTCTCTTCGCTGTGATGTAAATTTAAATGTTGTTGATGAACAAACAGGTTTTAAAACAAAAATAACAGAAATAAAAAATCTAAACTCTTTTAAATCTGCAAGTCGTGCAATGGAATATGAACAAAATAGACATTTTGAAAATATAAAAAATAAAATTGAAGGTGAAAAGGAAACACGACGTTGGGACGAAGAAAAATCGCAAACTATAATTATGCGACACAAGGAAGAGGGTAATGATTACAGATTTAGCGTTGAGGCGGATATTCCTTATATAAAACTTCAGGAAACTTTTATTGAAAATGTAAAATCAAGAATGCCTGAGCTTCCTCATGAAAAGAAAAAGAGATTTTTGGAAGAATATAAACTTTCAGAATATGATGCAAATGTACTTACTCAAAATAAATTTTTATCCGAATATTTTGAAAAAGTAGTTTTAGAAGTTGATGACGCATCTTTAGTTTCGAGTTGGTTATTGTCTGATGTTTTAAGAAGAATTAAAGACTTAGAAATAGAAATTGAGCAAATTCCTTTGAATGTAAATTCTTTTGCAAGTCTTTTAAAACTGGTTAAAGATAAAAAGATAAATGCAAATGTAGGTAAAAAACTTTTAAGAGAATTGTTTGAAGAGGGCGATTTTGACCCGATAAAAGTTGTAGAAGAAAGAGGTCTTGTTCAAATTTCAGATGACAGTGCGTTGATTGAAATAGTTGAAGAAATTCTAAAGAACAACCCCCAATCAATAGAAGATTATAAAAACGGTAAAGACAGAGCTTTAGGATTTTTAATGGGACAATGTATGAAAGCATCAAAAGGCAAAGGAAATCCTCAAAAATTTAATGAATTGATTTTAGAAAGGTTAGTATAATATGAAAAAAGTTGCATTATCTACGGATAATAAAAATAAAGTTTTGGAAATTTTTGATATTTTGAAACATTATAATTTTGATATAGTTACAAAACAAGAACTTGGAATAAATGAGGACTTTGAGGAGATTTACAATACTTTGGAGGAAAATTCCAGACTTAAAGCAACAAAATTAAAAGAATATTGTAACTTTTCTGTATTAGCAGATGATACAGGACTTTTTGTAAATTCTTTAAATGGAGAACCGGGAGTTTTTTCTGCAAGATATGCCGGTGTTCACGGAGATAGTGATGCGAATAGAAAAAAACTTTTAAAAAATCTTGAAGGAAAAGAAGACAGGACAGCGTATTTTAAAACGGTTATAATTTTTATAGATGAAAAAAATAACGAATTTTTAGCTAAGGGAATTTTAAGAGGGAGTATAGCTTTTGAAGAAAGAGGCGAAAATGGATTTGGTTATGACAAGATTTTTATTCCTGAAGGTTATGACAAGACACTTGCTGAGTTAAGTGCAGATGAAAAAAATAAAATCAGTCATAGGAAAAGGGCACTCGAAAATTTAAAGACTATTTTAGGAGAAAAATATGATAGTAGCTGTTGTTAGTGACACTCACGGGAATGTTCTTCCTGTTTCTTACAGCTTGCAGAGAAACAAAGTAGATATAGTTTTACACTTGGGCGACAATGTAGAGGACGCAAGATTAATTGAAAAAATAACAGGAATGGAAGTCCATTGTGTAAGAGGAAATAATGACTTTTTCGAAACGGATATTCCTGAAGATTTAGTCATTGAGATAAGAAGAAAAAAATTTTTCCTAACTCACGGGCATAATTATGACGTTGATATGGGGATTGAAAAAGTGGTATATAAAGCCAAAGAACTTGGAGTTGATTATGCTTTGTTTGGACATACACATATTCATACAAGAGAAAAAGCGGATAATATTGTTGTTTTAAATCCGGGAAGTACTTCAAGTCCAAGAAACAATGACACTAAAGGATATTATTTGATAAATCTAATCGAAAAAAGTGTAAATAGAATAAATTTAAAATAATTATTTCTATTTAAATACTAATATAAAAAATTCTCACTATTAAGTGAGAATTTTTTGTTTGATATTCAATAATTGTGGATTGAAGTTTTTTAGTAGCTGATTTATTTTTGTAATAGGACTTCGGTTTTTTATGATTTCTTCTTTGTCTTTTTGCTATCCTTTACAATTTTTAAAATAATATAATTTCAATGTTTATCTGCTACAAAATTGCTTAATCTTTTTCTTTACAATAAGTTTTATATAAAATTAATTAAACAAAAATTTATGGGTATAAAAAAATATATATTTGTTATTTTTAGGCAAAACCTAAGCGAACGTTTTTTAGGTAATTTTAAATTTAGAAATATAGTTGTAAAAGTGTAAATTTTAGTTTTTATAAAAATTATTAAAATTTGGCTTAAAATAGTTATTCATTCAATAAACAGAAAAAATTTATATAAAAATTTTAATACTTTTATTTAAAAAAGTTGTTAAAATTGCTTGAAAAAAATATTTTTTAGGTTTATAATTATAACATAGTTATAATGGGGTAGGATTTTTGAAATTTTAATTTAGTATATTTTGGTATTTGTTTATTAAAGTATATCGACAAAAATCAATATCTTTAGATTGATGTAGATGTTGTTTGCCATCAATTTTTTATGACTTTATTAAAATATTAGGAGGTGATGGAATGACTACCGATGCTATAAAAAGGGTTAAAGAAGCAGAAGAAAAAGCAAAGAACATCATTGAATCCGCTAAGGCAGAGGCTATGGGTTTGAAAAAAGAATCCGAGAAACAGTGTGAAAACATTTTTGACGAAACTTTAAAAACTGCAAAGAAAAAAGCCGAAGATCTAAAATTTAGTTTTAGAAATGAAGGAGAAATTATAGCAAAACCTGTGATTGAAAAAGCGGAAAAAGAAGTTTCTTTGGTAAAATCTGTTGAAAGTTCAAAATTAGAATCTGTGGTTAATTCAATAGTAGAGAGGATTGTGAGTATGAATGGCAATAGTTAAAATGAAAAAATTTAATTTATTTGCTCTTGAGGGAAATAGAAAGCAATTACTTGAAGAACTTCAAAAATTTGGTTATGTGAATTTTGTTAAGACAAATCCGAAAGGATATGAAGATTATGTCAAGGATGCAAAGGTTTCAACTTGTGATAATCCGTATGCTGAAGATTGTACAAAATTACAGTGGATGATTGAATATGTAGAAAAGTTTTCTGTGAAAGAAAAAGGTTTGGCAAACTTGAAAAAGGAGCCTAAAGTTTATGATTTTGCTGAACTTGAAGAGGCATCTTCGGGTTATAGCTATGCAGATGATTTTTCTGCTTTAACAGAAATGAACAAAAAACTTGAAGAAAATAGACAAGAAATTTTCAATTTAAACAATTCAATTAAAGACTTAACTCCTTGGCGTTCTATTCAAGAGCCGATAAAAGAATTAACTTCTTTTAGAAAATCAAAATTCATCATGGGTTCAATTCCTGTCAAGAATTTAGAAAAATTAAAAAATGCTTTGGTGGATTTAAGCTCTACTTATTTTGAAGAAGTGGAAATTGTCGGAAACATAGCATATTGTATTCTTTTTACAAATTTTGAAGAAGCAGAAATGCTTATGGAAAAGTTAAGACATAGCGGATTCGGAGAAATAAGTCTCAATGTTGAAGGTGTAGTAAATGATGAAATTATCAAGATTAATGAGAAAATGGATATTCTTAAGAGCGATAATGATGGATTAATGTTGAAGATTAAAAACTATGTTGATAAACTTCCTCAGATGAAAGTTCTTTATGAGTATTATCAAAACTTGGCTCTTAGAAATTCAGTAGTTTCTAATTTTAAATCTACTGATAAGTTAGATGTGATTCAAGGATTTATTCCCTTTGATAAAGAAACTGAGTTTAAAGCTACTTTGGAAAGGGTTTCAAGTACAAAATTACATTTAGAGATTGAAGAGGCGGATGCTGAAGATCCTGAAGTTCCTATTATATTGAAAAATAATAAAATATCATCTTTGTTTGAATCCGTTACAAAGATGTATGCATTACCTAAGTACAATGAAGTTGACCCGACTTTTATGTTGTCGATATTCTACTGGATATTTTTCGGAATGATGGTTGCGGATTTTGCTTATGGTCTTATACTGTTTGTGGGGTCGGCGATTGCATTAAAAACTTTAAAATTCAACGAATCAACTAAGAAATTTATTAAATTTTTCTTTAGTTTGAGTTTTTCAACTATGATATGGGGATTAATTTACGGATCTGCATTCGGAGATTTGATAAAACTTCCTACTCAAATTTTAGATTCACAAAAAGACTTTATGACAGTTCTTATGTTGTCATTGGCGTTTGGCGGTGTTCATCTTGCATTTGGGTTAGGACTTAAGGCTTATGTGTTGATTAAAAACGGAAAGCCTATGGATGCGGTTTATGATGTGTTTCTATGGTACTTGACATTGGTTTCTGTAATTGTATTTATCATGGGAAAAGCTATCACAATGCCTGAAATCGTGAATACAATATCTTTCTACGGAATGATAGTAGGTATGCTTGGAATTATAGCTTTTGGAGCAAGAGACTCAAAAAGCATTGCCGGAAGAATCGCCGGCGGGTTGTACTCACTTTACGGAATAACTTCATATATAGGTGATTTTGTATCTTATTTAAGGCTTATGGCACTTGGATTAGCAGGCGGATTTATCGCAGTGGCTATAAATATAATTGTAAAGATGCTTGCAGGTTCCGGAATTATCGGACTTATTATCGGTATAGTAATATTCACATTTGCTCAAGCATTTAATATTTTCTTAAGTTTCTTATCAGCTTATGTTCATACTTCAAGACTTATGTATGTAGAATTTTTCAGTAAATTTTATGAAGGCGGCGGAAAAGCATTTAAAAACTTTAGAAGTGAAAACAAATATTTGGAAGTAAAATAGGCTCTTTTTGATTCTTTAAATAAGATATACAAAAAGTTTTTCAAATAAGAATTAATTAAATGTAATTATTTAAAAAATTTAATTTTATCATAATGACATTAATCTGATTGTTTATGGAAATTATGGTATAAAAAATTATTGATAAAGGAGATTTTATAATGAAAGAATTTATGGCAGTATTAGCACAAAACGGTGGAGTAGTTTTTGGTATTTTAGGAGCGGCTTTGGCTGTTTTATTAGGCGGATTAGGTTCTGCAAGAGGTGTTCAAATGGCAGGGGAAGCTGCAGCGGGGTTAGTTATTGATGAACCTGAAAAATTCGGTAAAGCAATGGTATTACAATTATTACCTGGTACACAAGGTCTTTACGGTTTTGTTATCGGACTTTTCATTATGTTCAAATTAAGAGTAGATATGAGTTTAATAGAAGGTTTATATTATACAATGGTAGCGCTTCCTGTTGGTATTGTAGGTTTAAAATCAGCTTATTACCAAGCAAAAGTTGCTGTTGCAGGTATCAACATCTTAGCTAAAAATGAAGAACATCAAACTAAAGGTATTATCCTTGCAGTAATGGTTGAAACTTACGCTATCTTAGCATTCGCTATGTCATTTTTGTTACTTTCAGGAGTTTCATTCAAATAGGCATTGTTAAATAATAAAAAATTTTAGGTAAGGATGTGATTTAATGTCTAATTTGGACAATATAATAAATGAAATCCTTCAAGATGCTGAAAATGAAGCTAAAAAAATAGTAGAAGATGCTAAAAGCGAAGTTACGGTTCTTGTTGGAAAAAGAGAAAGTGAAGCACAAAAACAAGCTGATAAGATAATAGAAAAAGCAAGAATTGAAGCTACACAAGTTAAAGACAGAATTATCTCTAACTCAAGTTTAACCGCAAGAGATAAAGTGTTAGTTGCTAAACAAGAGATGATAGATAAAGTTTTTGATATGGCTAAGGCAAAGTTAAAAGATTTAGATCATGACAGATATTTAAAATTTGTTGAAAATACTTTAAAAACTTTAGCTGTTAGTGAAGAGAGTGAACTTATTCTTACAGCAAAAGAAAAAGAACTTGCCGGAAATAATCTGTTCGGAATCAAAGTTTCTGATGAAGTGGTTGAAAGCGGGTTTGCTCTTAAAAACGGAAAAATAATTTTTAATAATGAATTTTCAAGTATAGTTGATATATTGAAAGAAGATTTGGAACAAGAAGTAGCAGAAAAGTTATTTAGTTAGGGGGTGTTTTTATGGATAGAGAAAATTTTATCCAATCAAGTGTTAGAATTCGTTATGCTGAAAAAAAGCTCCTTACTAAACAGCAACTTGAAAGACTTGCAGACTCTAAAACGCTTGAGGATGCTATTAGATTATTGAACGAAACAGTTTATAGTAGTGAAATTTCAAAACTTGAAAGATCAGAAGATTACGAAACAGTTTTATCAACTGTATTGAATCAGACATATAAAGATGTTTTGGAAATTTCTCCCGAAAAATCTTTAGTTGATATTTTATTTTATAAATATGGATATCATAATTTAAAAGTTTTAGCAAAAGAAAATATATTAAATGAAAAATTTAATTCGATGTATTGTATGTTAAATGAAACAGAAATTGAACATTTTAGACAAAGTGTTTTAGAGAATGACGATTATTTTTCAAAAGATTATTTTGAATGTTTGAAACTTTTTGAAGAAACAAAGGATCCTCAAGATATTGACATTTTTATTGACAAGAAATATTTTGAAAAAGTTTTGTCTTTGACAGAAGAATTTAACTTGGATATGATAAATGAATATTTCAAAGCAATGGTTGATTTTATAAATCTAAGAACATTTATAAGATGTAAAAAACAAAATCAGGAAAAAGATGTTTTGGAAAAAGCATTAATAATGGGAGGAGAAATAGAAGTTTCAAAAATTTCCGATTTATTCTTCTCAGAAATCGAACAGTTAAAAGTTAAATTTAAGTCTTACAAGATTGGAAGAGCTTTAAGCAAGATAGTTGATGAATATAAAGAAACTTCTTCTATGCAAAGTTTTGAAAAATATATGGATGACTATTTAACAGAAATAATAAAAAAGACAAAATCCATTCACTACGGAGCTGAAGTTGTTTTCGCTTATTTGTGTGCTAAAGAATTGGAAATAAAAAATTTAAGGCTTATATTAGTAGGAAAAATCAATGATTTATCTTCTGAATTTATAAGAGAAAGGTTGCGTGAAGTTTATGTATAAAATTGCTGTAATTGGTGATAAAGATTCGGTTCTTGCCTTTAGAGCTTTGGGTGTACATGTATTTACCGCAGTTGATGCTCATGAAGCAAGAAAAATTATTGATAATTTGGCAAAAGAGGATTATGGAATTATATTTGTTACAGAACAAATAGCACAAGAAATTCCTGAAACAATTCAAAGATATAACAATGAAGTTATTCCAGCAGTTATTTTAATACCAAGTAACAGAGGCAGTTTGAATATAGGCTTAGAAAATATTAATAAAAATGTTGAAAAAGCTGTTGGATCAAATATATTATAGAAAGAGAGGGCTTATATTGAAAGTAGGTAAGATTATTAAAGTTTCCGGACCACTTGTAGTTGCAGAAGGAATGGAAGATGCTAACGTTTATGACGTAGTTGAAGTTTCTGAAAGTAAGCTCATTGGCGAAATTATAGAAATGAGAGGAGATAGGGCCTCAATACAGGTTTATGAAGAAACTACCGGTATTGGACCCGGAGATGAAGTTGTATCAACCGGAAGTCCACTTTCTATTGAACTTGGACCGGGTATGATTGAACAAATGTTTGACGGTATTCAAAGACCGCTTGAAGCATTACAAGCAAAAGCCGGAGATTTTTTAGTTAGAGGAGTTAGTGTTGCGTCATTAAATAGAGAAAAAAAATGGGATTTCGTTCCAACTGTAAAAGTCGGAGATGAAGTTTCCGGGGGAAATATTGTTGGAACAGTTCAAGAAACAACAGTTGTTTCACATAAAATTATGGTTCCTCCTTCAATAAAGGGTAAAGTTGTTGAAATTTTATCCGGAGAATATACTGTTGATGAAACTATTTGTAAAATAGAAACAGAAAACGGAATAAAAGAATTGAACATGATTCAAAAATGGCCTGTGCGTCGTGGACGTCCGTATTCAAGAAAATTAGATCCTGTTAGACCTCTTATAACCGGACAAAGAATTATTGATACATTTTTCCCTGTTGCAAAAGGTGGAGCTGCTGCAATTCCGGGACCTTTCGGTTCGGGAAAAACAGTAGTACAACACCAACTGGCTAAATGGGCTGATGCTGAAATAGTTGTATATGTAGGTTGTGGAGAACGTGGAAATGAAATGACAGACGTTCTTATGGAATTTCCTGAAATAATTGACCCTAAAACAGGTCAATCATTGATGAAAAGAACTGTTCTTATAGCTAATACTTCAAATATGCCGGTAGCTGCTCGTGAAGCATCTATCTATACAGGTATTACTATAGGAGAATATTTCAGAGATATGGGTTATTCAGTAGCACTTATGGCAGACTCTACTTCACGTTGGGCAGAAGCGCTTCGTGAAATGTCCGGTCGTCTTGAAGAAATGCCAGGTGACGAAGGTTATCCTGCATACCTTGCATCAAGAGTTGCAGACTTTTATGAAAGAGCGGGATTTGTTAAATGTTTAGGAGAGGACAGAGAAGGAGCTTTGACGGTAATCGGGGCGGTTTCTCCTCCGGGCGGTGATATTTCAGAGCCTGTATCACAAGCTACATTAAGAATTGTAAAAGTGTTCTGGGGTCTTGATTATGCATTGTCATACAGAAGACATTTCCCAGCAATTAACTGGTTAAATTCTTATTCATTATATCAACATAAAATGGATAAATTTATGGATGAAAATATTGACAGAAAATTCTCAGAATATAGAATACAATCTATGGCACTTTTGCAAGAAGAATCAAATTTACAAGAAGTTGTAAGACTTGTAGGTAGAGATTCACTTTCTGAGGCGGACCAATTAAAATTGGAAGTTGCTAAATCATTAAGAGAAGACTTTTTACAACAAAATGCGTTTCATGAAGTTGACACTTATTGTTCATTGCCAAAGCAATTTAGAATGTTAAAAGTAATTTTAGGATTCTATGCAGAAGCTAAAAAAGCATTAGATGCCGGAATATATCTTGATGAAATTTTGAAACTTGATGTTCGTGAAGGAATTACAAGAAGTAAAAATATTTCTGAAAATGAATTAGAAAAATTTGATGTACTATATGATAAAGTTAGAGATGAAATTGAAAAATTAATAAGCGAAGGAGGTAACTCTAATGCTTAAAGAGTATAAAACAGTAAGAGAAGTAGTAGGTCCTTTGATGGTAGTTGAAGGAGTTGAAGGAGTTAAGTACGAAGAGTTAGTTGAAGTTAGACTACAAACAGGTGAAAAGAGAAGAGGAAAAGTGCTTGAAATAGATGGCGATAAGGCTATGGTTCAGTTGTTTGAAGGTTCTGCCGGAATTAACTTAAGAGATACTACTTGTAGATTTTTAGGACATCCTCTTGAATTAGGTGTTTCAGAAGATATGATAGGAAGAATCTTTGACGGACTTGGAAACCCTATTGATAACGGTCCTAAAATTATTCCTGAAATGAAAATTGATATAAACGGTTCTCCGATAAATCCTGTATCAAGAGATTATCCTTCAGAATTTATTCAAACCGGAATTTCAACAATAGACGGGCTTAACACTTTAGTTAGAGGACAAAAATTACCGATATTTTCAGGTTCAGGTCTTCCACATAATAACGTAGCGGCACAGATTGCAAGACAAGCTAAAGTTCTTGGAGAGGGAGATAAGTTTGCTGTAGTGTTCGGAGCGATGGGAATAACATTTGAAGAAGCACAATTTTTCATCGACGACTTTACTGCAACAGGTGCTATAGACAGAGCTGTTTTGTTTATGAACCTTGCAAATGACCCTGCAATTGAAAGAATTGCAACTCCTCGTATGGCGCTTACTTGTGCTGAATATTTGGCATTTGAAAAGGGTATGCACGTTTTGGTTATTTTAACTGACCTTACAAATTATGCCGAAGCACTTCGTGAAGTTTCTGCAGCGAGAAAGGAAGTTCCGGGACGTCGTGGATATCCGGGATATTTGTATACTGACCTTTCAACTATTTATGAAAGAGCAGGTAAGTTAAAAGGAAAACCCGGTTCAATAACACAAATTCCTATTTTAACAATGCCTGAAGATGACATAACACATCCTATACCTGACCTTACAGGATATATAACAGAAGGACAAATCATTCTTTCAAGAGAATTATATAAACAAGGTATTCAACCGCCTATTTTTGTAATCCCTTCATTGTCAAGACTTAAAGATAAAGGTATCGGTAAAGGAAAGACAAGAGAAGATCACGCTGATACAATGAACCAAATTTACGCAGGTTATGCGTCAGGTAGAGAAGCAAGAGAACTTGCGGTAATCTTAGGAGAATCTGCATTATCGGAAGCTGACAAGGCTTTTGCTAAGTTTGCAGATGCTTTTGATAAAAAGTATGTTGATCAAGGTTATGAAACAAACAGAACAATAGAGGAAACTTTAAACTTAGGTTGGGAATTATTAAGTATTGTTCCGAGAACAGAACTAAAGAGAATCAGAGAGGAATATATAGACAAGTATTTAGGAAAGGTAGAGTAAAGGGGAGATATAAATGGCAAAGCTAAATGTAAATCCTACACGTATGGCTCTTTCAAATCTTAAAAGTAGACTTGTAACTGCTAAAAGAGGGCATAAACTTCTTAAAGATAAGCAAGATGAACTTATGAGAAGATTTATAGAAATGATTAGAAAAAATAAGGATCTTCGTGTTGAAGTTGAAAAAGCACTTTCAAATTCTTTTAAATCTTTTCTTTTAGCAAGTGCTGTTATGAGTCCTGAATTTTTGGAACAAGCTGTGGCCTTTCCGAAAGAACAAGTGTCTGTTGCCATTGAAACAAAGAATGTAATGAGCGTAAATATTCCAAAAATGGAATTTAACAGAACTGAAAGTAAAGGAGCGATTTTCCCTTATGGATTTGCTCAAACCTCATCAGAACTTGACGATGCTATTTTAGAATTACATTCGGTAATGGATATGCTTTTGGAACTTGCAGAAGTAGAAAAAGCGTGTCAATTAATGGCAGATGAAATTGAAAAGACTCGTAGAAGAGTAAATGCTCTTGAGTATAGAACAATTCCGGATCTTGAAGAAACTATTAAGTTTATAAGAATGAAACTTGATGAAAATGAAAGAGCTACTATTACAAGACTTATGAAAGTCAAGGATATAATAGCAAAACAAGCATAAATAAATAAGCTGGGGAATTTTATATGACCTTTTAAATTCTGATAAAGAATTTAGCTGGCAGTATAATTAATTTTCCGGCTTTTTTCTTGACAATTTTTTTATAATGTGATTAAATATTTTTTGTAAAAAATTTTTAATATAGGAGGTAATATGAATTTTAAAGCAAAAGAAATTAATTTGATTGCTTTGTTTAGTGCTTTGATTGCTGTGGGAGCTTTTATAAAAATACCTTTTTTCATTGTTCCTATTACATTTCAGACTTTGTTTGTTGTACTTTCTGCACTTGTTTTAGATAAAAGATCGGCGGTTTTAAGTGTAATAGTATATCTTGTAATTGGTTTGATAGGGGTTCCGATTTTTGCAAACGGCGGAGGAATAGGGTATGTTTTAAATCCTACTTTTGGATATTTGGTAGGTTTTGTGTTCTCGGCATATTTTATTGCAAGTTTTAAAACAAAAAATTTATATTTTATTTCTTTCATAGGAATACTTATTATATATTTTTTTGGTATGATATATTTTGTATTTATACAGTATATTTTTTATAATAAAGTATTTTTGGTAAGTTTTTTGTTTTATAATTTGTTTTTAATATTTTTACCGGGAGATATTTTTTCTTGTGTCGTAGCTGTTTTAGGATATCAAAAAGTGAAAAAAATATTTAAAAAATAATATGAATTTTTAAAATAATGTGCAATAATGTGTATTTTGCACATTATTTTTTTTGTAAAAAATGCTTGACTAAAAAAAATAAATAATATATAATACATATAGTTTGAATATCAAACAAATTTTATATTAATTGGAGGTAAAAAATATGTTAGAAAAAGTAAGAGAAATTTTAGTGGAGTCATTACACATAAAAGGAGAGGATGTAATTCCGACTGCAAGATTAAATGAGGATTTGGGAATTGACTCATTGTCTTCAATAGAGTTAGCATTGGAAATTGAATCTGCTTTCAATATAAAAATTGAAGATGAAGAACTTATGACTTTAAAAACTGTTCAAGATGTTATAGACATTATAAATTCAAAACTTAATTAATATTTTTTTATTACTTATTTAAGTTTTCTTTTTAGGAGAGATATATGGATGTTGAAAAAATAAACAGTATTATTGATTTATTTAAAGCATCTGGATTGGATGAAATGTCTTTAGAACTTAAAGATTTCAAAATTATGATGAAAAATAATAAACTTGAGTATGTTACAAGTAATGTTATAAAAAATTCAGATGTGAAAGAATTGATTATAGACGATGAAAAAAATACAAATGGAGATTGGGTTAAGGCTCCTTTTGTAGGAACTTTTTATTCTTCTGCAAGTGAAAATGATAAGCCATATGTTGAGGTTGGTCAAAAAGTAAGTAAGGGAGATGTGCTTTGTATATTGGAGGCGATGAAAGTTATGAATGAAATTAAGTCTGACAGAAACGGGACAATTTTGGAAATTAAAGCCAAAAACGGTAATATGGTGGAGTTTGATGAAGAGCTTATTCTTATAGGAGAATAAAATGATAAGGAAAATATTAATTGCTAATCGAGGAGAAATAGCAGTAAGAATAATCAGAGCCTGTAAAGAAATGGGAATTACAACGGTAGCGGTTTATTCATCTTGTGATAAGGATTCATTACATGTAAATTTGGCGGATGAGGCGGTATGTATCGGACCTTCGAACCCTGTGGAGTCTTATTTAAATATGAATAATGTGATTCAGGCGGCGTGTAGCAGAGGTTGTGATGCTATTCATCCGGGATTTGGTTTTTTAAGTGAAAATCCTAAATTTGCAAAGTTGGTTGAGGAATGTGGCTTGATTTTTGTTGGACCTGATTACAGATTGATAAGTATGTTAGGTGATAAAAATGAAGCCAGATTACAGATGAATTCTATTGGTGTGCCTGTTATTCCGGGAAGTGAAAATGTAATTGAAAGTGTACAAAAAGGGTTGCTTGAGGCAAAAGTTTTGGGATATCCTGTTATAATAAAGGCTTGTAACGGTGGCGGCGGTAAAGGAATGCGTATAGTTTGGAATGAATCGGATTTTTCGGAGGCTTTTAATACTGCCAAATCAGAAGCTAAAATTAGTTTTAATGATGATAGGGTTTATATAGAAAAGTATATTGAATTGCCTAAACATATTGAAATACAAGTTTTAGGAGATAAATACGGAAATGTTATTCATCTTTATGAAAGAGATTGTTCTATGCAAAGGAAGAATCAAAAGATTTTTGAAGAAGCACCCTGCCATATTCTTGAAAAAAGTGTTCGTGACAAGCTGATTTCTGATTCGATTAAAATTTGTAAATTTTTAAAATATTATTCTGCCGGAACTATTGAATTTTTGGTTGATAAATCAGGTAATTATTATTTTATGGAGATGAATACACGTATTCAGGTAGAACATCCGATTACTGAAATGATTACAGGAGTTGATATAGTTAAACAACAGATAAGGATTGCATCAGGCTTGAAATTAAATTTAAGTCAGGAAAGTATAAAGGTAAATGGATATTCTATGGAATGTAGGATAACTGCTGAGGATGTCAAAAATAATTTCTCTCCCTCTCCAGGAAAGTTAAACTTTATAAATATTCCGTCAGGTAACGGTGTAAGAATTGAAACATCCGTTTATAACGGGTATACGATATTACCTTATTATGATTCAATGATTATGAAAGTAATAACTTATGCTCCGACAAGATTGGAGTGCATCAGAAAAATGAGAGTTGCACTTGAGGAATTAATTATTGACGGAATAAATACTAATGTAGAGTTTCAATATTTGTTACTTTATAGCAGAAAATTTATTAATGGTAGATATGATACGGGGTATGTTGCAAAGTTCATGGAGGAATTAGTTAATAATGCAGAATTTATTCAGTCGTAGAAAAAATGAGATAAGTAAATTAAAAATTTACAGAAAAAATTATAACACGTTTATAGTTAGAGAAATTCCGGATAATCTTTTTAAGCCCTGTCCTGTATGTAGTGAGAGTATAAGTTGTGAACAATGGGAAGAAAATTTATATGTATGTAATAAATGTGGACATCATCTTAGGATTGGTGCAAAACAAAGGATAAAAATTTTATGTGATATAAATTCTTTTGATGAATTTGATGCGGAAATAAGAAGTGAAAATGAGGAAAGTTTTTATCAATATGATGAAAAATTAGAAAAGGCTATGTTTAACAGTAAACTTAATGAGGCGGTTGTCTGCGGTGTAGGAGAAATTTCGGGGATTTTGACGGTTGTTTGTGTTATGGACAGCAATTTTATGATGGGAAGTATGGGGAAGGTTGTAGGAGAAAAAATTACACGTTCTATCGAATATGCTACACACAAAAAATTGCCTTTGGTGATAGTAACGGCAAGTGGCGGAGCCAGAATGCAAGAAGGAATCATATCTTTAATGCAAATGGCAAAAACATCGGCAGCATTGAAAAAACATAGTGAAAAGGGTCTATTATATGTTAGTGTTTTAACAGACCCTACAATGGGAGGAGTAAGTGCAAGTTTTGCTATGCTCGCAGATATAATAATTGCAGAACCTAATTCTCTGATTGGTTTTGCCGGAAGAAGAGTAATAGAAAAAACTATAAATGAAAATTTACCTGATGAGTTTCAAAAAAGTGAATTTTTATTGAAAAAAGGTTTTGTTGATACCATAATCAAAAGAAGTAAATTAAAAGATACTATACATAAACTTTTAATTTTACATGGAGTAAAATAATGGATTACAGAGATTATGAAAGACTTATAAAAGAGCTTATAAACAAAAAAAACAGTGCGACAGAAAGTTCTGAAAAAAGAGAAATTGAAAGTGAATTGAGAAGAATTTGCTATGTGGCAAATAAAAATTTAACGGCTTGGGATAGAGTTTGCATTGCAAGAAATAAACTGCGTCCTAAGTCTACAGATTATATTAATAATTTATTTTCTGATTTTATTGAACTGCACGGAGATCGTTGTTATGGAGATGACGGAGCTATAATATCGGGGATAGGAATGTTTCATAATATTCCTGTTACTGTAATTGCTCAGGCAAAAGGTAAGTCTACTGAAGAAAATATTAAAAGAAATTTTGGAATGAGCAATCCTGAAGGATATCGCAAAGTAATGAGAATTGCAAAACAGGCTGAAAAGTTTAACAGACCCATAATAACCTTTGTGGATACGGCGGGTGCTTATCCGGGAAGAGAGGCTGAAGAAAGAGGTCAAGCAGAAGCAATAGCAAAATGTTTATTTGAATTTTCTTCTCTTGAAACAGTTATAATTTGTGTTGTTATAGGAGAAGGAGGAAGCGGCGGTGCTTTGGCACTTAGTATCGGAGATTGTGTTATAATGCTTGAGAATTCTATTTATTCAATTTTATCTCCAGAAGGATTTTCTTCTATTCTTTGGAAAGATGAAACTAAAGTTAAAGAAGCAAGTGAGATGATGAAGCTTACCGCTTTAGACTTGATGAATAAAAAAGTGGTTGACGAGATAATAAAAGAACCTTTTGGAGGTGCACAAAATAATTTTTCGGAAGTTTTAAAAATTTTAGATGATTGTATTTACGAAAGGTTAAAAAAATTAAAAAAAGTCAGTAAAAACACTTTAATTTCTAATAGATATAAAAAATACAGAAATATTGGAGTTTATTAATGAAGATTTTAGGTTTTGGAAAGGCTCTTGCGAATAAAATTGTTACTAATGATGATCTTTCAAAGTTAGTGGAAACAAGTGATGAGTGGATTTTTCAACGAACCGGAATAAGAGAGCGTAGGATTTCCGATGAAAATACAAGTGAACTGGCTTATAGGGCGGCAATTGAAGCCATTAAAAGTGCAAATATTGAAAAAACAGAAATTGATTTAATTATATGTGCAACTATGACAGCTGATAATTTTATACCGTCAGTTGCGTGTATGGTGCAAGAAAAACTTAATCTTGGAAAAAACGTTACTTCATTTGATATAAATGCGGCATGTAGTGGGTTTATATATTCTTTAAAAGTTGCATCAAGTATGTTAAATACATATCACAAAAAGGCTTTGGTAGTCGGTTGTGAAACTCTCAGTAAAATCGTTGATTTCAATGATCGTAACACTTGTGTTTTATTTGGAGACGGAGCGGGAGCGGTGGTGATTGAATCTGATGAAAAAATTACAGATTTTTATACTTGCAGTATCGGAAATAATACAGATTTAGTCGCAAGAGGAATAGGTACAAATTTCGAAATGAAAAACAGAGTTTTAGAATCCGGTTTTTTAAAGATGAACGGAAAAGAAATTTTTAAATTTGCAATAAATGTTATAGAGGAGTCAATAGATAATATTTTAAAAATTACAAATTTAAAACTTGAAGATATAAAATTGATAATCCCTCATCAAGCAAATAAACGAATAATAAATAATGTTGCAAAAAAATTAAATTTAGATGAAAACAAATTTTTTGTAAATTTAGAAAAATACGGAAATACAAGCGCTGCAAGCATTCCTATAGCTCTTTGTGAGGCAATTGAAGAAAAAAAACTCAAAAAAGGAGATAAAGTAATTTTAGTAGGGTTCGGAGGAGGATTGACTTGGGGTTCTACAATAATTGAAATATAGGAGATTATAATGATAAATAAAATTTTAGGTATAAAGTATCCGATATTGCAAGGAGCGATGGCAAATATTTCTGATGCAGAGTTTGCGGCTAATGTGAGTAATTGTGGAGCGCTTGGCATTATCGGAACAGGAGCGATGGACGAAAATATGGTAAGAGAAGCCATAATTAAATGTAAAAAACTAACCGATAAGCCCTTTGGAGTTAATGTAATGCTTATGAATCCGCATTGCGAAAAGATAATTAATGTGATTATTGAACAGAAAGTTGATGTTGTAACAACCGGCGCCGGGAATCCTGGAATTTATGTAAAAAAATTGAAGGAAAAAGGTATAAAAATAATTCCCGTTGTACCGAGTGTTGCATTGGCAAAAAGAATGGAAAATCTCGGAGTTGATGCACTTATAGCAGAAGGAACCGAATCAGGGGGGCATGTTGGAGAACTTTCAACTATGGCTTTAGTTCCACAAGTTGTAGATGCAGTTAATATCCCTGTAATCGCTGCAGGCGGAATCGCAGACGGGAGAGGATTTAATGCTGTCATAAGTTTGGGAGCAGTAGGAGTACAATTAGGCACTTGCTTATTGGTTTCAAAAGAATGTCCTGTTCATCAAAATTATAAAAATTCTGTCATAAGAGCAAAGGATATTGATACAGTTGTTACAGGAAGGACTATAAATACACCGGTAAGAGTTTTAAAAAATGAAATGAGCAGACAATTTTTACAGCTTGAAAAACAAAATTCAAATAGAGAAGAAATTGAAAAACTAACTTTAGGCTCATTAAAACTTGCCGTTTTTGAAGGAGATATAAAAAACGGTTCTTTAATGGCAGGTCAAATATCCGGTTTGATAAAAGAGGAAAAAAGTTTAAAAGAAATTTTTGAGACTATTATGTTTGAAAGTAGAAATGAATTTAAAAAGTTAAAAAATCTTATAGGAGAAGAAAATGCTTAATACTGTCAAACTGAAAAATAAAATTCTGAAAGTTCCCATAATTCAAGGAGGTATGGGTGTAGGTATTTCATTATCAAACTTAGCCGGAGCGGTTATGAGTGAAAATGCAATGGGAGTTTTAAGTTTTGCTCATCCGGGATACAGTAGCCATACTTTTTTAAAAAATACTTTAAAAGATAATTTTATTGCAATGAAAGAAGAAGTTTTAAAAGCAAGAAAAATTTCTAAAGGCAGAGGACTTTTGGGCGTAAATGTAATGGTAGCAACAACCGAATATGCACGATGTGTAAAAGAATGTGTAAAATTGGGAGTAGATGCAATTATTTCGGGAGCGGGATTGCCGTTAAATCTACCTGAACTTACAAAGGAAAGCGACATACTTTTAGCTCCTATCGTATCAAGTGCAAAGGCTTTAAATTTAATTCTCAGAAGGTGGGATAAACACCATAACAAAATTCCCGATTTCATAATAATTGAAGGAAGTGAAGCAGGTGGACATTTGGGTTTTAAAAAAGAAGAAATTTTGCAGGAAAGTTGTGAAACTTTAGATGAAATATTAAAACAATCTTTAGAAGTTCTTTCTCAGTATGAAGAAAAATACAGTCAAAAAGTTCCTATCTTTGTAGCAGGAGGCATTTATAACGGACAAGACATTGCAAAATACATAAAACAAGGAGCAAGTGGTGTTCAAATGGGAACAAGATTTATTGCAACAAATGAGTGTGATGCTGATGAAAAATATAAAAATATGTTCGTTAAAGCAAAAAAAGAAGATATTTGTATAGTAAAAAGTCCTACCGGATTTCCGGGAAGAGCTATAAAAAATAAATTTACTGAAAAGTTAAATAAAGATGGCAAAATACCGATAAATTTTTGTGTCAATTGTATTTTACCATGTAATCCAAAAGATACGGTTTATTGTATAACGGAGGCTTTGATTAAAGCTGTTAAGGGGGATGTGGAAAATGGACTTGTTTTTTCCGGAAGTAATGCATACAAAATAGAAAAAATAGTAAGTGTTAAAGAACTGATGACTGAATTAATTTCAGACGCAAACAGAGAATTGAGGTGATTATTTGGAGAAAAAAATTTTATTAAAAGAAAAAAATACTTTGAATAAAAGTAAAATAGGATTTTTATTTGCCGGACAAGGGGCACAATATGTAGGTATGGGAAAAGAATTAGAAAACAGTTTAGTATTTAAAGAAGTATTTGAACATTTACCAAAAGATTTACAAAAAATTTGTTATGAAGGACCGGTTGAACTGTTAAATAATACTTTAAATGCTCAACCTTCTATCGTTGCCGTATCTTTAGGAATAGCAAGAGTTTTAAAAACTTACGGTGTGGATTGTGAATATGTTGCCGGCTTGAGCTTGGGAGAATACACTGCACTTGCTTATAGCAATGTTTTATCAATAGAGGATGTTTTGAATATCGTAGTTAAGCGAAGCGAAATTATGTCAAAAGCAGTACCTAAGGATACCGCAATGGCGGCGGTTTTTAACTGTGAAGTTAAAATTGTAGAAGAAGTAGTCAGTAATTTTAAAAATTTGGAAATTGCAAATTACAACAGTCCAAAGCAAATTGTCATAACGGGAAAGTTAAATAGTTTGAATGAGGCAACTTTAAAATTTAATAATTTGGGAATAAAAACAAAAAAATTAAATGTCAGCGGTGCTTTTCATTCAAGTTATTTGAAATCTGCAAGTGATGAATTTTTTACGGTGTTAAATAATTTTAAATTTAAAAATGCAGATAAAAAAATAGTTTTTAACACTTTAGGAACTGTTTCAGAAAAAGATGTTAAAAGTATTTTAAGAGATCAAATGTGTTCAAGTGTTAAGTTTATGCAAAGTGTTGAATTTATGATAGCAGAAGGTGTAGATACTTTTATTGAAATAGGTCCGGGAAAAGTTTTGAGTGGATTAGTCAGACAAATTAATTCAGATGTTAATATCTATCAAGTTGACAGCCTTAATAGTATAAGAAAGGTGGCGAATATATTAAATGAATAAAGTAGCTTTAATTACAGGAGGAAATGGAGGAATAGGCAAAGCGATTTCTATTAAACTTGCAAAACAAGGATATGATATTGTCATAAATTATTATTCAGATTATGAAGGTGCTTTGGAAACAAAAACCATATGTGAAAAATATAAAGTTAATGTAATGTTATACAAATGTGATGTTTCAAATTTTGATGAAGTTGAAAATATGATGAGAAATATAGTAGAACAAATGGGAAGAATTGATGTTTTAGTAAACAATTCAGGAGTTACTAAAGATACTTTGATTTTAAGAATGAAAGAAAGTGATTTTGACAGAGTAATAAATATTAACTTAAAAGGTTGTTTTAATTGCATAAAACATATTTCGAAAATTATGATGAAACAAAAATTCGGAGCAATAGTTAATATTTCAAGTGTTGTTGGATTAGTAGGGAATGCAGGGCAAGTTAATTATTCTGCAAGCAAGTCAGGAATACTTGGAATTACAAAATCTGTTGCTAAAGAACTTGTATCTTTAAATGTAAGATGTAATGCGATAGCTCCCGGATTTATTGAAACCGATATGACTGAAAATCTTCCTAAAACTGTTAAAGAAGATATATTAAAATCAATACCTATGAAAAAGATGGGAAATCCTGAAGATGTTGCTAATGTAGTTAACTTTTTGGTCAGTGATGAATCAAAATATATAACAGGACAAGTTATAAATGTTGACGGCGGAATGGTAATGTAGGAGGCGTTATGAAAAGAAGAGTTGTGATTACCGGATTAGGAGTTGTATCTCCTATCGGAAATGATAAAGATGAACTTTGGAACTCAATAAAAACTCAAAAGTGTGGAATAGATGAAATTACTTTATTTGATACAAGTGAACATAAAGTTAAACTTGCAGGAGAAGTTAAAAATTTAGATTTTGAAAAATATTACACAAAACGTGAATTAAAATTCAATGACAGATTTACTCAGTTTGCAAGAATTGCCACAAAACAAGCATATATTGATTCTGACATACACAATGTAAATAATTTGGATAAAGATAGAATGGGAGTCGTTTTATCAAGCGGAATCGGAGGAATAGAAACAATTTCAAACTCAGAAAATGTATTGAAAGAAAAAGGAGCAAGCAGAGTATCTCCGTACTTTATACCTATGGCATTAATTAATATTGCTGCGGGGACAGTTGCTATTGATTTGGGAGCGAAAGGATATTGCAGCAGTGTTGTAACTGCTTGTGCATCTTCTACAAATGCAATAGGAGAGGGATTTTTAAAAATAAGAGATGGTTATTTGGATATTGCTTTTGTAGGAGGAAGTGAAGCATCTATAACTCCGCTTGCAATATCCGGATTTGCAAGTATGAGAGCATTAAGTGAAAGTAAAGACAAAAACAGAGCAAGTATTCCTTTTGATAAAGAGAGAAACGGTTTTGTTATGGGAGAGGGAAGTGCTGTATTGGTTATTGAGGAATTAGAGCATGCTTTAAAACGAAAAGCAAAAATATATGCTGAGATTGTCGGATATGGAAATTCTTGTGACGCAAATCATATAACCGCACCTTTAAGTGACGGAAGCGGAGCGAGTAAAGCGATGCAAAATGCAATGAATGATGCATTAATAACTCCAAAACAGATTGAATATATAAATGCACACGGAACCGGTACATTATTAAATGACAGAGGAGAAACTTTAGCAATAAAAACCGCATTTGGAGATTATTATAAAGATGTGTTAGTAAGTTCGACAAAATCAAGTACAGGTCATTTGCTTGGAGCCGGTGGAGCAATTGAAGCGTTAATTACAGTTTTATCTATTAAACATTCATATATTCCGGCTACTATTAATTTTAAGGAAGTTGATGAAGAATGTGATTTGAATATAGTAAAAAATAAAGGGATACAAAAAAATATAAATTATGCAATGAGCAACTCGCTTGGCTTTGGAGGACATAATGCAAGTTTAATTTTTAAAAAATGGGAGTAAATTATGGTATATAATTCAGATGAAATTCAAAAGATAATACCTCATAGATTTCCTTTTTTGTTGGTAGACAGAATAGATTATATAAATGAGGAAAAAACGGAAATAATAGGAACTAAATGCATTACGGCAAATGAAATGCAATTTGTAGGACATTTTCCTCAAAAACATGTTATGCCGGGAGTTTTAATTCTTGAAGCGTTGGCACAGACAGGATGTATTTTGCTGTTAAGTAGAGAAAAATTTAAAGATAAAATAGCGTATTTTGCAGGGGTAAATAAGGTGAGATTTAAAAAAAAGGTTATTCCCGGAGATGTTATGAACTTAAAAGTAAAGTTTATAAACAGTAAAGCAAATGTCTATATTGCAGAAGTTTTTGCAACAGTTAAAGATGTTGTCGTTTGTAGCGGAGAGATAATTTGTTCGGTTGGAGATTAGAACATAAATATTATAACTTAACTTGTGAATAAAAAATATTTTGAAAAACAAATCCCATAAGCTATTATGGGATTTTAAAGTGTTTATTTAATTATCTTTTTTTGCAAGTTTTTTAACTTCTTTTTTTGACATTTTTTTATATTCAGTTTTAAAATAATTCAATATTGATTCAAAACTCTTATTTAAAGTTTCATTATCTGACAAATTTAAATCTTCAAGAGCACGATCTATAAGATTTTCGTGAAATTCATCGTGTATTTTTAAAACTTTTCTTGCTTTATCTGTAATTTCAACCCTTACAATTCTTTTATCTTCTTCATCTTTGTATTTTATTAAATATCCTTTTTTTATAAGTCTGCTTGCATTTACAGAAAAAGTTCCTTTTGTGATAAGCATTGCATCTGCGATATTTGTAACAGTATTATTTTTTGATTTTATAACACTTTCTAACAAATGCACCTCAGACATTGTAAGCGTAACACCTTTTTCTCTCATATGTTTTTCTTGTATATATAAAATGAAATTAAATAAGTCTACCAGTAATTCATTTAACGTTTGTCTTGTTTTGTTTTCAGCCATAATAACCTCCTCGGTATATACAAGTATATAATAGTATTTGCTTTGTGTCAATACAGATGTAAGATTGCATTTTAAGTTAAATTATGTATAATTAAATTATGAATAATTTAAAATATAAAAACAACAGAGAAAATGAATCCGATAATTTAGATAAAAGAAAAATTTTAAAAAAATTAAAATACAAACATAACATTGAAATATTCGACAGAATTGAGTCTACAAATAAATATTTAAAATCAAATATTGAAAAAAAAGAATTTGGAACTATTGTTATAAGTAATGAACAAACGGGAGGTTATGGAAAAAACGGTAGAAAATTCATATCTGAAAAAAATAAAGGAATATATATGTCAATTTTTGTTAATCCAAATTGTTCAATTCAAGAAAGTTTAAAATTGACAATTTTGACCTCAGTAGCTATTTGGTCTGCCATAAAGTCACTTTATAATGTTGAAGTTAAACTTAAATGGGTCAATGATATAATTTTTAATAGATTAAAAATCGGGGGAATATTGTGTGAAACACAAGTAAATTTAAACAGTAAAATTATTGACGCTATGGTAGTGGGAATAGGATTAAATGTAAAAGAAAATACTTTTTACGGCAATTTAGATAACATAGCTACTTCTATTGAAAACTATACAGATATGATAGTTTCAAGAAATGATTTAATTTCTGAAATTATAAACTTTTTTGACAAATATTTTTACGAAAAACAAGAATATATGGAAATATATAAGAAAAATTCTTGTGTTATAGGAAAAACAATAACAGTACATCAAAACAATACAAATTATGAGGCAAAAGCACTTGATATAGATGAGAACGGGGCTCTTATCATAAAAAAGGAAAATGAAATTATAAAGTTACAAAGTTCAGATATTACAATAAGGTATTGAAGAAGTATACTTTTAAGCATTAATGACAAATTATCAAATATAAGCAGTATTTTTAAAAATTTTCTAAATTAGATTTAAATAAATAAAAGAGTTTAGTAAAACATTTTATAATCTATCATTTATATCTTCTGATACCTTGCAATTTCAATATGAAATAAAATCTAAAAACGATTGACAAGTTTGTTAATATTTGGTATAGTAAGATTGTACTATAAAGTGTTATAGAGATGTTGATAAATTTAAATAAAAAGGAGGAGGCTATGAAGATAAGGCAAAATAAAATTATAATAATTTTGTTGTCGGTTTTAAATTGTATAATGATTTTAGGATTAAATTATGTTGTAGGCAGAGATTTAAAGACTACCGATTATCATATGAGTGAAAATTTTGTGAAATTAAAATCCAATAACAATGTTACAAAAAGTGAAAACAGTTTTGATTTTTTACTTGAGTATGACGATGTAAATGTTATAGCCGAAACTAAAACAGAAGGATTAATAGGACTGTACAATCCGACTATGAATTATTATTACAATGCAAGTAAAATCTATGAATTAGGTCATCGTAGATATTTTAGTATGGACGATTACAGAGAAAAGAAAAATGTAGCTATTAATATAGATACAGCATTTGATAAAAGACTTGATGAAATTAATGTTGAGATATCTGAGGTTAAAGACGCTGAATATATTAACATTTTTATGACGGAGTCTGATATTTATAAAAGCGGAGTGAAAGTTGTGTCTAATTTATTTTTCTTATCTTCAACTTCATTTGATAATATTTATATTGATTCGGAAAATACTAAAAGTTTAAAAATTGTTAAAGAAAAAATAAAATCTTTTGGGTATGATGAAGTTGAATTTAATAATAGAAAACCTTTGTTAAATAGTGTACTCAATTCTTTGAAATATAAATATCCAACATTTATATTTCAAGGGGTAATATCTACCTATGTAATATTTTGTTACGTTTTTGTAGTTTATCTTTCAAAATATAATAAATACTTTAGGATATGTTTGGAGTGTGGAGCGTCATTCAAAGAAGTGTTGAAAAATTTTATTAAGCAATTATGTTACTTTAATGTGATTTCTGGATTGTTTTCAGTAGTTATTATGAATGTATATTTGAACTATATGAGTAAAAATTATTTATCCTTTACAGAACTTTTGGGAGTTTCAATTTTTATAACTATAACTTCAATGGTTTTAACTTGGGTAAAGTTTTCATTTACATTAAAAAAGACAAAGGGAGCGATGAGGTGATACTATGATTATAGATAATATAAAACTGGGATTTAAAGACTTATTAAAAAATATAAAAAATTTTATTTTATTTTTATTATTCATTGCTTCTATAACCCTTATTGTAGTTGCATCTACATCTTCTTTGATTGAAATTTTTAAAGAAAAAAATAAAGTTAACATTAATTATTTTGCGGTACCTGTTTCTTATGATATGTATGATTTTGTAAATGTCAGATCAAGAGTTGAAAAAATCCTTGAAAACGGAGGATATTCACAAACTCAGTGTGAAAAGATTAATGAGGAGTATGGTGTTTCACTGTTTGTTTTAGTTGGAAAGTTTCAAAAAAATTCTGAAAACAGAATTTTATTTGCAGTATATAAAAATAATTTAGATTTACTGATTCAAAAGGAAAAAAACTTAAAAGAAATTTCGATTGATGAAATAGACAATAAAAAATTAAAATTAGTAAATATTGATGTGGAATTTAAAGACAGGGAATTAACTTTTGTAAGTTTTGATAACAAATATAGTTCCTTATCGAATTTTAAATTAACACACAATGATGTAATGAATTTAATAGAAAATGTTAAATTTAACAATGAAGATATAAAAAACGGACTTGATATTGAATTTGAAAAAGCGATTTTAAATAATGATATTGTGTTTAAAAAACATATAAGTTATCAAAATGAAGAAATTAGTTTTATATTAAAGTATGTATATTTTTACACAATTTTGCTTTTAGTTTCTTTTATAATTTCCTTAGGTATTTTCATTAAAAGTTTATACAAAAAACTTTTTAGGGAATATAGAATTCATATAATATGCGGAGCAACAAAAAAAGGAATATTTATCAGAAATTCAGTATTTGTTTTTACTTTGATTTTTATGAACTTTATCTTTTTTAATTTGCTTAACAGATTTATGTTTAATACTGTATTTTCAGTAAATATATTTTCAAATTTGATTTATTTGATAATTTTAGAATTTGTTATCTTAAATATGTTAACTCGTGAAGATTTAACTGCAACTGTAATGGAAGGTGAGTAGAGTGATTAAATTAAAAAATCTAAAAAAGGCTTATAACGAAAACAAACAAACAGAGTTGGTTGTTCTGGATGACTGTAATATAGAAATTGAAAAAGGAGATAAAATTATTATAACAGGAGAAAACGGTGTCGGAAAAACTACTTTCCTGAAAATTTTGGGACTGTTAGATAAAAATTATTCCGGAGAATATTTTATCAACGGTAAAGATATAAGTAATTTGTCTACAACAGAAATTGCAAGACTTAGAAATGAAGTTTTTGGTTTTTTCTTTCAAGAATATAATTTATTGGAGGATGAAACAACTTTTGATAATATAGTAATTCCTTTAATATATTCCAAAAAATATAAAAGAAGCGAAAGAAAACAAAGAATTAGAGAAGTTTGTAGAAATTTAGAGATAGAGAATTTGTTAAGACAAAAAGTAAAAACTCTCTCAGGCGGGGAAAAACAACGTGTTGCAATAGCAAGAGCAATAGTGAATGATCCGGACATTATAATTTTAGATGAACCTACAAGCGCTTTAAGCAGTAAACTAAAGTTAAAAGCTATTAATTATATTAAAAAAATTATAGGAAATGAAAAAACTTTAATAGTTGTAACTCACGATTTAAATATTGTAGATAATTTAAGGCAAACTTCGGAATATATACATTATAATTTAGAAGACGGAAAATTCAAAAGAGATTTATAAATAAAAAAATATTTCGTCAGTTTTGTAAAAAAGTTTAATATAAAATGATTTTAAAATTTAAATCGGTCTCATAAATATGGACAAGTAAAGAAATAATTTAAAAGGAATGTAATCTGTAATTAGTATAATACATTCCTTTTAAATTATACTTAAAAAATTTTTTATGAGTAATAATCTTTAGGATTAAAAAATTAACTAATTTATGATATAATATAATTCAGTTTAAAGAATTAAAAAGGTTAGGAGGATTAGTATGGACAGTGATAGAGATTTGTTTATTGACAGTGAAAATAAAGATTCAGAAAATTCAGAAAAAAATATTTGTAAAAAGGACAGTTTTTTAAATACAGTGATAGATTATGTAAAGGTGATTGTTATAGCTCTTGTTTTGAGTTTCGGTCTTAGGACTTTCGTTGTTAGCAGTACAGTTGTTGATGGTAGAAGTATGAACCCCACAGTTAATCATGGGGACAGACTTTTGGTAAATAAATTGTTTTTTATGAAGAAAAATATAACTCGTGGAGATATTATAGATTTTTATGTGCCAAGTGCAAAGAAATATTATTTGAAACGTGTTATCGGAGTTGAGGGAGACACTGTTGAAATAATAGAAAACAGAGTGTATCTTAATGGGAAAATGCTTGAAGAAGATTATGTAAGTACAAATATTACCACACCACATAATGAAAATACGAAGTGGGTTGTTCCTAAGGATCATATTTTTGTGTTGGGGGATAATCGCTCAAACAGTAGAGATGGGAGAGATTTAGGAGTTGTTCCGAGGTCTGATATTGTTGGGAAAGTTGTTTTGAGATATTATCCTTTTAATAGTTTTGGAGGGTTAAAATAGTTTATGAATATAAAACAAGAAAATATTAGAAATTTTTCGATAATTGCTCATATTGATCATGGTAAATCCACTCTTGCCGACAGACTTATCGAAGCAACGGGAATGCTTACCAAAAGAGAAATGGAAGAGCAAGTTTTAGACAGTATGGATCTTGAAAGAGAAAGAGGAATAACGATAAAATTAAAAGCCGTTAAACTTTTTTATAAAGCTAAAGACAAAGAAACTTATATGTTAAATCTTATTGACACTCCGGGTCACGTTGACTTTAATTATGAAGTTTCAAGAAGTCTTGCTGCTTGTGAGGGAGCTGTTTTGGTTGTTGATGCTACACAAGGAGTTGAAGCACAGACTTTAGCAAATGTATATTTGGCTTTGGAACAAGATTTGGAACTGTTGCCTGTTATAAATAAAATAGACTTACCTTCTGCAAGAATAGATGAAGTTAAAGACGAAATTGAAGATATAATCGGTATAGATACTGACGGAATACCTTTAGTTTCCGCTAAAGAGGGGCTTAATATAGAAGATGTTTTGGAAGATATAGTTTTAAATGTTCCTGCTCCGACAGGAGATGAAAATGCACCTTTAAAAGCACTTATTTTTGATTCATACTATGATTCGTACAAAGGCGTAGTTTCTTATGTTCGTGTTGTTGAAGGAACTTTAAAAGAAGGAATGACTATTTCTATGATGGCAACAAAAGGTAAATTTGAAGTTACCGAAGTAGGATATACCGCATCCGGAAATGTTCAAACAGGTGTTTTAAAAGCAGGAGATGTTGGATATGTTGTCGCAAGTATAAAAAATGTAAAAGAGGCAAGAGTCGGAGATACGATAACTGATTTTAATAATCCGACAGTTGAGGCATTACCGGGATATAAAAAAGTTGTGCCGATGGTTTACTGCGGAATTTATCCTGCAGAGGGAGAAGATTTTAATTCTGTCAGAGAGGCACTTGAGAAGTTGCAAGTAAATGACGCTTCATTATCTTTTGAACCTGAAAGTTCTGTTGCTTTAGGTTTTGGTTTTAGATGCGGATTTCTTGGACTTTTACATATGGAAATAATTCAGGAAAGACTTGACAGAGAGTTTGACTTGAATATAATTACTACTGCTCCGTCTGTAATATATAAAGTCAAAAAGAAAACGGGCGAAATTATTGAAATTCAAAACCCAAGTAATTTGCCTAAAGAAACAGAAATAGATTATATGGAAGAACCGATTGTTGAAGCACATATTATGACGCCGAAAGAATATGTCGGAACTATTATGGATTTGTGTCAAAATAAACGAGGAATTTTTGAAAATATGGAGTATTTAGATCAAAACAGAGTTACACTTAGATATATTTTACCGTTAAACGAAGTTATTTATGACTTTTTTGATGCCTTAAAATCAAAGACAAAAGGGTATGCTTCGCTTGACTATGAACTAAAAGGGTATCAGCGTTCAGATCTTGCAAAACTTGATATTTTGATTAACGGAGATTTGGTAGATGCTTTTTCGATAATTGTCCATCGTGAAAAATCTTATGACAGAGCGAGAAATATCGTTGAAAGACTTAAAGATGAGATTCCAAGACATCAATTTGCAGTTCCTATTCAAGCATCAATCGGTTCAAAAGTAATTGCAAGAGAAACTGTAAGAGCATTAAGAAAAGACGTACTTGCAAAATGTTACGGTGGAGATATTTCAAGAAAGAGAAAATTACTTGAAAAACAAAAAGAAGGTAAAAAGAAAATGCAACAAATCGGTAGCGTAGAAGTGCCGCAACAAGCATTTTTAGCAGTATTAAAATATGATGAAAAATAGATTAAAAAGCCTATTGTACAATAGGCTTTTTGTTTAACGGGAGAAAAATGAAAAATTTAGGATTATATATTCACATTCCTTTTTGTGACAAAATTTGTAATTATTGTGATTTTACAGCATTTCAAGGAGCAAATTCTAAAGTTTCGGAATATGTAAAGGCTTTAAAAAAAGAAATACATTTAAAGGGGCAAAAGGATTTTTTAATAGATTCTATATTTATCGGGGGAGGCACACCGAGTTTTATTTTAGGAGAATATATTTTTGAAATTTTAGAGGAAGTCAGAAAAAATTTTACTGTTTTGGAAAATATTGAAATAACCATTGAAACAAATCCAAAAACTTTTGACGAGAAAAAGTTATTAATTTATAAAAAATCAAAAATAAACAGATTATCAATCGGAGTACAAAGTTTTAATGATAAAATTTTGAGAGAACTCGGAAGAAATCACAGTTCAAAAGAAGCTCTTGAGAGTATTGAATTGGTAAAAAAATTTGATTTTGATATAAATTTGGATTTAATTTTCGGTTATCAAAGTCAGACTGTTGAAGATATTTTATATGATTTAGAAATGGTAAAAAAGATTAATCCTGAACACATTTCCTATTATGCTTTGATTATTGAAGAAAAAACTAAATTTAAATCGTTACAAAATGCAGGGAAATTGAAATTTTTAGATGAAGATGTTGAAAGAAAAATGTATCATCTGATAGTTGAAAATTTAGAAAAAACAGGACTTAAGCAATATGAAGTTTCCAATTTTTCTAAATATGGAAAACAATCCGTTCACAACAAAAAGTATTGGAACTGTAAAGAGTATTTGGGGGTTGGAATTTCGTCGCATTCTTACTTGAATGATGAAAGATTTTCAAATACTGTTAATCTTACAAAGTATATCAGTGAATTACAAAGCGGTAATATTCCGATAGATTTTAGTGAAAAATTAGATATTTTTACAAAAAAGTTTGAATACATTATAATGAATATGCGTTTAAAAGAGGGGTTTTTAATTTCAGATTATAATAAAATTTTTGATGCGAATTTCTTGAAAGAAAATAAAAAAGTTGTTGAAAAGGCAGTTGAAAATAATATAGTTGAAATAAATGAAAATAGGATATATTTTACTCAAAAAGGTTTTGATATAATGGATAGTTTTTTTGTCGATATTTGTTAGGGGGAAATTATGAAAGCTGTATTTTTTGATATGGACGGAGTTTTAATTGATTCTGAAATGTTTTATATGAAAGGAACATTTGACTGGATTTCCAAAAAAGGATTTAATGGGAAACTTGAAGATATTTACAAATTAATCGGAACAGATATGAAAGGAACTTACAATTTGCTTTTTGAAATGTTAAATAAAAAATATACAATTTCTGAAATTGAAGAGGAAAATAGGAAATATTTTTCTGAAAATTCGATTAATTATAAAAAAATTTTAAATCCTTTTGTAAAAGAAATATTGTTATTTTTAAAAGAAAATAAAATAAAAACAGCGGTTTGTTCTTCAAGTCCAAAGTCAACGATTGAAAAAGCATTAAAAGAATGCGAAATTTTTGAGTATTTTGACCTTATAATAAGTGCAGATGAAGTTAAAGAAAGCAAACCGAGTCCTGATATTTACTTAAAAGCCTGTGAAGTTTTAAAAGTTTTGCCAAATGATTGTTATGTAATCGAAGATTCAACAATAGGAATACAGGCAGGTAAAAATGCAAACATAAAAGTAATTGCTTTAAAAGATAAAAGATTTAATCAAGACCAAACAAAAGCGGATTGTATTATCGAAAGTTTAAAGGAAATGGAGTGTTTGAAATTATAATTATATAAATATGCAATCAAAATTTTTATTTTTAGTAAGATAAAATTCAAAACTTAAAATTTGAAAATTGATTTTTAATTTAAAATACTTGTTAATGAATAGTCAAAATTTTATTATTATAATGAGAAAATACATTTAAAATAAACAAATATGTATAAATTGTATTTAAAAATACAAACATTTTCATAAAAAACATTGACTTTATTTAAGTATTGTGATAGCATTTGATTATACAAAATATATTTTTTAAATTTATTTGAGGGAATAACAGTATGAAATTTTATATCAGTAAATTAAAAAACGGAGATTGAAAATGGTAATGCTATTAAATTTATAACAATATTAATAGGTAAAAATATTGAATTGTATACTATAAAGTTATGTAAAATATCTAAATAAAGAGGTAATTAATTGTGGATTTAATACTAATTATTTTGGGGATTTTTTATATCTCAAAAGGATATTTAACATTAAAGAAAAAAATTAAAGTAAAAGATATTCCATATTATGTGGAAAATGAAATTTCTGATGTTACAAAAAATGAAATAACAGAAAAATACGGAAAATATTATTTGACTATTGGAGTCGTTTATACTTTGATTAGTTTAATGTTTTTGTTTATTGCTATATTTTTAAAATACAAAATTGACATTTTGGGAATTTCTATAATCACATTTTGTATTGCTTTGTACTACAAATTATGGTTAATTAAATTCATACGATATAAAACAAATGATAAATTTAACAATTAAAAAAGTTGGAGAATGTTCTCCGACTTTTTTACTGTTTTGTACCAAATAATCTATATTTTAAACTCATTAAAAGTTTTTATCAAAAGTAATTGCTTAAAAAGATAAAAGATTTAGTCAACACCAAACAAAAGCGGATTGTATTATCGAAAGTTTGAAGGAAATTGAGTGTTTGAAATTATAATTATATAAATATGCAATCAAAATTTTTATTTTTAGTAAGATAAAATTCAAACCTTAAAATTTGAAAATTGATTTTTAATTTAAAATACTTGTTAATGAATAGTCAAAATTTTATTATTATAATCAAAAAATGTATTTAAAACAGACAAATATGTATAAATTGTATTTAAAAAATACAAACATTTTCATAAAAAACATTGACTTTATTTAAGTATTGTGATAGTATTTGAATATACAAAATATATTTTGTAAATTTATTTTATGAGGAGGATGGTATGAAAATTAAAAAATTATGTAAAAGTATTGTTTTAGGTTTAGTTTTGGGAACTGTTTTGTTGAGTTCATCAAGTGTATTTGCCAATACTAAGGACGAAGTTTTGTTAGCGAATCCCGATAGGATGTGGTCTGGTCGTTTGATTTTAGAGTATTCTGAATTATCACCGCCACCTTATAAATTTTTTACTAATAAAAAAGGATATAGTGGTTGGGTTTCTTATATAACTTTAGGAGTTAAAGCAGGAACTGCTGAATATGCCGGTTGGTTATATGCAGGGAATACGTATCCTATTCCTTCAAAAGTTAAGGCATTTTTAAGTAGTTTAGATAAGTTTGGAGGAAATTATGAAAAATAGAATTAAAAAATTTTTAATTGTCGGAGCGTGTTGCTTGTCATTGATGTTTGTTTTGTCTACATTTGTCATAAGAGCAAACGGTGAACTGGAAAAATTTACAAATAAGGTTTTTAACGGATACAGAACAGGGCAGCTGTTTTTTGTACTAAATGGACCGAATAGAGTTGTGCAAGGCAGAGATACTATAACAATACCCGGAAAGGCAAGTTATATTTGGACTTTAACGCACACTAAAGAGGGTGGAGTAAATAAAAACTATTACAATCCTAAAATTATTGAAAAAGAGGGTAAAAAATATATAACGGCTGATGAGTTGCCTGAAGATATATTGATAATTGATGAAAATACTTTGGCTACAAGCAGAGAAGAGTTTATATATGTAGACCTTAATAAGTAGTTTTTAGATTTAATTTTAGAAAAATATCTGCAATATGCAGATATTTTTTATTTAAAAAATTCGAATTTAAAGTTAAAAATTACTTTAGTCGGGTATATAACAAAAAGATAATTTGTTTCTAATAGTTGATAAAACTTTCAAATTAAAATTTTCTTAAAGCTTAAATGTTTATTTTAAATATTTGAGTTTTTTTATTGTTTGGTTGTCGACTTTAATTTGTATTAATTGTAATTGATTAATTTGGTGAAATTATCGAAACTTTATAAGTTAAGTTACAAAATAACTTAGCTTTTTTACATATGGAGGTAATTATGTACAAAATTTTAGCAAAAAGTATAAGACAATATAAAAAAGCATCGTTTATGGCATCATTTTATGTTGTTTTGGAAGTTATAATTGAGTGTATCATTCCGTTTATTCTTGCAAATCTTGTAAATAATATAAGAGATGGAGCGGAAATGAACATTTTATTGAGGGACGGTATGGTTTTGGTTTTAATGGCAGGTTTGTCATTGGCTTTCGGACTTTTGTCGGGGAGGAGAGCGGCTAGTGCATCTGCGGGTTTTTCAAAAAATTTGCGTTATGATATTTTTAATCGTGTTCAGGAATTCTCATTTGAAAATATAGATTCTTTTTCAAATTCTTCTCTTTTGACAAGACTCACAACAGATGTTACCAATGTTCAAAATGCATATATGATGATTATAAGAGCGCTTATAAGAAGCCCGTTTATGTTTGTTTTTGCATTTGTAATGTCTTTTGTTATGGGCGGAAATTTAGCATTCATTTTTGTTATGGTAGTTCCTGTTTTAGTTATAGGGCTTCTTTTAATTATTCTTACTGCATGGAAGATTTTTTCTAAAATTTTTCGTAAGTATGATACTCTAAATAATGTTGTTCAAGAAAATATCAAGGCTATTCGTCTTGTTAAGTCATTGGTTCGTGAAGATTTTGAAATCGAAAAATTTGACAAAATTTCATCAGAGGTAAAAGAAGATTTTACAAAAGCAGAAAAAATTCTTGCATTTAACGGACCGCTTATGCAGTTTTGTTTGTATATGGATACGGTTTTGATTTTATTTTTCGGAGCATATGTTATAATAAATAAATTTGATCCTAATTTTAATGTTGGACAACTTTCAGCTCTTTTGACTTACAGTTTTATGATTTTAAGTAGTCTTATGATGTTTTCAATGATACTTGTTATGATAACTTTGGCTATGGAATCTGCGAAACGTATTGCAGAAGTTCTGGAATGTAAATCTACAATAGGTGATGATAATGTATCTTTTAATGAAATAAATTCGGGGACTGTTGAGTTTAAGAATGTATGTTTTAAATATTCGAATGATGCAAAAGAAAATGTAATAAATGATGTCTCATTTTATATTCCGAGCGGTTCTGTTGTAGGAATTATAGGTGCGACAGGTTCGGGTAAAAGTACACTTGTTCAATTGATTCCACGTCTTTATGATATTCAAAGCGGAGAAATTTTGATAGACGGAAAAGATATTAAATCACTTCCGTTGCGATTATTAAGAGATGAAGTTGGAATGGTTTTACAGAAAAATACTCTTTTTTCAGGTTCTGTAAGAGATAATTTAAAATGGGGTAATAAGTTTGCAACAGATAAAGAATTAGATGTTGTATGCGAAATTGCTCAAGCAAAAGAAATAGTCGACAAATTGCCTGACGGTTATGATACTTTTATTGAGCAAGGCGGAGCCAATCTTTCGGGGGGACAAAAACAGAGAATGTGTATTGCAAGGGCTTTGCTTAAAAAACCGAAAATTCTTATTTTTGACGATTCGACAAGTGCTGTTGATACGAAAACTGATGAACTTATCAGACGAGGCCTTCAAAGTTATATGCCCGATACGACTAAAATCATAATTGCTCAAAGGATACTTTCCGTTCAAAATGCAGATATAATCTTAGTTATTGATAAAGGACAAATTGTTGAAAAAGGAACTCATAAAACTTTAATTTCACAAGGAGGAGTTTATAGAGATTTATATTTGACACAAGGAGGGAAAACAGATGAAGAGTAAAAACGTAAATAAAGATGTTTTTAAAAGAGTTATAAAAGAGATTTTTAAAGTTTATCCGATTAGATTTTCTCTAATTATAGTCTGTATAGTATTTACTGCAATTATTAGCTCAATGCCGGGAATATTTATACAAAAAATTATCAACTTGATTGAAACACAAAGTGTAAATTCATCTTGGTCTGATGTATCTAAAGATATAGGAGTATTAATATTTTTTCTTGTTTGTGTAGATTTAATTTCATTAATTTCCGGTGTGATATATAATCGTGCTATGGCAACTGTTACACAAGGAACACTTTATAGTATGAGGAAAAAAATGTTTGAAAATATGCAGAAATTACCGATAAAATACTTTGATACAAACAGTCATGGGGATATAATGAGTTATTACACAAACGATACGGATACTTTAAGACAGATGATTTCACAAAGTATTCCTCAAATGCTTTCTTCATTTGTAATTGTAATAAGTGTGTTTTCAATAATGCTTTATTACAGTTTGTGGCTTACTGTTACGGTTTTAACGGGAGTTGTTTGTATGTTTTATGTTACAAAATATATAGGTGGACATTCAAGAAAATATTTTATTAAACAACAAAAATCTCTTGCGAAAACGGAAGGTTTTTTGGAAGAAATGATTTACGGTCAAAAAGTTATTAAAATATTTAATCACGAAGACGAAACTTTAAACGGATTTAATGAAGTAAATGAAACTCTGTTTAATGATTCTAAAAATGCAAATTCATATGCGAATATCTTAATGCCTGTTTTAGCTAATATCGGAAATATTTTGTATGTGGTTGTTGCAATTGTAGGAGGACTGTTACTTTTATATAAAGTGCCTAACATAAGTTTTTCAGGGCTTGCCATAAGTGTAAGTATAGTTGTTCCGTTCCTTAATATGACCAAACAATTTTCAGGAAATATAAATCAGGTGTCAATGCATTTAAATTCTGTCATTATGGCACTTGCGGGAGTAGAGAGAATTTTCGGATTGATAGATGAAAAAGCAGAGATTGATAACGGAGATACAGTGCGTGAAAAAAATGAATGGAAGATTCAAGACAATTTTGTAAAAATTTTGGGGAATGTTGAAATAAGAGATGTTTGCTTTAGTTATAATGATGAAAAACAAATTTTAAAAGATTTATCTATAAGTGCAAAATCCGGAGAAAAGATTGCTCTTGTGGGAGCAACAGGTTCGGGAAAAACTACAATAGCAAATTTGATAAACAGATTTTATGACGTAAACAAAGGAGAAATACTTTTTGACGGAATAAATGTAAATGAAATAAAAAAGAGCGATTTAAGAAAAAGTGTAGGAGTCGTTTTACAGGAAACAAATCTTTTTACCGGAACTGTTATGGAAAATTTACGTTATGGGCATCTTGATGCAACAGATGATGAATGTATCGAGGCTTGTAAAAAAACAGGAGCTGATGATTTTATAAGAAAGCTTCCAAAACAGTATCAAACTATAATAAAGGGAAGCGGAGATAACCTTTCACAAGGACAGCGACAACTTATAGGAATTTCAAGAGCATTACTTGAAAATAAACCTGTATTAATTTTAGATGAAGCTACATCTTCAATAGATACCAGAACTGAACAAACAGTACAAAAAGCGATGTATGTATTAATGGAAGGTAGGACTGTTTTTATAATTGCACATAGACTTTCTACGATTTCAAACTCAGACAGAATAATTGTTTTGGATAACGGAGAAATTTTAGAGCAAGGTACTCATAACGAATTGATTGAAAAACAGGGAAGATACTATCAGTTATATACAGGAAAATTTGAATTGGATTAAGATTAAAGCTTTATTTTAAACAATTACCAAAAATCAAAGTCGTATTATAGACTTTGATTTTTTTATTATACAACAAAACTATGTGCTGATAATAATTTAGTTTTTCATCTTTACAGGCATTAAAAGTTAAAAAGAGCTATTTATAATAGAGCTCTTTTTATACTTTTTAAGTAGTTTTTTATTAGCTTTTGTATACATAAAAACTGCACCGTATCTTTTTAACAGTTGGGTGCAGTATAGTTTTATTTATTTTTTCACTGACGTTACATTGAAAGTTCCGTCTTCATTTTTGTAACCTGTTATTTTTATTTTATCATTTTCTTTTGAGAATATAAGTTCTTTTGATACATTTACAGGTGCAATATAAATTAAGCTGTCTTCTTTTGAAGTAAAATAAAAAATAGTATTTCCTTCAATGTTTATCGGTTTAATTTCTTTTATCGTAAGTGAAATTGAGTTGTTGTTTTGTGCATTTGTATCTATAAGCTCTGAATTTAACTTATTGTAATTTTTGACTACTTCGTTTATGTCACTTCCAACTGCCACACTTTGATACTTTTGAGCATCTATCAGTGCAAATAGTTTTGTAAGCTCAGCTTCATCTTTTAAACTCATAAAATAGGTAGGCCTGTTATTTATATTTATAAGGATAGGAAAAGTCGATTTATATTTCTTTTCTTGAACACTTCCTTCTGCACTTTCCATAACTGAAAATTCTTCTGCTGATGAAACCGGATAAAACTTTGTTTCTTTTGTTCTCATATTAACTAAAACGAAACCGATATTTGACTTATCGGACAAAACAGAAGTAATTCCTGTGTAAAAGTAAATATCTTCTCCGATTGATAAATAGTTGTAACCCTTAGTCGGTTTTGTAACGCCTGTTTGTTTAATATATCTATTCAAAAAACCGTTTTTAAAAGTTCCATTGTAGATTAGCTGTTTTTCAATCATTTCGGCAGGATAAACTCTATCAACCCAAGAAGGAACCTCATTTTTGTCATACTCTTCAAGTTCACCGGAATTTGCATCAATAACAAGAACTTTACTTACATCCATACCTCCGACAATTCCTATTGTAGGTTTCAAAACAGATGCAACCCAAAAAGGATGCCCTTCATCATCAATTTCAAAGTTTATTTCTCCGATTATATATGTCGGACGCTTTAATCTTATATGTCTTTTTATATTTCTGTTTAATTTATCGGAAAAACTGTAAAAAATAGGTTTTTCCAATTTTACAAGTGAAGTGTCCTGACTTGCCATATCAACAGAAACGTAGTAACTCAGTCCCTTATTTTGATTTACAAACCATTTTATAAATCCGGAATAAGTTATTGGAGTAACTCTAAACGGCTTGCCTTTTATGTTTATTTGCGGATATGTCGGGTCTATGTCATATTGAGAAACTAAATCTCCGCCGATTTCTCCAAGTTTTCTTGAACCGAGTCTTTCGGCAGTTGCCTTGTCAACAACAGGAATTTGGTTGAAATTTATCGGTTTAACGTCATCTTTAAAAATCCCTTCTTGTCTATCTATAAGATTTGAGTATTTTTTAGCATGGAAAAAAGGTGAAGAAAACGCAAATAAAATTCCGTATGAACAAATTGAAATTACAAATAAAACAGTCAATGTTTTTCTGATTTTTTTTGAGATATTGTCTGTTACATTTTTAGCTTTTTCCAAACTTTCCGATATTGCATAAAATGAAAAAGTTATGAATGCAAAAAATGCATAGAAAGATTGAGACACAGGATTTATAACAGGTAAAAAAATATAAAATACTATTGCAGACAATATTAATGTAATAATTAAACTTAATAGAAAAACACTGCCTTTTTTCTTTATCGCTCTTTTTTCTGTTTGATTTTCATTAAAAAAATCTTCTTTTTTTCCAAAATTTTTGTTAAAATTTTTAAAAAATTCTTTTAAAATTGAATTAAATATTATCTTCAAAACAACGCCCCCTTTGTTGATAGTATATGTAAATTATAGCATAAAATAAAAATTTATACTACTAAATTTAACGGTTTTAGATTTTAATTTGCATTACTTTGTCACAATAAACTCAATCTAATGATTTAATGGCAACTTGTGATATAAATTTTTGAAAAAAGTTAAAAAATTTAACAAAAAGACTTGATATTTTTCTCATAGTACACTATAATTTAAGTATACTATAATATTGTAATGAACATTCAGACAAAAGTACATAATGAATGTAGTTATAGTAAAATTTTTAGGAGGTATTTTTAAGATGAAAGTAGAAAAAGGATTACTTTATACTAAAGATCATGATTGGGTAAAAGTTGAAGGAAATGTTGCAACTATCGGTTTAGCTGATTATGCACAAGATCACTTAGGAGATATCGTATATGTTGAACTTCCTGAAGTTGATGATGAAGCTGAAGCTGGTGAATCATTAGCATCTGTTGAATCAGTAAAAGCAGCAAGTGATATCGTTGCTCCTGTTTCAGGAAAAGTTATCGAAGTAAACGAAGTTTTAGATGATGAACCTGGTGAAATCAACAAAGATCCATACGGAGCTTGGGTATGTAAGATTGAAATGTCTAATCCTGCTGAATTGGAAGAATTAATGAACGACGCTGATTACGAAGCTTCATTATAATAAAATCCTTTTAATAATTTAGATGATAGGATAAGAAATAATGCCACTTTTGTGGCATTTATTTTTTTTAGGAGAATTTATGGTTAATAATGTAAATAAAAAAAATCTCAGACTTGGAATTATTTTTATGATTTTTTCAACACTTGGATTTAGTTTTATGCAAATTTTTGTAAAATTAACTGCGGGTAAATTTCCACTTATGCAGCAAGTATTTTTTCGAAACTTTGTTATGGCAATTATGTGTGCGGGATATATATTATACAACAAAGGAAGTTTTTTTGGAAAAGGTAAGAACAGAAAATTGCTTTTATCAAGGTCACTTTTCGGTTATCTTGGTGTCATAGCAAATTTTTATGCAATAAACAATATGCTTGTTGCAGATGCCGGAATTTTACAACGAACAAGTCCGATATTTGTAGTTTTAATTGCTTGTGTTGTACTTAAAGAAAAATTTACATTAGAAAAGTTTTTTACTTTAATATTTGCATTCATAGGAGCAATATTTGTAGTTAGGCCTCAGTTTGATTCAAGATTATTTCCTTCGCTTATAGCTATGTTATCCGCATTTAGTGCATCAATAGCATACCTTTGCGTATCAAGACTTGGTAAAAATGAAAAGACAGAAACAATAATGTTTGTATTTTCATTTTTTTCAACTGTGTGTTCGCTTCCTTTTATAGTAAATAATTTTGTAATACCAAATTTTATTGACGGTTTATTTTTAATATTAATAGGAGTCAGTTCTGCTTTTGGACAGCTGGGGTTGACTTTAAGTTACCAATACGCTAATGCATCTGATGTTAGTTTATTTAATTATTTTGGAATAGTATTTGTAGTTATACTTGGAAGAGTAATTTTAAAAGAAAGTATCAGTGTTTATAGTCTAATCGGCATATTAATAATTTTTTCAGTTTCATTGGTTTCATATATTTTAAAAAATAAAAAAATAAAAAATTAAAATATTTCATTTTTTTAACAAATTTATCTTTTTTTCTTGAAAAATCGAAGATTAATTGTAATACTTTTGTAAACTTTGAAAATTCGGTATTTTATAAATTTAAAAAGTTACAAAAAAGTAAAAAAATAATAAAAATTGGAGAGAAAGTTACTGAATTTGTATAATTTTAAAAAAAAATTACCAAAAAATTTAAAAATTGTTGACGATTTTTGAGAAAATCATTATAATTCTATTATCAGCGTTGAATTGCGTTGATATTAAGATAAGGAGTGATTATTTGAAAAGAGCAGTATTTAAACTTTGTTTTGTAGTTTTGTGTATTTATGCTACAGTATCTGGATTTTCATATAAATCATTTGCGAACGAAAAAGTAAGAGGCTTTGTTGTTTCTTCCGATTCGGACGTCGAAACATTAAAAAAAGTAAATGACAGAATTGTTAAAGGCACTAATGGTAGTGAAAATATCAATTCTTATATAGTTAATATAGATAATAAAATTGACTTTACATTGGCAGGTTTACTTTCGCTGAATAATAATGGAGTAGTTGTTCCGATTAGAAATAATGAAATAGATAAGGACTTACTTGAAACTTTAAAATCAAGTAAACAGATTTATGTTGTAGGAGATACAGTTTCTGTTTCAGATGAAATTTTAAAGAAAGCAAATTTGGATTTTAAACGTTTAGGTACTTCAAATATTGAAGATACCAATAAAATTGTTAATGAATTTTCAGGAAATAAAGATTTATTGGTCGTTGATAAAAAAATAAATTCCGATATTGTAGGTGCGTTTTATTATGCTTATATATACAATATGAATTTACTTTTAGTTGACTCGGAAGCGGGTTTGTCTAAGTCTGAAGAAGATGTGATTTCAAAAGTTGATAAAGATGGTTATATCTACTTTTATGACGGTGTTTCAACTATTTCAAGAGATTATAAGACTAAAATTTACAATAAAGCAAATAAGGATGTAAATCTTGTTGAGAGTTATACTTTTTACGAAAAAGATGTTTTCAAAATATTTAAAGATAGGTTTGATATTAAAGATTCAGGTAAAAAAGTGATTCTTACACAAACGGATGTTTTGTCTGATATGTTATATTCTTATATTTTATCTGAAAAATTAGGACATAATTTCTTGCTTATTACCGGAGAAGATAACAGCTATGACGTTGCAGATATGATTAAGACTTCAAATGTTGAAGAAATGACTTTTATTTCGACTTTTGAAAATAACAGATTTGTTTCTATAAGACAACTTATGAGTTCTGTTAATGAAGAAGAATTCAGTAATTTTGAATTAACAGAATCCGGAAATGAGATAGTATCAACAACTAAGTCAGAAGAACAAAAACAAGGAGAAAAAGTTTCAGAGGAAGTATCAGTTAAATCTGATGAAGTTTTAGTGGATGGAAAAGTAGTTTCTAAAGAACAAATTGAAAAAGAAAAAGAAAAATCAAAAGTTCAGGAAGAAAAACAAGAATTACCAAGTACAAATGCAAGTGTTGATTTTAATTACAAAGAGGTAAAAACTATGGTTGCGACTGCATATTCTGCTGATCCTTCTGAAAATGGAGGTTATTCTACAACTAAGTTAGGAACTAAACTTAGATATGGAGTTATTGCAGTAGATCCGAGCGTTATACCTTTAGGTACTAAAGTTTATGTTGAAGGTTATGGTTATGCTATAGCTGAAGATACCGGCGGTGCCATAAAAGGAAATAAAATTGATGTTTGTATTCCAAATAAGGATCAAGTTTTCCAATTTGGAGTAAAAAAAGTAAAAGTTTATATTTTACCTTAACCTACTTTAACGAGTAGGTTTTTTATTTCACATTATATAGAAAAATGCTATTAATTATGATATAATTTAATAGATAAAATTAGTCGGAGGTATAAGTATGTTTGGTTATACAAAAAAAGAATTAAGCTGGATTTTGTATGATTGTGGTAATTCCGCTTATTCAATTGCAATCACTACTGCACTTTTTCCTGTTTATTTTGGAATGATTGGTGGTTCGTCAATGAATTTAGGATATTATAACTCTTTTGCAAGCATTATAATTGCATTAATCAGTCCGGTTTTGGGAACTATTGCGGATTTTCGAGGTATGAAAAAGAAATTATTTACAGTTTGTTCAATTGTTGCAATATTTTCTACTTTTATGTTATCTTTTGCGGCATCAATAAGTATGTTTTTGATTATGACTTGTTTTTTAGTAGGAAATATCACTTTTGCTGCAACAAATATTTTTTATGATTCATTTTTAGTTGATGTTACTATTGACGAAAGAATGGACAAAGTAAGTACATCAGGCTTTGCCTATGGTTATATTGCAAGTGTAATACCTTTTATGGTTTGTTTAGCTTCAGTTCTGTTTCTTGGTATGGGAAACAACATAGGATACCAAATAAGTTTTGTTATAACAGCATTATGGTGGTTAGTATTAACAATACCTATGTATAAAAATGTTGATCAAGTTTATGGAGTGGAGCCTGTTGCTAATCCTTTAAAAGAAAGTTTTTCAACAATATTTAAAACTTTTAAAGACATAAGAGAACACAAGGTTGTTGTAATATTTTTGCTTTCTTACTTTTTGTACATAGACGGAGTGGATACAATTATAAAAATGGTTGTACCTTATGCTCAATCTGTTTTGGATCCTAAGCAATTTAATACTGTAATTTTATTGGCAATACTTGTTTATGTTCAAGTTGTAGCGTTTCCTTTTGCTATAATTTATGGAAAACTTGCCAATAAATTTGGAACAAAGAGAATGATTAGTGTTGGAATTTTTACTTATATGATCTCTGTAATTTTTGCTTATTTTATGACCAGTTTGGTACATGTTTTTGTTTTATCGACTTTAGTTGCATCTGCTCAAGGTGGCATTCAAGCACTTAGCAGAAGTTATTTTGCAAAAATTATTCCAAAAGATCATTCAAATGAATTTTTCGGTTTTTATAATATCTTTGGAAAATTTGCGGCAATAGTAGGCCCTCTTATTATGAGTCTTATAACTACAATTACAGGACAACCGAGATATTCAATTCTTGGAATAATTCCTTTATTTGTTATAGGTTATTTGGTAATGCTTAAATTACCAGAGGAAGTGTAATGTATTTGTATGACGGTAATTCAAAATGGACTTTTAAAAAGGATGTTAAAAAAGGAAATTTTGAAGTAGATTTGGAGAGTTTGAAAAAAAAAGAACTGGAAATTTTAAAGAATTTTATTTCTTGTTGTGAGAAATTTAATTTGCGATATTTTGTTGGGTTCGGAACTTTGTTGGGAACAATAAGACATCAAGGTTTTATTCCTTGGGATGATGACATTGATGTTTGTATGCCACGTGAAGATTATGATTTTTTTATTGAAAATTCAATGAAATTTTTACCTGATAATTATTTTGTGCAAACTATTGAAACCGATCCGCTATATGCGTTAAATTTTGCAAAACTTAGAGATAGTAACACGACTCTTATAGAGAAACATGTTTTGGATATTGATATAAACCATGGCGTATTTATTGATATATTTCCTTTGGACGGATATGTAAAAGGGCATAGCAAGATTATGGACTTGCGTGTTAAAGAGAATCCAATTTTTGAGGAAGCGGATAAAAATGCTATATTTAATGCTATAAGTGGATTTAATAAGAAATTTGTCTATAAATTAGGTGAATCAATTCCAAATAAGTTAAAGAGTGATATTTCTAAAATTGCAGTACCTAAGGACAATCCTAAATATAGTGACAGTGAGTATGTTGCCTGTCTTGTGGACTCTTTTTATATTACACCTTTCAAAAAAGAAATTATAGGAAATTTAACAAAGGCAAAATTTGAAGATATTTTTGTGAATATTCCTGAAAAATACGATGATTATTTAAAATTACTTTATGGAGATTATATGAAATTACCTCCTTTAGATCAAAGAGAGAATCATCACAATTTTTTCTTGTCAGATGTTAATAATGGATTTAGATATTACCAAGAAAAGTTAAAATAAATTATAAAGTAGGACTGAATTTTTCAGTTCTATTTTTATTTGGATAGTTTTTGTATAAAAAAATAGCAAGTTGAACTTGCTATTAAATTAAAATTAATGTTGCTATTAAATTAGCTAAAAAGTGTCCTAAAATACAAGGCAATAAACTTTTTGTTTTTTCATATAGAATACACCCTACAAAACTCGGTATAAAATATGTAGGTAACAAGTATAATCCGTCATGTATTATTCCAAATATAAATGCAGATATAATAGCGGGAATTACAGTTTTTAATATTTTATTCTTATCATAAAAGATTTCATGAAAAAATGTAAAAATTCCGTATTTGAAAGCTATTTCTTCACCTACCGGAGCAACAACAAGAATCAGAAGTAACATAATTTTATTGTTTCTCAATAGGTTCAATACATTTAATGTGTTGTTACTGGTCGGATTTAGATTTAAAGCAGTGTATATCATCGATACACAAAAAGAAGTAATCAGCATAAATACTCCCAAAGCTAAACCTAACAGTATTAATTTTGTTTTAGAAATCTCCGTTTTTATTTTTGATATACTGTCATTTCTTTTCTTTGCCAATAAAACCGAAATTATAAGTGAGAGTATCATTGATACTTGTGAAAAAATCACTGCTATAACATCATTGTTTTTATTATGAATATACTCAATATAATTTTTAATTACCCCCAATTTTAAAAATATACCTATAATGTCTATATTGAGCAATTTTATTAAAGATAGTATAACTATTGATGCAATTATCGGCGTTACAAAGTAATTTAGAGATATAAGTGCTGAAATTGTATTAAATCTTTTGTTATTTTCAGTTTCTATATTTTTTCCCATAGTTTATTATTCGCTATCAATGCCTTTTTCTTTTGAAAGAGTAACTAAATTGTCATAATTTTCTTTAGAAATAATAATTTTTCCTGTTTTTCTTGAAATACAATTAGCATCAATCAATTCGTTTAGATATCTGTACATTGTCCTTTCATTAATTCTTAAATAGTCAGATATAACTTTTTTAGTTAATGTAATTCTAATAGGGAATTCCTCGTCAGTACATTTTGAAAGTAAAAATTCCACCAAATTTTTCTTTCTTCCGTAATTTTTAGTTAAGTCAAAAGTATTGATTGCCTGTTTTGAAAAATTAAGCAAAAAATCATTATAAACTTTCAAAAGTTCAATATTTTTTTCTTCTCTTTCAAACGCTTCTATCGGAATTCTTATAACTCTTGTATCTTTAAAGAAAGACACACTCTTATAAAATGGATGATTATTATCTAAATGCTCAATCAATCCGAAAATTGATGTATTTGAAATGTGATTAAATATTATTAGTTCCCCAACAGAAGTGAAGTGAACTACGTTTGCACTTCCTCTAACTAACAAGTATAAATAATCCAATTCATCATTTTCTTTTATAAGTGTAGTTTTCTTTTTGATTTTTAGCAAATCAAAGTCTGAATACAGCTTTTTGTCAGATTTTAAGTCAAAGTTCTTTTCAACTAAGACTTTTCTAAGTAAAGTTGTTAATTTATTTTCCATATACATTCCCCCTTTTGTACACTACAATACATATTATAATATAAAAAAACAAAAAAATAAAGTATAAATTATAAAATTTTACAAAAAAATTAATAAAAAGTTAAGTATTTTTCAAAATTCTTGTCAAAATAGCAAAAAAATTTTTTGTAAAAGATTAAAAAAATTTATATAAAAATAAAAAATTAAAAAAATATGAAAAACTCATCTAAAAAAGCCAATAATATAAGTCGAAATTTTTTATAGTAATGAATTAATAAAATATTATGACTTATGATATTTTAAATTTTAATATACAAGTGCTTTATCAACATTAAATATAATTTATTAAAAATTTTTTAAATTTTTTAAAAAATACGACAAAAGCCAGTATCATTTTTTAAGATAATGATATAAAATGATGATAGTAGTACCTGACTTTTTGACATAAAAAAACGTATACAAAATATGATTTATTGACATAAAATAATGGAGGTAATTATGATATCAGAAATTAACAGCTTAGAAGAAGCAAGAGAACTTTCAATGAATATATTAAAAGCAAAAGAGCTTACTTTTGAACAAAAGACTTCTCAACTTGCAAAACTTGCAGAAAATTTAAATCCATTTCCGAAAAATGCAGTTAGTGAAAGACTTTTTGAAATTTCAAAAGATGGCGGAATTTGTGACCTGTGGGAAGGACATGCACCTTATGCTCCAAGATACATTTGTCCGAATTATCAAAAACTGTTAGATGAGGGCTGTGAGTTTTTAAGACTTGAAAAATCAAATACTTTGCTTGATGCAATAAACAGTTTGTTAATTTTTTATCATCATATTCCTTCAGTTACAAGATATCCTGTGTATATCGGTAAAATTGACAAGTTACTTGATCCTTTTATAACAGATAGAGAAGAGGCAAAAAAATTAATTAAATGGTTTTTGGTTTCATTGGACAGAACTATAAATGACAGTTTTTGTCATGCTAATATAGGTCCTGAAAAAACTGTTGCCGGAGAAATTATTTTGGAATTGCTTCCTGAATTAAATAATGTTACTCCGAATATGACTGTTCTTTATGATGAAGATATAACACCTGATGATTTTGGGGAAAAATGTGTGTATGCGTCACTTTTAACTGCCAATCCGGCTTTTGCAAATGATAAATACTACAGAAAAGATTTTTCCGGAGATTATGCGATAGCGAGCTGTTATAACGGGTTACCTATAAGTGGAGGTGCTTTTACTCTTAGCAGATTAAGACTTGGTTCACTTGCAAGAAGTTCAAAATCAAAGGAAGATTTTTTCAGTAGGGTTTTGCCTGAGTCAATAGATTTAATGTGTAATTTTATGGAAGAAAAGATTAAATTTTTAGTTGAAGAAACTCCTTTTTTTGAAGAAAACTTTTTAGTTAAAGAGGGATTTATCGAGCTTGACAGATTTGTGGGACTTTTTGGTGTTGTCGGACTTCATGAATGTGTAGAAACTTTAGTTAAATTTGAAAATTCAAATGCAGAGTACGGTAAAGATGATTTTGCAAATAATGTGGGACTTGAGGTAATGGACTTTATTGAAAATAGAGTAAATGCTTTCGAAAGTAAGTATTCGACTTTTTGGAATCATAGGTTTATGTTGCATTCACAAGTAGGAGCACAAGATGATTGCGGAGACAGTGCAGGTGTTAGAATTCAAATCGGTAAAGAAGTTCCAATGTATGACCATATAAGACATTCAGGACTTTTCCATAAATATTTTCCATCAGGAATCGGAGATCATTTTCCATTTGATGAAACTGCACAAAAAAATCCTTCAGCTGTTTTAGACATTTTTAAAGCGGCTTTCAATTTACAAATGAGGTATATTTCTTGTTATGGAGACAGTGGGGATTTAATTCGTGTAACAGGATATTTAGTTAAAAAATCAGATATGCAAAAATTTATTGACGGAGAACAAGTTAGCTACGATACTGTTCAGTATGCAAGAGAGGCGTTTGAAAAATACCATTTATTGGAACGTAAGGTAAGAGATGTTAATTAAAGGAAAGATAAATAAAATAATAGATTTGTCGGTGGTGGATGGTCCTGGAAACAGGACTTCCATTTTTTTACAGGGTTGTAATTTTAATTGTTTTTATTGTCATAATCCGGAAACTATAAAACATTGTATAAATTGTATGGAATGTATTAATTTTTGTCCGACAAAAAGTTTGATAAATGAAAACGGAAAAGTAGTTTGGAATGATAAAACTTGTATTAACTGTGATGAGTGTATAAGAGTGTGTAGATTTTTATCTTCTCCTAAAATTTATAACTGGACTGTTCAAGAAACTGTTGACAGAATAAAAAAAAATATGCCGTTTATAAGAGGTATTACAGTTAGTGGAGGAGAGTGTACACTTCAACATCATTTTTTGGTTCCTCTTTTTAAAGAAGTAAAAAAATTAGGTCTTACCTGTTTTGTAGATACAAACGGCAGTTTACCTTTTAAAAAATTAAAAGAGTTAGTGGATGTTACCGATTCTTTTATGCTTGATGTAAAGGCATTTGATAATGATGAACATATTTTTGTTACACAAAAAAGTGTACATACTGTTTTGGAAAATGCTGATTATCTTGCAAGTATAGATAAATTATTTGAAATCAGAACTGTGACTGTTGCAGGAATGGACAATGAAAGTACGGTTGATTCTATAACAAAAATGTTAAATAAATATATAAAAATGGGACACAATATAAAATACAAAATTATAAAATACAGAAGTTTTGGGGTAAGAGAACGTTACAGCAAATTTTCTTCACCTACTGATGACGAAATGAATAAATTGAAAAATATTGCTCTTTCAAATGGTTTTAAAGATGTTATTATAGTTTAAAAGCTAATTATTTACTTAAATATCAAAAAGTTTTTTGTAAATATTTAGCTTTTTTATTGACAATTTTTATAATTTAATATATTATATAGTATATAACATAATTGATTTAATAATATTAGGAGAGAATTTATTATGGAAAATTTGAAAAAGTCGAATATTCAAATCATTAAAATTTTAATTACATCTTTATGCGGAAATGTAGGAAGTTCAATTTTATCTTTTGTTATAGGTCTTTTAATTTTAAAAAATACAAATTCTGTTATTAATTTTGGATTTTCACAGATTATAGGACCTGTTATAGCAATATTGTTACTTCCGATTTTAGGAGGAATAGTTGATAAGTATAATAAAAAGTTGATTATGATTTTATCACAATTTTTAAGTATTTTTAGTCTTTTATTGTATGTTGTTGTAATTAATGCTTACGGTTATGAAAATTTAATGTATACTTATCTTTTGCTCGTTTGTTTAAGAATATCCGATCAGTTTTTTAATGCTTCTACGATAAATTTGGTTTCAAAGCAACACATACAAAAGTTAAATTCTTTAAATCAACTTGTGAGTTCTGCAAGTACTATAGTTGCTCCGATAATTGCGGCATTTTTATTAACAAAGTTTACTCTTGAAAGTTTTGTCATAATGGAAATTATCATTGAACTTATTACACTGTCTGTTATCTTGTTTATAAATTTTGAATTTTCAAAAAGTGAAAATTGTAATGATACAAATAATGAAAAAATATTTGAAATGTTTAAAGAGGGAATAAAGTTTGTAAAAGGCAGAAACACTTTAATATTTGTGATGGTTTTTTCAATGACTGTAAATTTTATATTTTCTGCTATAAGTTTAGGATTGCCTTTTATTCAAATAAAAAAACTTTTTTTCTCTGATTATATGTACAGTATGACTTCGGCAATATTTCCTTTCGGAATGATAATTTCAGCTATAATACTGTCAGTAATCCCTGAAATAAAAAATCCCATAAAAAATATTACAAGGTTTGTTATGCTTTTAGGTGTATATCTTTTAATATTCGGATCAATTTTTTTAAGAGAATTCAGTAACACATTCTACTTCATATCAATAGTGGTATTTGTATTGGTTTCAAGTTTTACTGCAAATTTGATAAATATTCCATTATCAACATGGCTTGTTAATAATATTGAACAAAATTATCAGGGACGTGTTTTTAGTTTATTAAATACAATTTCTCAACTTTTATCGCCTGTCGGAATAATGATTTATTCTTTCTTATTTGATAATGTAAGTGTTTCTGTTATATTTTTATTATCGGGTATTTCAGTAATTGTTACTTGTATATTTATGCCAAAGGTATTTAAAGTTGATTTACAAAGTCAAAATTAAAATTGAAAACTTATGTTAGTTTAAACATAAGTTTTTTATTTGTAATATTTCATTATAATATAATGTTTTTGTGGTATAATATTACTGGCTTTTAATTTAGGAGGATCGTATGAAAAAATGTGATTGTAAAAGTAATACTATTGATAATTTATATAGAGAAATTGCTAAAAATGACAGATTAATTTCTGATGAAAATATTGATAGCAGAGAAATAGAAAAGAAAATAGCACTTAGTTTAGGTTATACGCTTGAAGACTTGGAAAGTGGAGCCAATCTTGGACTGGGTTGTGGAAATCCTATAGAAAATGCAAATTTAAAACTTGGCGAAACAGTTTTAGATCTTGGTTGCGGGAAAGGGATGGATGTTTTTAAGGCTTGTAAAATTGTAGGTGATTCAGGACTTGTAATAGGTGTCGACAGACTTTCTGAAATGGTTGAAAAAGCTATTTACATAAGTCAAAAGAAAAAATTTTTCAATACAAAATTTGTAGTTTCGGACATAGATTCATTAAAAATTGAGAGTAATTCTGTTGACTGTATTATTTCAAACTGTGTAATAAATTTGTGTGAGGATAAAAAGAAGGTTTATTCCGAGATTTTTAGAGTTTTAAAACCGGGTGGAAGAATATCTGTATCGGATATTGTTCAGTTTAATGAATTACCTTGTTGGGTAAAAGACGAACCTATTTTTCACGCCACATGAGTTGCGGGGTCAATTACTTCGGAGAAGTTAAAAGAAATATTAAAAGAAGTCGGTTTTGAACTTTATACTGTAATTGAAGAAGAACTTACACCCGAATACCTTGCAAAATGGGGACATAAAATAAACTTAAAAGAGTATATTCATAGAGGGAAAATTTTAGCATTTAAACCAAAAGGAGAATAACATGTACAAACTTTATTCGTCAATTTTTATGATAATTTTAACTTTTATAATTATATTTTTTATTTCAAAAAAATATAAATTGGACAAAAATCAAAAAATAATTTTTTGGCTTTTTGTACTTTTTTGGAGTGGAATAACTGTTGTAAGAGCATATAGAAAATTATATGCTATAACACCTTTAGATGAGGGTGGACTTGGATTGACGCTTGCGTTTGCGGCACAAATAACATCAGCTTACGGACTTGTCGGATGCTTTTTAAGATTACCGATATTTATTTTAAGTGATATTTTTAACAGAAAAAAGATATTTATTCAACTTGCAATTTTTTCAATAATAGTTACTTCTGTTATAATTGTATTAAAACCAAGTTATAATGCACTTTATTTTTCATCTGTTGCTATGGGAATTTGTGCATCTATGTTGGCTGTGTTTAATGTATTATTTTCTGAAACATTTTCTAAGGAAAAAGCTGCGGTTTCTGCATCTATCTTGTCAATTGCACCTTTACTTGCAGAATTTATTGCAGCACCCATTCAGTACCTTGCAACTTTTGATACTGTGAAAAATTTTAGATTGCTATGGGGAATATCGGGGTGTATTTCGATTGTTGCGTTGATATTAACTTTTTTTGTAACTGATACGCTCGTTGCCTCAAAAAAATTCAGTTTTGAGAAAGTAAAAAAAGTTTTTGAATTTAAGAGCTATTTATATGTATGCATAATAGCAGTTTTGGTTTCTTTTATAAAATTTGCAAGTTCGGGAGCCAATATGATTGCATATGCTAAGACTGTACTTAATATGCCTCCTATAATGCTTGCTTATATTGATGTAATGTTTGCTTTTCCACAACTTATAGCAAGTGTTCTTGCTGGAACTTATTTTGCAAAAAAGATAGGGATAGAAAAAACTCTAATTTTAGGTCTTATTTCAAGTTTGATTTTTTATTGTCTTATTTTGATAAGTAACGGATATTGGAGTGCGTTTTTTGGATATATTTTTAATGGATTCGGCTACGGAATCGCTTATACGTGTTTAATTTCTATGGCTATGCAATATTTTGAAAAAGAAGATAGAAATGTAAGTATGGGAATTTTTCAGGCGTTTTTTGCTTTGGGAGTTTATTTTGGAGATAGAGTTTACTTGTGGATTCTAAAATTGATTCCTAAAGGATTTTTAGGATTTGATTCAAATAAGTCGATATATTTAATACTTATCGGAATTACATTAATAAGCGTATTTATGGCGAGTTTTAAAATTGAGAAAAATAAAATTACAGATTAATGTGAAATTATAAAATTATAAAATATGAAATTATTAAAATAACTGCAGATAATTTTTTGCGGTTATTTTTTATTGTGAAAATATATTCGGAAGATTAAAATTAATAAGATGTACATTTGTAATTTTTTTTGAATGTGATATAATTAATATGTATAGTCTATTTTGAACTATATATAAAATACAAAATATAAAAATTTTTATGAATGGAGAAAAAATGGGAAAGTATTTTGGAACCGACGGACTCAGAGGAGTTTATGGTGAAAATTTGACAGATGAGCTTGCTTATAGATTAGGAAAAGCGGTAGGCTATATTTTAAGAGATGAAGAAGAAAAATTATTTTTAATAGGAAGAGATACAAGAGAAAGTGGGAAAAGTCTTTTAGATAACTTGGCAAAAGGCCTTTTAGAAATGGGATTTAATGTTGTAAGCATAGGAGTGGCACCGACTCCTGCTGTTGCATATTTGACAAGATATTTTAAGGCTGTGGGAGGAGCAGTTATTTCCGCATCTCATAATCCTTATATATATAACGGAATTAAAATATTCAGTCAAGACGGTTTTAAACTTTCAGATGAAATAGAATTTAAAATTGAAAACATTTTGGATGATGAAAGTTTTTACTTTGGCGAAAAATTACAAGGAATTTTTACGGAAGAAAAAGAGGCTGTTTCGATATATGCCGATTACTTAAAATCAAGGGTAAGTGGAGATTTTTCTAATTTAAAATTGGCAGTTGATTTTGGAAACGGTGCTGCTTTTGATATAGCAAAAAAAATATTTGAAGATTTAGGGATGGAAGTTATAGCTTTGAATACGGAGCCTAACGGTAGAAACATAAATCTTAATTGCGGAAGTACAAATATGGATGTAATTAAACAGGCTGTACTTAATAATGGTGTTGATATGGGATTTTCTTTTGACGGTGATGCAGACAGATGTTTAGCAGTTGATGAAAAAGGAAATATCATGGACGGAGATCATATTTTAGCGGCTATGGCTAAATTTTATAAAGAAAAAGACGAACTTACAAACAATGCAGTAGTGGGAACTGTTATGAGTAATATAGGATTGAAAAAATATTTGGATTCTATTGACGTAAAGTTCGAGGCGGCAAGTGTCGGAGATAGATATGTTCTTGAAAAGATGCTTAAAAATAACTATATTTTAGGAGCAGAACAGTCAGGACATATGATTTTTTTAGATGACAGTACAACAGGGGACGGAACATTCACTGCACTTAAAATTTGTGAATTAGTTGCAAACAGTATAAATGAGTTGTCTTATTTTAATGAACTGATGACTTCATATCCGCAAATTTTAGTTAATGCTAAAGTGAAACTTGAAAATAGAAATTTGTATTTGCAAGACGAAATTATCGCAAAAGAAATATACAGAATTGAAAAAAAATTTGATGGAAACGGTAGAGTTTTGATTAGACCGTCGGGGACAGAGCCTTTAGTCAGAGTTATGATTGAGGGAGAAGATATAGATTTGTTGGAAAAAGAGGCTAAAGAACTTGCAAATTTAATTGAAAAGAGGTTAGGTTAATATGAAAGACAGATTGATAGTGGCAGATAGTTGTTGTGATTTGACAGAAGAATTAAAAAATGAGTTAGATATAGAGCTTGTTCCTCTAACTTTGCAGTTAGATGACATAGACTATATTGATGACGAAAAACTTGATATAGACAGTTATTTAGAAAATATGAAAAATGCAACTTCAATAAAAACAGCAGCGCCTTCTCCAAAATTATTTATGGATAAATTTGAGTTGGCAAAAGAGATTTTTTGTATTACATTGTCAAGTAAATTAAGTGCAACCTATTCTAATGCTTGTTTGGCAAAAACTATGATTTTAGAAAAAAGTCAAAAATTAATTCACGTTTTTGACAGTAAGTCTGCAGCTGCAAGTGAAACTTTGATAGCTATTAAAATTCAGGAATGTATAAATAAAAAAATGAACTTTGAAGACATTGTAAATACTGTTACAAATTATATTTCAGAAATGAAGATATTTTTTGTTTTGGAAAGTTTGGATAATCTTATAAAAAACGGAAGAATCTCAAAATTTAAAGCTATGGTAGCATCTGCTCTCTCAATAAAACCTATTATGTGTGGAGTTGATGGGGAAATTGATGTTTATAAAAAAGTAAGAGGATTGAAAAAGGCATATTCAGAACTTGTTGATTCAATTGCGGAAAATTGTATAAACATTGAAGAAAAAATATTGGTTATAACTCATTGCAATTGCATTGACAGAGCAAAGGAAATAAAGTCAAAGATTATGGATAAATACAATTTTAAGGATATATTAATTGTTCAAGCCAAAGGACTTTCATCAACTTATGAAAATGAAGGCGGAATTATAATCAGTTATTAGTGAGGTATTTTTTGAATAAAAGAGTAATATTAGGAATGAGTGGCGGGGTTGACAGTTGTGTTGCCTGCCATTTGTTATTAAAAGAGAATTATGATGTAATCGGGGTTACAATGAATCTTGTTCCAAAAGGGAAGTTATATGACGAGGAAAAAGGGTGCTGTTCACTTTCATCGGTTATGGATGCGAAAATAGTTGCGGAAGCTATGGGTGTTAAGCATTATACGATGAGTTTCAGAGAAGAATTTGACAAAAAAATAATAGAAAATTTTGTGAGAGAATACTCGCTGGGATATACTCCAAATCCTTGTGTTGCCTGCAATAAATATATAAAATTCAATAGTTTTGTCGATAAGATAAAACCGCTTAAAGCAGATTATATCGCAACAGGGCATTATGCAAAGGTGGAGTTTGACCGAACATATAACAGATATGTTTTAAAAAGAGCCAAAGATTTAAAAAAGGATCAAACTTATTTTTTGTATAATACAAGTCAAAATGTTTTATCCAAAACACTTTTTCCTCTTTCTGATTTTATAAAAGATGAAGTGAGACAAATTGCAAAAAATGAAAATATTTTAACCTACTCCAAAAAAGACAGTGAAGAAATTTGTTTTGTTCAAAATAAAGATCATGGAAGTTTTATAAAAATGAGAAATCCTGAGCTTGTAAAAGAGGGTTTTTTTGTTGATGAAAACGGAAAAACACTTGGGAAACATAACGGAATAGTTTATTACACTGTCGGACAGAGAAAAGGACTTGGGATTGCACTTGGGAAAAGAGTTTTTGTTTCAAAGATAGATGCAAAAAATAATACTGTTACACTTTCCGATGAAGATTTGCTATATAAGGAAAAAATAAAAATAAGAGAAGAACATTTCATTCCGTTTGATAAATTGGAAAACAATATGATTGTAAACGTTAAAATTCGACACGGACAAACGGAATATAAAGGCGAATTGTTTTATGAAAGAGATGAACTTTTTGTTGAATTTGAAAAAAAAGTGAGAGCACCAAACAAGGGACAATCAGCTGTTTTTTACTTAGATGATTTAGTAATCGGGGGAGGAATAATAGACGAAGTCTATTAAAATTACAACAGTGTAAGAAATTATGGTCTATAAAAATTTTAATACAATTATAATAATGAATTTTTTGTGAAAACTAATTATTTGATTTTTAATAAATACTACTCTCTTGAGTAGTGTTTATTTTTTTATTAAGTATATTATTTTGTTGTTTATTAAATAATAATTACTGCTTAGCAATCTTACTCTTATCCGTATTGTATATACTCTGATGTTGATTAAATAAATTTCACATAATTATTCTGTTGTTGACATAAATTAATATCTATGGTATATTATATAAAAATTTAAAATTTATAATGTGTATCAATATAAATAAGCAATATAAATTTGTAGTTGGGGAGGAGTTTATATGCCTCTTTGTAATGGTCAAGGTAGATGTAAAGGAAATGGAAGTTATACAGGCAAAGAGTTTCTGTGTTTACACAGAAACTCTTTGCCTGTATAAAAATAAGGAGATAGTTATGTTAAAAGTTTTAGGTTTTTTTAATATTAGAAAACGTTACTTTACGATTGTATTTTTTTTAAATTGTATATCGGCTGTTCTGCCTACACTTGGAGTTTATATCATAGGTAAGGTATTAAATGATATTTATAGGATTGATTACTTTTTAAGTTTTATTTTTTTGTTAACTTCACAAAATATTTTGAAACATATTATTCGTTTTTATGATTTTAAATTAAATTTGGAACTTAGTGAAAAATTTTCTAAATCGAATTTAAAATTCATTTCAGAAATTCCGTATCATAATTATGAAAATAAAAAATTTTATGAAGATCTTTATTTGTTCAGTGATATAGATGTTAGAATAAAAGATATGTTTGGAAGCTTTATGAGTATTTTAGTGTATACGGTAAGATTTTTGGGTTATGTTGTTATAGTTTCCAATATTTTATGGTACTTAGGGATTATAGTTTTTGTGCTTTTTATTCCTATAATTTTTTTGTCCGTCAGATTCGGTTCGATTGAATATGAGGGAGGAGTTGAAAGCTCTGATTTCTTTAGGAGGGCATCTTATTTATCTTCTTTATTTTTAGATAAAGAGTCGATTCTTGAAAAAAGAGTGTTTAAATACGAAAATTTTATAGATGATAAATGGAGTAAAACTCAAAATGAAGGGATTAAAATTGAGAAAAAAGTGTTATTTCTTTCTGAATTATATGCGAATTTAGGGATAGTTTTTACCTTAATAGTGCTTTTGGTAATATTTATTGTCCTTTTTATAACCGGAAAGTCATATATCAGTTTTGGAATGTACGCTTCTTTGTTTAGTTCATTACTTGTATTTACAGATGACATTTCATATAATTTGGCGATGGTCATTAGAAAATTCACCGATTCTTTTCTCTTGGTTATGAGGTTTAAAAAGTTTTTATCTCAAAATTATAAGAAGAAGTTCGGAAATGCACAAGTAAGTTTTGTTGAAAGTATAGAGTTTAGAGATGTTAAATTTTCTTATGGAAAATATAAAGTTTTAAACGGTTGCAATTTCAAATTAGAGAGAGGTAAAAAATATGCAATAGTAGGAGAAAACGGCTGTGGGGACAATGCTATAATGATGATAGTACAATAAATCCAAGTAAAATCAATGGTTAAAGGCTTCCACAAAACTTTTAAACTTGATGATGGATTGAGGCTATCATCTTTTTTTATATCTAAAATTATATAAAAGTATAGCATA
>JALEHY010000022.1 GCA_022770425.1 Parvimonas sp. | reverse complement strand
TATATAGATTTGATCTTTGACAACTGAATAGACCAAGACAAGACGTTAACCGCTAGTAGAGCAATTTACGAACTTACGCCAAGATAAACCTGATAGGAAAAATTGGTTTAAATGAATACCTACATTTGTAGAGGATATAAGGTTTGGAGCGATAAATAGGTTTGTATAAAAAGAGGGTAGCAACTCTTGTGCGATGATACTAGAGGAAAAACAACATTATTAAAAATAATGTGTGGCATATTAACTCCTACATTCGGTGATGTACAAATATTAGGAAAAAATCCTATCAAGGATAGATATAATTATACTTATGATATAGGTGTTGTATTTGGGCAACGTTCACTTTTATGGGTTGATATTCCTGTAATAGATTCTTTAAAACTTTATAAAAACATTTATGAAATAGCGGATGAAGAATTTTTTAAAAAAATTGAATTATTTGATTCTATGTTAGGAATAAAAGAGTTTTTAGAAATTCCGGTTAGAAAATTGTCACTTGGACAGAGAATGAAATGTGAGCTTGTTGCAGCGTTGATTCATAATCCAAAAATAGTTTTTTTAGATGAACCTACTATAGGGTTGGATATTGTTTCTAAAAAGAAGGTTCATGAATTTTTAAAGGATCTTAATGATAAATTTAAAACTACAATAATATTGACCAGTCATGATTTAGAAGATATAGACGAGCTTTCTAATGAAATAATTTTAATGGATAAAGGAAAGATAGTTTTTAATGATAATAAAAATAATTTTTTGAAATTAGATACTTCAAAGAAAATATTAGTTAAAGGAAAAATAAATATAACAGATGATTTAAAAAAATATTAATTGAGAGTAATGACGAAGAATATATTTTTAACTATTCAAGTAAATCTGACCTTGAAAAAATAGTTTCTAATTTAGTCACAGATTCAGAAATTAAGATAAAATCTACAGAAATTAAAGATATTTTATTAAAAATTTATAAAGGAGAGTTACAACTTTGAGATATGTTTTAAAACATCTATTTATTTTTTTTTCATTTTTAAATATTAGTTGGAAGACAAGTATTGAATATATGAATGATTTTTTCGTTATAGTATTAGATTTTTTTTCAGTTGTTGTTTCAAGTATATTGTTTTGGAAAATTTTATTGTTAAATTATGTTACTTTGGAAATTTGGGATATAGAGTCCTTAATATTACTTAGTATCTTTGGTATTTCAAGTTTTTCTATGTGTGAGATATTTGCCGGAACATGGCAAATATCCGAAAAAATAATAAACGGAAGAATAGACATGTATTTATGTAAACCTATTAATGTTAAAATTGCTTTATTTTTAGAGGATATGCAATTGGAAGAATTTTTTAAAGGTATAATTAATTTTACAGTATTAATGATTTGGTATTTTTTATCTTTCAAAAGAAATATACATTTTTATAATTTTATATTGTCAATTTTTAGCATGATTATTGGTATATTTTTAGTTTCTATGATTAGAGCTATACTGTCTTGTCTTTCTTTTTGGGTAGAAAATACAAATGCATTTGATTTTTTGATTCATATGGAAGATTTAGGATTTGAGAAATATCCTCTAACTATTTTTAATAAAACTATAAAGTTGTTATTAATTACAATTATTCCTATAGCATTTGTATCTTCCATACCGGTTATGATACTTCTAAATATGTTAAGTAATATTTTTTTGTGGTTAGGTTTAGAGTTGTTATTTTTAATTTTTTTAATAATAATTTTAAATTTTGAGTGGAGATTAGGAATTAAAAAATATGAATCTACAAATTTTTAAATTAGACAAACATTTTTCTTTTATTAAAGTTGGCAAATTAAGAAGAAAAGCACATTTATTGAATTTTTTTAGTAGCATTTTGTATCTTCCGATAAGACTTAGTGTACTGGTTATAATATGGAGCTCAATATATAAGATATTATCAATTGAAAAAATAGGTCAATATTCATTATATGAAATGATTAAATATTATTTTTTATTTATTATTATTGAGTATATTTCAGGAAGTTTTAGAGGACTTCCATATATTGTTTGGAGAGAAATTACAACCGGAGATATTTCTAAATTTATATGCAGACCGATTAATTATATAAAATATAAATTTTATTATGGATTTGGATTTGTTCTTAATATATTTACTCTGAGTGTTGTACTTTTATATGGAATATGGCTCCATACTAATAAATTATATAACTTTTATATGTTTATAATTTATTTAATTTCAATATTTTTTGGAATAGTTATTTTATTTTATGTTTATATTTGCATTGGGTTTTTATCGTTTTTTACAGAATCCATATTTGGATACAGAGATTTGATTTTACATATAGGCTCTTTTCTTGGCGGGTCAATAATACCTATATCTTTAATGCCAAAAGCTATTTATTATGTAACTTTAATTTTTCCGTTTAGGTATATGATTTATGAACCGGTTAATCTGTTTTTATTGTCAGTAAGTTTTAAAAATTCTGTAAAAATATTACTTATACAGATTTTGTATATTATATTATTAAGTATTTTTACAACATTTATATACAAATTAGGAATTAAAAAATATGAATCTAATGGGGGATAGAGTATAAATTTAGATATTATACTATTAAATGTTATACAGTTTTTTGAAATTAAAATCAAAAATTGTAAGAACAAATCGGTTACGGTAAAAATGTTACGTAATTAAATATTTTTTAGGATAATTATTTTTTTGATTTCAGATAAATGCTATTCTTTTTGAATAGTATTTTTTGTTATATAAGTGAAAATAGGTAAAAATTCGTTTTAATGTTTATGAAAATGTGATATAATAAATGCAAGTTTGTTTAGTGTTAAATTTATATTAATTTCGACACGGTTTAATGTATCAGTTAATGAGTTTTAAAGGAGAATATATGTATAATTTAGGAGAATTTCAAACTTTAGTCATAAAAAGATTTAAGACAAACGGCGCTTATATTGGGATTAAAGAAATTAAAAATGAAAAATTGGATATCTTGTTGCCTAAGAAAGAAGTTTTGGAAACTGATAAGGTTGGAGATGAAATTGATGTTTTTATTTATAAAGACAATCAAGCACGTTTTGTCGCTACGAGAAAAACACCGAAAATTTCTATGGGGAAACTTGAAACTTTGGAAGTTATGGATATCTCTAAGATAGGCGCTTTTTTGGATTGGGGTTTGGATAAGGAGTTGTTTCTTCCTTTTAAAGAGCAAAGTATGAAACTTGAAAAGGGGAGGAAGTATCTGGTTGCGCTTTATGTGGATAAGTCGGAAAGACTTTGTGCAACAATGAAGGTTAGAGATTATTTAACTACTGATCATAATTATGAAAGCGGTCAGTGGGTTGATGGTATTATTTATTCTGTTAATAAGGAATATGGTGCATTTGTAGCTGTGGATAAGAAATATGATGCTATGATAGAAAATAAGGATATTGTCGGTGTGTTGGAGATTGGAGAACCGATTAATTTTAGAATTTCAAAAGTAAAAAAAGACGGAAGATTAAATTTAGTTTTAAAGAATGTTTCGTATTTAGAAATAAATGATAATGCTGAAATTTTGTTTAATGAGTTGAAGAAAAATGGTGGATTTTTAGATGTTAATGACAAGACAGATTCTGAAATTATAAAAAAAATGTTTGGAATGAGTAAATCTGCATTTAAAAAAGCTGTTGGTCGATTATTAAAGACAAACAGAATAAAATTTGAAGGAAATGGAATAAAATTAGTATAAGGAGAGAAAATATGGAAAAAAAATTGATGGCGAAAGTTAACGGAAAAGAAATTTTTGAAAGTGATGTGGATAGATTTATCGAACTTATGGGAAATAGAGCCGTTGCATTTAAAAGTGAAGAAGGTAAAAAACAACTTTGTGAAGAATTGATTAAGCAAGAGCTTATTTTTCAAGATTCTTTGAACAGAAAATTTGATGAAAACTCAGATTTTGTAAAAGAAATGGATGAAATCAGACGTTCTATTTTAGCAAAGTATTATTTAAATGACCTGTTTGGAAGTATTAAGGTTTCTGATGAAGAAATACAAGCTTATTATGACGAAAATAAAAATTTATTTAAAAGCAAATATGCTTTTAGAGCTAAACACATTTTGGTTGAAAGTGAAGAAAAGGCTTTAGAATTAAAGAAAAAGTGTGAAAATGGAGTTTTATTTGAAGATTTAGCAAAGGAATATTCAATGTGTCCGTCAAAAGAAGTTGGCGGTGATTTGGGAGATTTTTCGCAGGGACAAATGGTTTTAGAATTTGAAAATGCTTGTATTGATGCAAATGTCAATGAAATAACAGCTCCTGTTAAAACACAATTCGGATATCATTTGATAAAATTGGAATCTAAGACAGAACCAAAAGAACTATCTTTAGATGAAGTTAAAGATGAGATTAATCAAACTTTAGTAAAAGAAAAAGAAAAAACAGTTTATGTAAAAAGATTAGACGAATTAATGAATAATACCGATATTGAAAGAACTTATTAGAAATGAATGTATTTTCGAAAATTTTAATTACGGTTTTCATATTTTTAGTATCATTTGTTGATTTTAAACAAGTGTCAGGTAAATGTATAAAGATAGATTTTAGTTTTAAAAATTTTTTTAAAATTTCTACTTTTTTGCATTTTTCTTTGATAATTCTTGCAACAGTATATCTTAGAAATGTATTTGGTCAGTATAATATACTTTATTTAATAAATTTGATTTGTTTTATGTGTTTGTACTTTTGTTCATTTTCGGATATTTGTTGTAGATATATTTTTGATTTTGTGATTATTTTTTCGATAATATTATTAAGCTATCTGAATTTTGTCGGACTGTATTTTGAAATTTCTATATACGGGGCTGTTAGCGGAACTTTTCTTTATGGTTGCATTTACCTTTTGGGTAGATTTTTGTATGGTAAAGAAGTTTTCGGATTAGGAGATATTTATGTTTTGGCTGTTGTAGGTTTTTGTACAGATTGGCATACTGTAATTACAGTTGGACTTTTTTCTTTTATAATAGCTTTAGTTTTTTATTTTTGTAAATTTTTGGTAATTAGAAATTTTGAAAAAATAAAAAAAGAGGAAATTCCTTTTGTTCCGTTTATATTGGTATCGTATTTAATAACAATGTATTTTTAAAGTCAGATTTTCTGACTTTTTTTGTTTGTACTTATTGAAATAAGTAATTTTTTAAAGTATACTTAATATATAGTTTTTTATTTATAATGTAAGGAGGAAGAAATGAGTAGAATTTTGCTTGTAGAAGATGAAGAAAATATAAGAATGTTTACTAAGATAAATTTGGAAAGAGAAGGTTTTGAAGTTTTAGAGGCGGAAAGTGGAGAAAAAGGTGTAGAGATAGCTCTTAAATACAATCCCGATGTTGTAATTTTAGATATTATGTTACCGGGAATAGACGGATTTGAAGTTTGTAAAATATTAAGAGAAAAACTACCTAAAATCGGAATTATTATGTTGACTGCTAAGACACAAGATGTAGATAGGATAAATGGATTAGAAAGTGGAACGGATGACTATTTAAGTAAACCGTTTAATCCTGTTGAATTAATTTTAAGAATAAAATCTTTAATAAGAAGACTTGATACAATTCAAGAAAGCAGTGATTTAATAATTCTTTATCCTTTTAAACTTGATTTGTATTCAAAAACATTTTTAAAAGACGGAAAAGAAATAGAACTTACGCCTACTGAATTGGCAATGGTTACAATTTTTATGTCTAATCCGGGTAAGGCATTTTCAAGAAATGAATTATTGGATATGACTTGGGGTTCGGATTTTGAAGGGGATATCAAGATTGTTGATGTTAATATAAGAAGATTAAGAGCAAAAATAGAGGATAATTCAAGTAAACCGAAGTTTATTGAAACGGTTTGGGGGACTGGATATAGATGGAATTCAAATTAAAAGATTTTAAATTTTTTAATGAATTAAAAAAAATTAACAACTTGAAAAAATTTTTTTCGAAAAAAAGTATAAGAATTACCATAATGAGTCAATTTTTTATATTAATTTCATTGATTGTGGTATTTTTTGAAATTTTTCTTATTTTTACTATAAAAAATTATTACTACTCCGGAGTAACCGGAATTATAAGTAGTCAAGCTAAGTATTCTGTAAATTTGTATGAAACTCATTTAGCAAACTCAAGTCTTTCAGAAGTAGTTTTAAAAGATATGAACCGTTTTTATAAAGACAGTTACTCACAAGTGCAAATTTTAAATAATTCAGGACAGGTTCTGTTAGATACTGTTGACGGGTCGGAAATCGGTAAAAACATTATTTCAAATGATGTTTATTTAGCAAAAGACGGAAAAGACGGTTCCACAATCTATAAAAATTCAACTACAGGAGAAAACGAGTTGGCAGTTTCTCTTCCGCTTAGTAATGGAAATGAACAGGTTGGAATTGTTCGTTTTATAACTTCTATGAAAAGTATAGATGCTATGATCACTCAACGTTATATTGTTTTCTTTTTATTTGGTTTTTTTGTTTTACTTATAAGTATAAGCATAAGTTTACTTATGAGTAAAAAAATTGTATCGCCAATTGAAAAGTTGACTGATGTAGCATTAAAGCTTTCAGACGGAAGATTAAGTGTAAAAGCTGATGAAAAAGGAGATAATGAAATTGCAAAACTCGGTATGACTATGAATTTAATGAGTGAAAATCTTATAAAAAAAGAGCAGTTAAAAAAAGATTTTATTTCAAGTATTTCTCATGAACTTAGAACGCCACTTACAGTAATAAAGGGGTGGGCATTTACGTTACAGCCTGAAGCTAAGGATAATAAGTTGTTGCAAGACGGTCTTACAATAATTGAAAAAGAAAGTGACAGGCTTGGAAATATGGTTACAGAGTTATTGGATTTTTCTGAAATTAGCAGTGGAAGACTTATAATGAATAAAGAGATTTTGGACTTAAATGAGATTTCTAATTTTATAAATAAACAATTAATGCCTAAGTCAAGTGCAAAAAATATAGATATGATTATTAATTATGACGAAAATAAGCCGGTTATAGTTATGGCAGACAGGGACAGAATAAAGCAAGTTCTAATAAATATTTTAGATAATGCTCTTAAGTTTACAGATGAAGGCGGTGTTATCTTAACTGATGTTAAAATCGAAAATGATAATGCGGTAATTGAAGTAATAGATAATGGATGCGGAATATCTGAAGAGGAAATTTCTTTAGTCACCGGAAAATTTTATAAAGGTTCTAACAGCAACTCACATACAGGACTTGGATTGTCTATTTGTGAGGAAATAGTTAATGCACATAACGGAAGATTAATCATAAGAAGTATTTTGGAAAAAGGTACTGTGGTTAGAGTTGAATTACCGCTTGAAAAGGAGGAAAAGTCTTTTGAAATATAAAAAAATAATATTGGCGATTATATCTGTAAGTATGATTGCTCTTGTGATTTTATTTTCATTTGTTTTGCGTGGTAACTTCTTTAAGTATAATGATATAAATGTTTTGATACATGAACCCAAGTCTAAAAATATACTTATTAAGGGAACTTGGAAGATAAATAGTATCGAGAGTTTGGACGGGTTAAAAAGTGAAATTAATGATGAAGAGAAATTATATATTTCAAATGATATTATTTCGTTTAAAAAAATGGGAACGAAAAATCCTAAATTTAAGTTTAGATATATTAATTTTAAAAATTATTTATCGTCAAAGGGAATTATAAACAGTAAAATAAGTATAAATTCAGATGAGGCGGTTATCGTTTCTGTAACTAACGGAACTGATTATTATCAAGAATTTATTGTTATTGACGATACACACATTGCAACCATTTTTAATAAACAGTATATTTTATTTGAACTTGAAAAAAAGGATGTTGATACAAATTCCATTTCGATTGAAAATTCAGCAAAGGACAGAGACATAAGTTTTTTGATAGGGTTAAAAACTTTGGGAAATAAAGATGTTGTATATCAAACATATCTTATAAGAAAAAATTTAGAAAATAAAATTGAATATAAAAAAATAGACGGTTTGTTGGTAAATAAAGACAATAATTTTTTTTTAGTCAATTCAACTAATGACAATAAAGAGATTTTTTATACACAAGATTATATCGGAAAGAAAAATAAAAAATCATTTTTTGCAAATAATTCGGTTATAAATTTTCTAAGTGAAAACTATATTAGTTTTGAAAAAAATAACAGTGATAATGTTAATAAAAGTTATGAAATTCATAAAGTAAATCAGATAGATGAAAATAAAAAATTATCGGTAAAAGATATTTCAGGAGATTTGGGAGAAAATTCATATTTTGAGAGTGTTTTGAAAATAGGGTATAGAGATTATGACAAAACGCTTTTAGATATGAGTAACATAGGAGTTAAGAGAAATAATAACAAGTGGGTATTCAAAAGTATATTTAATAATTACAAATCAGATAGCTTTACGACTACCGAATTTGATTTGGACTTAATACCGACAGTTGATATTTTTGAAAATTCGTCAACAAAATTTTCCAAATCTTTCATAAAGTCAAAAGCTGATAATTTTACTGATTATTTTGTTTCACCCAATGAAAAACTTTTGATAATATTAACTTTAGATGAACTTATGGTTTACTCAATTGATAATGGTGTTTCAAGTACATTGCCTATTTTAAAAATAAATTTGAGCGAAAAAAAAGAAGTGGTTACATTTCAATGGAAATTTGATAACAGTAGCGAATATACTTACAATGAATTTAAAAAAATAAACTAAAGACAGGAAATCCTGTCTTTTTTGTTTATATTATTTTTGATTTCAAACTAAAAAACATTTAAGTAATTATGGAATTATATTACTTTTTTGAAATAATTTATTTTAAAATTGAGTGATTTAAATCACAATATTAAACTTTTTTAAATTTTTTTGTTAAAAAGTTTAATAAGTTTAAATACTTCGAGATTCTATGGGGTAAAAAAATTATATAAATAAGAATAAAATTCAATATTTAATATATTTGTTGGAGGGAAAAAGTGAAAAATTCAAAAAAATTAACAAGAGAACAACTTTTGGAGATGTATAATCAAATGTTACTCATAAGACATTTTGATTTAGAGCTTAGTAAACTATATGCCAGAGGATTTATTCATGGAATGACACATTATTCTGTTGGTGAAGAAGCTGCAAATGTAGGAGCTATTTATCCTATGAGAAAAGAAGACTTGATGTATTCAAATCATAGGGGACATGGTCAGACAATTGCAAAAGGTATTGATATAAATAAAATGATGGCGGAAATTTTAGGAAAAGCTACGGGACAATGTAAAGGTCGTGGTGGAAGTATGCACCTTTATAACTTAGATGTAAATAATATGGGATGTAACGGTATTGTCGGTGGAGGACATGGTTTAAGTACAGGTGCAGCACTTGCTCAAAAAATGAAAAATACAGGGAATGTTGTTGTATGTTGTATGGGAGAAAGTGCAACAAATGAAGGAAGTTTTCATGAATGTTTAAATATGGCATCAATTTGGAAATTGCCTTTAATATTTTATGTAATAAATAATAACTATGGAATTTCGATGTCACAACAAAGATCTATGACAGTAGATAAAGTTGTTGATAGAGCTTGTGCATATAAAATAAAATCATTTTATGTAGAGGACGGAAATAATGTTCTTGACGTTTATGACGCTATGAGTGAAGCTATTGAGTATGCAAGAAAAGGTAATGGCCCTGTTTTAGTTGAATCAAAGAGTTACAGATGGTTTGGACACTCAGCTTCAGATGCGGGAAAATATAGAGATAAAGAAGAAGTTGATGCTTGGAAAGAAAAAGACCCAAATGTTGCATACAAAAAATATTTAATTGAAAATGAAATTGCTACTGAAAAAGAACTTGAAGATATGGAAGAAAGTGTAAAAAAAGTAATTGCCGATGCTATAACTTTTGCTAAGGAATCACCTTTAGCGGATGAAAAAGACGCCTTTACAGATAATTACGCTTAATATTGATTGATAGGAGAAGATTATGGCTAATGAAATAAAAATTATGACTTTGCGTGAGGCAATAAAAGAAGCGATGTCCGAAGAAATGCGTAGAGATGAAAATGTATTTTTAATGGGAGAAGATGTTGGTATTTTCGGAGGAGATTTTGGAACTACCGTTGGAATGTTAGAAGAATTTGGAGAAGAAAGAGTCAGAGATTGCCCTATTAGTGAGGCAGCTATTGCAGGAGCGGCTGCAGGAGCGGCATCGGTCGGAATGCGTCCTATCGTTGATTTAACTTTTATGGATTTTGTTACAATAGCTATGGATGCGATAGTTAACGAGGCTGCTCCGATGAGATATATGTTAGGCGGAGAGGTTAGTTTGCCTGTTGTTTATCGTTGTGCATCGGGGTCCGGAACAGGAGCTGCAGCTCAACATTGCAAAGCACTTGAGGCTTGGTTTTGTCATATTCCGGGATTAAAGGTTGTTGCTCCCGGAACTGTAAATGATGCCTATGGAATCTTAAAAGCGTCCATACGAGATAATAATCCTGTAATTTTTATTGAATCAAAGGCGCTTTTCGGAAGAAAAGGAGAAGTGAAGGTTGGAGAAATTGTTGAAATAGGAAAGGGAGAAGTTAAAGTTGAAGGTAAAGATATAACTTTAGTTTCTTGGGGAAGAATGTTAGAAAGAGCATTGCAAGCTGCTGAAGAATTAAAAGATGAAGGAATCAGTGTAGAAGTTGTAGATCCGATTACATTGGTACCTTTAGATGAAAAATTAATAGTTGAATCTGTAAAGAAAACCGGAAGACTTGTGCTTTGCCATGATTCATTTAAAACAGGCGGATTCGGCGGAGAAATATCTGCAAGAATAGCGGAAAGTGATGCTTTTGACTATTTAGATGCACCGATATACAGAGTTGCAGGCGCTGATACGAACATACCTTCTGCAAAAAATTTAGAGGCAGTTATTGTGCCGAGCGTTGAAGATATAAAAAGTACAATTAGAAAAGCGGTTAATAGATAGGAGGAAATTATGTCTGATATAAAATTTAGAGCAACACCTGTTGCAAGATTTTTATCTAAACAAAATAATATCGACTTATCATTGCTTAAAGGAACAGGTCCTAAGGGAAGAATACAAAAAGAAGATGTTTTAAATTTTAAAAATTTTGGAATTCTCAAAATATCATCTCTTGCTAAAAAAATTGCAGAAGTTGAAGGTATAGATTTAACAAAAATTGTCGGGACAGGTGTTAACGGAAAGATTTTAAAAGAAGATGTTTTAGATTTATTAAAAAATAAGGACAATACCTTGAAAGAAAATGAGAAAAAAGAAAATCAATTAGAAATTTCAGCTGAAAAATCTTACGGAGAAATAGAAGAAATTCCTATGTCAATGATGAGAAGAACTGTTGCTAAGAGAATGAGTGAAAGTTATTTTACTGCCCCTGTTTTTGTCGCAAATATTGAAGTTGATATGACTGAAGTTAAGAAATTAAGAGAGAGCATTATAGAACAATTAAAAGAGGAAACAGGCTATAAACTTACTGTTACTGATATAATTTCTTTGGCAACGGTTAAAAGTTTAATTAAACATCCTTATATAAATTGTAGTTTATCAAAAGATGGAACAAAGATTTTACTTCATAAATATGTAAATCTTGCTATGGCTGTCGGTCTTGAAAACGGACTTTTAACACCTGTGGTTAAAAATGCGGAAAAAATGAATTTAAGAGAGCTTATGATTTCATTAAAGGATTTAACTAAAAAAGCTGTTGAAATGAAATTAGAGTCGGAAGATTTGGAAGACAGTACATTTACTGTCAGTAATTTAGGAATGTTTGGAATAGATTCATTTGCACCGATTATAAATCAACCCAACAGTGCTATCTTAGGTGTCAGTGCAACTGTTGATAAACCTGTTGTAGTAAATGGTGAAATAGTTGTACGGCCTATTATGAAATTGTCAATTACTGTTGATCACAGAGTTGTTGACGGAATGGAAGCTGCAAAATTTTTAAATACTTTGAAAAATTATTTAGAAAATCCTATTTCAATTTTAGTTTAGTGTGAGGAGAAAATTATGTTAACAGAAGTAATAATGCCAAAAGCCGGCAGTGAAATGGAAGAAGGTCAAATAGTAAAGTGGATTAAAAAAGAGGGAGATAAAGTTGAAGCCGGAGAAATAATCTTAGAAATAATGACTGATAAGGTTAATATGGAAATTGAAGCCGAAACATCAGGAACATTACTTAAAATTTTAAAGAAAGACGGAGAAATTGTTCCGGTTATAACAACCATTGCATATATAGGAGATGAGGGGGATACTATTCCAGAAACAAGTTCTGAACCTGTTAAAGAAGAAGTTAAAGAGGAAGTTAAAGAAATTTCTAAAGAAAAAAAGGTTGAAACAAAATCCGAAACTAAAAAAGAATTAAAAGATAATGAATATGATGTGTTTGTAATCGGAGGAGGGCCTGCAGGTTACTATTCGGCAATAAAGGCGGCTCAAAAAGGTATGAAAGTTGCAATAGCGGAAAATAATAAATTTGGAGGAACTTGTTTAAACAGAGGTTGTATTCCTACAAAAACATATTTACAAAATGTTGAGGATATAGAAAGAATTAAAGCCTCAAGTAAAAGAGGGATTGTTTTAGAAAATGACAATATTACTGTTGATTTAGCAAAGGCGTTGAAATTTAAAAATTCCATAGTAAAAAAACTTACTGCCGGAGTAGAATTTTTATTAAAAAGCAATTCGGTTGAAATTTTTAAAGAAACTGCTTATATAAATTCAGACGGAAATATCACTTTAGAAAGCGGAAAAGAACTTTTATGTGGTTCGGTTATTTTTGCAGGCGGATCGAAATGTGCTAAAAATATTAAGGGTTCTGACAGTAAAAATGTTATAGATACTGATGAAGCCTTAGAATTAAAAAATATACCTGCTACTCTAACGATAATCGGTGCGGGTTATATCGGAGTTGAAATGGCTCAAATATTTAATTCATTTGGAAGTAAAGTAACTGTTATTGAAAGAAAAAATTCAGCTATTGAGTTTATCGATTCGGAAATTTCTTCAATTTTAATTAAATCTTTAGAAAAATCGGGAGTTAAGTTTATTTTTGGAAAAGAAGTTACAGAAATTTTAGGAGAAACAGTATTATCGGGTTCAGAAGAAATTACAAGCTCGGAAGTTGTTTTAATTACTGCAAGAGAAACTGATTTAACTGCATTAAAGAATATAAACATTGAAATTTCAAATGGAAATGTTGTTGTAAATGAAAAGATGAAGTCAAGTGTAAAAAATGTTTATGCTGTCGGTGATGTGAACGGAAAAAATCTTTTGGCACATTCTGCATTTAAAATGGGAGAAATTGCTGCATCTGAAATTGCCGATGGTAAATCTGATAAGTATAATAACAATATTATTCCAAGTGCAATTTACACTTATCCCGAAATCGGTAGCGTAGGTTTGACAGAGGACGATGCGAAAAAGTTGTATGATATAAAAGTCGGGAAATTTAATTACGGAGCAAACGGAAGGGCTTTAGCTCACGGAGATTCATCGGGAATGGTTAAGATTATTTCGGATGCAAGATACGGAGAAATTTTAGGAGCACATATTGTCGGACCGAGAGCAAGTGAGTTAATAAATGAAGTTTCAATTTTAATGCAGTCAGAAATTACTGTTGAAGAAGCAATTAAAATGGTATTCGGTCATCCTACATTTTCAGAGGCTATTTATGAAGCAATTGCCGATGTTGAAGGAGTAAGTGTACATTTACCTAAAAAATAACAAAAAATGGGACTGTATCAGAATTATTCATCTGAATGCAGTCCTTTATTTATTACTTGGTTTTTTCAACAATCATTTCACATACTTTAAGAATATGATTATATAATTTTTCATCTTTGTTTAATTCAAAAGTTCCGACAATATTTTTATCTTTCAGATCATATCTTTCCAGAATTACTTCTTTTCCCGCCTTTAAATCTTCGTAGCTGCTGATTCCGAATTTAACATCATCATTTATATTTATTGACATTTCTATTATGATTTTATATCTGTCTTTATTTGGATTTTTGTAATCTGCAGTAAAATCCAAGAAAGGAGTTTTAAATTCATTTAGAATATTTTTTTCGTTTTTATCAGAAATATAAAAATGAAAATTTTTAGTATTTTGATTAATAGTTGCTATACCCTTAACTTCAATTGAATCTTTAGGTTTGGTAGGTTTATTGGTTTTTTCGGTTTCGGTTACAGGTGTAACGGTTTTATTTTGTTCTTTGTTATTACAAGCACATATCGAAAAGAGTATAATGAATATGTTTAATGTCAACAGTAAATCTGACATTTTGTATCTTAGTTTCATATTATCCTCCTAATTTATTTATAAAAACGTTTATCAAATTTATAAAACATAAAATGTCTCCGTTTTTGTACCTACCAAAATTAAAAAACATGATACACCTCCTAAAATTAAAGCAAAACACGGTATTTGTTGAAAAAATATATCAACTTGTAAATATATGATATCATAACCTTTAAATAGAATCAATAGTATATTAAAACGGTATTTAGATATATTAATTTTTCTAAATGGATATCCGATACTGAAAAATTAAGTAAAAAATAAATTTTTTCTCTATATTTCGATCAAAGATGGAGAAACCCGCACTTTTTTGATATAATTATGTGGTGTAGGAGGTATTATGATTTTTATAAATAATAAAATTACAGATGTTTATTTTAATCTTTCATTGGAAGAATACATATTTGAAAAATTCAAAAAAGATGACATTTTTATCATTTGGAGAAATGAGCCCTCTGTTATCATAGGTAAACATCAAAATTTACCGCAAGAGGTAAATATGAAATACTGTTACGACAATAAAATAAAAATAGCAAGAAGAATTTCAGGAGGAGGAACCGTATTTCATGATTTTGGAAATGTTAATTATTCTTATATAACAGATTCCACCGGAGATACGACAACTGACTTTAAGGAATGTTTAAAACCTATGTATCGAGTTTTAAAAAATTTAGGAATAGACATTAGCATTTCCGAACGAAATGATTTTAGGATAAATGGTAAAAAAATTTGTGGGCATTCCCAATTTGTAAGAAAAAAACGAATTCTTCATCACGGATGTATATTATTTGATGCGAATTTACAAGATTTAAGATTAAGTTTAGATGTTAAGAACAGAAAATTTATATGTAATTGTGCAAAGTCTGTACCAAGTAAAGTTACAAATATAAAAGAAATATGTAATTTTGGCTTTGATTCAAAAAAATTTTTGAAAAAAATTGAAAATGAAATATATAATAATTTTGATAAAATCAGTTTGTATGAATTAAGTGACGAAGATATTGAAAAGACACAAAAATTATCTGAAGAAAAATACTCAAAAAAAGATTGGATTTACGGACAATCACCGAAGTCTAAGTTGATATTGGATGAAAATTTCGGAATATTAGATGTTAATTTTGGGAAAATTACAGAAACTTACGGAGATGAAATTTTAAAAAATTTTATCGGAAATTACATTGAAACTGGAGAAATACTTTCTGTAATCAATGAAAAAAAGTTAATCGTTGAAAAAAATTATTTAATTGAAAAATTGATTAATATGTAAAATTTTTTTATAAAGTGTAAAGTACATTGCAAGATTAAAATATATGTAAATCACTTGACAAAAGCATATCTTTTATGATATTATTTTACACGGATATGATTGTGTTTATGTTCAAATTTAATTTCTAAGGAGGTGTTTCTATGAGAGATAAGGTTGTTTTGGCGTGTACTGAATGCAAAAACAGAAATTATAACACTAAGAAAAATAAAAAAGTTACTACAAACAGAATTGAATTAAACAAATATTGCAATTTTTGTAAAAAACACACTCTTCACAGAGAAACAAAATAGTTAAGAAATGGAGGAGTAGTATGGCAACAAAAACTACTGATCAAAAACAAGCGAAATCCAGTTTTCTAAAGGGAGTTCGTACAGAATTTAAAAAAATTGTTTGGCCTTCAAAGAAAAGTGTTTTTTATTACAGTCTTGCGGTAGTTATAATTTCTATTATAAGTTCAGTTATGATTTGGGGATTAGACAGTGTTTTAAAAAAATTGTTAGGTTTAATTATCCGTTAATTATTTTAAGGAGGGAAGGACTTTAGTCCGAATTTATGACAGAAGAATTAAAGGATATTAAAGAAAAAGATGCTAAGTGGTATGTAGTGCATACTTATTCTGGGCATGAAAACAAAGTGAAGGCTAATATTGAAAAGTTAGTTATGAATCGTGGAAATGATATTGATATTTTTGAAATTGTCGTTCCTACGGTTAAAGAAGAAACTGAAACTGGAAAAATAAAAGAAAGACAACTTTTTCCGGGTTATGTTTTAGTTAAAATGATAATCACGGATATTTCTTGGTATTTAGTTAGAAATACAAGAGGTGTTACGGGATTTGTCGGTTCCGGAAATAAACCGGTACCATTATCTGAAAAGGAAGTTGAAGCTCTTGGAGTTTCAAAAGAACCATGTAATGATGTGGATATTAAAGAAGGAGATTCTATTACTATTATTCAAGGGGCATTTAAAGATTTAAGTGCTAAAGTTATAGAAGTATCTCCTGATAAAAGTAAATTAAAGGCTTTCGTTTCTTTATTTGGAAGAGATACACTTGCTGAATTAGATTTTAGCGATGTTATAAAAAATTAAATTTGAAAATAATTTGAAATATTCAAAAAGATATACGAGAGTGGGAGGGGTTTAGCACCCGAAAAACCACATTAGTTTTTAAGGAGGAACTATAAATGGCTAAAAAAGTACAAGCATTAGTAAAATTACAAATTCCAGCAGGAAAGGCGACACCTGCTCCACCGGTTGGTACTGCACTTGGACCTCATGGTGTAAATATAATGCAATTCACAAAAGAATTTAACGCAAAGACAGCAGATCAAGTTGGTTTGATAATACCGGTTGTATTGACTGTATACCAAGACAGATCATTTACATTCATTACAAAAACTCCACCGGTACCTGTATTGATAAAGAAAAAATTAGGTATTGAATCAGGTTCAAAGGTACCAAACAAAACAAAAGTTGGTAATTTGACAAAAGATCAAGTAAGAGAAATTGCAGAGTTAAAAATGCCTGATTTAAATGCAGCATCTATTGAAGCAGCAATGAGCATGGTTAAAGGTACTGCAAGAAGTATGGGAATCACTGTAGAAGAGTAAAAAATAAGTGGGAGCAGATAGCGAACACCACCAGGAGGATATAAATGAAAAAAGGTAAGAAATATTTAGAAAGTTTAAAATTAATAGATAAAACAAATTTATATGATTTAAAAGAAGCTTGTGAATTAGCGGTTAAAACTTCAACTGCAAAATTTGATGAAACTGTTGAACTACACGTTAAATTGGGTGTAGACTCAAGACATGCTGATCAACAAGTAAGAGGAACTGTAGTATTACCTCACGGAACAGGTAAAACTTTAAGAGTTTTAGTTTTATGCAAAGAAAATAAAGCTCAAGAAGCTAAAGATGCCGGAGCTGATTATGTTGGAGGAGAAGAATATATTCAAAAAATTCAAAACGAAAACTGGTTTGAGTTTGATGTAATAGTTGCTACTCCTGATATGATGGGAGTTGTTGGTAGAATTGGTAAAGTTTTAGGACCTAAAGGTTTGATGCCTAACCCTAAATCAGGTACTGTAACATTTGATGTGGCAAATGCTATAAATGAAATTAAATCAGGTAAAGTTGAATACAGAGTTGATAAAGCTAATATCGTTCACTGTCCTGTTGGAAAAGTTTCATTTGGTGCTGAAAAAATTGAAGATAACTTAAGAACTTTGATTAGTGCTATTATTAAAGCTAAACCGGCAGCAGCTAAAGGTAAATATTTAAGATCAGTTTCTATTGCTACAACAATGGGACCTGGAATAAAATTAGCTTCTACAAAATTAGGAGAATAATTTTTAAATTTAAGGCGTCTTGTAGACGCCTTTTTCTTTTGTAATTGTTTTGAGTGATTTTAAAATAAATTTTGTAGAAATATCTGTTTATTTAGGGTATAATATTATATTAGAAAGTTTTTTTATTTATGGAGAGTATGTAGAAGATGAGAGATTTATATGAAATTTTAGGAGTTAATAAAAATTGTTCAAAAGCTGAATTAAAATCAGCATATAGAAAACTTGCAAAAAAATATCATCCGGATGTAAATCCTGATGATAAAGAGGCGGAAGAAAATTTTAAAGAAGTAAATTTTGCTTATGAAATTTTAAGTGATGACAGCAGAAGACAAAAATATGATACATACGGAGAGGCAAGCTTTAATTCTAATGCATCAGGAGCTTCAGGTTTTAGCGGTTTTTCGGATATGGGAGATATTTTTGAAAGTTTTTTTGGAGGATTTGGAGGATTTGGTGGATTTTCTTCTAACTTTTCTAATGACAGAAACAGACCTGTTAAAGGAGAAAATATTGAAACATACTTAGAATTAGATTTTTTTGAAGCTGTAAACGGAATAAAAAAAGAAATAGAATTAAATGTTAAAGTAGTTTGTGATAAATGCTCAGGAAGTGGGGCAATGCCCGGTTCAAAGAAAGAAAAATGTAAAAAGTGTTCCGGAAGAGGAAGTGTTAGGGTACAAAGGCAAAGTTTTTTCGGAACGGTTGTTTCTGAAGAATTATGTAGTGAATGTAACGGAACCGGAGAAATCATTTCGGAAAAATGTGACAAATGTAAATCTAAAAAGTATGTTATAGTTAGAAAGAAAATTTCAATAAATGTTCCTAAAGGCGTAAATACAAATAATATTATGACTTTAAAAGGACAAGGAAATTGTGGAGAAAACGGAGGACCTTCCGGAGATGTTTATGTTATTTTTAAGGTTAAAAAGCATAATTTATTTTCAAGAGAGGGAAATGATGTTTTTTATGAATTACCTATCTCTTTTACTGAGGCGGTTTTAGGTGCGGAAGTTGAAATTCCTACTCTTGAAGGAAAAGAAATTTATACGATTCCCGAAGGAACGGAAACAGGGACAATATTTAAACTTTCAGGCAGAGGAATAAGTGATGTTAATGGGTACGGAAAAGGGAATTTAAGTTTTAAAGTAAAAATAATAACACCTAAAAATTTAACTGACAGACAAAAAGAATTGTTAAAAGAATTTTCAAGTGAACGTGAAGAACATTTAACTGAACACAAGAAAAACTTTTTTGAGAAAGTAAAGGAGTTATTTGAGTGATGGATTGGACTGAAATAGAAGTTGTAGTAAAAAATAAATTTGAAGATAATATTGTGGGAATTTTGTACCTTTTTGATATTGACGGAATAAATATAAAAGATTCAAGAGATTTTGAAGAATTTGCTAAAGATAAGCCCTATTGGGTAGTTTTTGATGAGGAAATTTTTGAAAAAAGTGAATATATAACTGTAAAGACATACTTTAAAAATGATAATGAAATTTTAGAAAATATTAATCTTTTAAAAGAAAAACTTAATGAATTTGAAAGGGAGTATGATGAAAAAGTCATATTAAAAATTGATAGTGAATTCAAATCTGAAGACTGGGCAAATGAGTGGAAAAAATATTACAAACCCACAAGAGTAGGAAAGAATTTTCTGATAAAGCCTACCTGGGAAAAATATGAATTATCAGATAGTGATATTATGATTGAGCTTGATCCGGGTATGGCATTCGGAACAGGAACACATGAAACTACAATTTTATGTTTGGAAGCCTTAGAAAGTATAGATCTTAAAGAGAAGGTAGTTTTTGATATTGGCTCAGGAAGTGGTATTTTATCTGTCGGAGCATTAAAATTAGGGGCTAAGAAAGTGGAAGCAGTTGATATTGACATATTAGGTGTTGAGGCTACTGTGAGTAATGCTAAACTAAATTGTGTTGATGATAGAATTGTTGTTCATCATGGAGATTTAGTAGATAAATTGAACTCCAAAGCAGATGTTATTGTTGCGAATATTTTAGCACATATTTTAGTAAAATTGCTATCAAATATTTCATTGTTTATAAAAGATAACGGAATATTTATCGGTTCCGGAATAATTGAGGAAAAATATATTGATGTTGAAAAATCACTTTTAGAAAATAATTTCGAAATTTTAAAGGTAAACAGACTAAAAGATTGGGTTTGTGTTATTGCAAGGAGAAAAAATGCATAGATTTTTCGCAAATGAAACTATTGTTGACAGAAGTGTTAAACTTTATGGTGATGATTATAATCACATAAATAAAGTTCTTAGAATTTCTGAAAATGAAAAAGTAGAGGTCGTTGTTGATCGAAAATTGTATATAGGAAATATAAAAATTTATAAAGATTATATTTTAGTTTTTAATTTGGAATCTGTGGCTGATAACACTGAATCGGATATTAGGATTCATCTTTTACAATGTCTTGTAAAAGGTGAAAAAATGGATTTTATCATTCAAAAAGCTGTAGAACTTGGAGTATATGATATAACTTTGATTGATTCAAAACGATGTGTTGTAAAATTTGATTCTAAAAAAGGAAATAAAAAAATAGACAGATTTCAAAAGATATCCTATGAATCTGCTAAACAATCCAAAAGATTGATAATTCCTAAAGTAAAAGATGTGATACCGCTTAAAAATATTATGGAATATGTTTCAGATAATTTACTTTTAGTTGCTTACGAAGAGGACAAAAGAGTTTCTTTACGAGAAAGTATTTTAAACTTTAAAAACACCGATAAAAAAGATATTTATATACTTATTGGGTCTGAGGGTGGATTTGAAAGAGAAGAAATTGAATGGCTGGTTGAAAGAGGTGCAGTCAGCGTCGGATTAGGTCCGAGAATATTGAGAGCGGAAACTGCGGGTATAAATTTAATTTCTATTTTACAATATGAATTTATGTAGGAGGATTATGAATAAAGTTACTTTTTTAACTCTTGGTTGTAAAGTGAATCAATATGAAACTGAGGCAATGCAAGAGTTGTTTAAAAAAAGTGGATATGAAATTTGTGATGAAAGTGAAAAATGTGACGTATATGTTATAAATACTTGTACAGTTACTAATTTGAGTGATAGAAAATCCAGACAATTTATATCCAGAGCAAAAAAAATGAATAAAGATGCTATTTTAGCGGTTGTTGGTTGTTATTCTCAAGTTTCTCCCGATGAAATAGAAGCAATAGACGAAGTCGATGTTATAATCGGTACAAAGAACAGAGCTAAAATAGTTGATTTATGTGAAAAAGCCAAAAAGTCTAACTTAAAATTTAATATTGTTTCTGAACTTACTAAAGATTGTGGATTTGATGTTTTATCAATAGAAAATCAAGAAAGTAAAACAAGAGCTTATATAAAAATTCAAGAAGGATGTAATATGTTTTGTACATATTGTATAATTCCTTATGCAAGGGGTCCCATTAAATCTCGATCTATTGATGATATATACAATGAGGCAAAAAAGCTTTCTGAAAACGGATATAAGGAAATAATAATTACAGGAATACATGTAGGATCTTATGGACTTGATTTGGATGAAAATATAAGATTAATTGATGTAATTGAAAAAATAGCCACTTTGGAAAAAATTGACAGAATAAGATTGAGTTCCATTGAAGCCGGAATAATTTCATTAGATTTCTTAAATAGGCTGAAAAACTGTAAAAAAGTTTGTGAGCATTTTCATCTTTCTTTACAAAGTGGATGTGATAAGATATTAAAATTGATGAACCGAAGATATACTACAGATATTTATAGGAAAAAGGTTAAAATGATAAGGGAAGTTTTTCCAAATGTAGCAATTACTACTGATATAATTGTCGGATTTCCCGGAGAAACAGATGAGGATTTTGAAACAACTTTGAATTTTGTTAAAGAAATTGGATTTTCAAAAATTCATGTATTTAAATATTCTCCAAGAAAAGGGACTCCTGCTTATAATTTTGACAATCAAGTTGACGGAAATGTAAAAAAGCTAAGAAGTAATGAATTAATTTTGCTTTCAAAGGAAATAACAACTCAATTTTTAAATAGAATGTTAGCAAATAATCATGAAATTTTGTTTGAAGAAAATATTCATGGAAACAGATTGGCGGGATATACAAGAAATTATATAAGGTTTAGTATTCCTTATGCAGATAATATGAAAAACAATATAGTATATTGTAACGGATTATCTGTTGAAGGAGAAGAAATGTTTGGATTACCGAGTAGAATAAAATGTTAATTGATAAAAGGTAATAAATTTGCTATAATAAAATTTGAGTTAGATTTATTTTTAAAGTAATTCTATTATTTGATATTATTTTAAATATCTAATACAATTTGTATAACACTTGTAATTAGCAGAGTTTGGAGGAACGAGATGAAACTTAAGATAATAAATAGAGGGAAAAACAATACACCGTTTTATGCTACTGAAGGAGCGTCAGGATTTGACTTAACTGCCAATTTGGATAAAGATTTAATTATAAAACCTTTTGAAAGAGTTGCGGTTCCGACAGGGTTATTTATGGAAATTCCGGTTGGTTACGAAGGTCAAATAAGAGCAAGAAGCGGTATGAGTTTAAAACATGGAATATGTATGGCTAACGGTGTAGGAACAATAGACAGTGATTACAGAGGTGAAATAAAAGTTTTGTTGGTTAACATATCAAATGAAGAGTACACAATAAAAAATAACGATAGAATTGCACAAATGATTATTTCAAAATATGAGAAAGTAAACTTTGAGTTAGTTGAAGAACTTTCAGATACAAACAGAAATTTAGGTGGATTTGGACACACAGGTTATTAGTTAGAGGGTTAAATGGAGCAAAAGAGAAAAAAAAGAAGTAATGGCAGTAAAAGAAAACCGGTAAAAAAAGAAAATAAATTTGATAAATATTTGATATTAACATTGTTTTTTTTTAATTCTTTTTTTATAGTTTTTTCATTTTTCAGTGGTACCGGAATTTTGGGTAATTTCATAAAGAGTGTATTTCATTATATTTTTGGCGGAACTTATTTTATATTTTTAATTATAATGGAGATTATATATGTCTTTATATTGTTGAAAAAATTGAATACAAAAAATTTACAAAGAATGTATATGCTTTTGCTTCTTTTCATAAATTATATGGCAATAGTTGATTTGACTGTTAATACATCTGATATATTAGCTGTTAAGTTGACGATTGCAAAGTCTATGACTTCAAATGGTCAAGGCAGTGGAGTTTTAGGAGCATATTTGGGATATTTTTATAACAGTATGATTGGAATAATCGGATTATACATTTTTACATTTATTGTAGCATTGTTTTTTATATTGTCTTTTTTAAATATTGGTTTTATTGAGTTTTTAAAGATCATAAAAGATTATTTTGTTAAGATGGGCTCTGATTTCAATGATAAGTATACAGAATATAAAGAGCTTAAGAATTTAAAAGACGAGAGTAAAAATTTATCAATTGCTGATGAAAATATAGAAAATAAGTTTGATGAAATAGCTGTTGATGAGGGAGAAATAGTAGAAATAAATGATGTAAATGATATAATTATTGACAATCATAATAATAATATTTCAGAGGATTTGAAAATAAAAGATGTAGAGAATGCAAAAATAGAAAATGTTTTGGACAGTTTTGATTTATTTCCTGATGAAGTTTCAGATAAGAAAGTTAGCAAATCAGCAGATACAACTGAAACTAAAAATGAATTAAAAGAATTATCCGAAGTTAAACATGAACATTCAGAGCAAAAAAAAGTAGAATATGTAATCCCTTCATTAAACTTATTAAATGGAAGTGATTCAAAAGAAACTGAATCTGATGAGGTTTTAAAAAAACGTGCAAAAAAAATAGAAAACACACTAAAAAGTTTTGGAGTCAGTGCAAGAGTTGTAAAAATAAACAGAGGTCCTACAGTAACTTGTTTTGAGTTACAACCTGATATGGGGGTTAAGGTTAATAAAATTGTAAATTTAGCTGATGATTTATCTTTGGCTTTAGCATCATCTGATATTAGAATAGAGGCTCCTATTCCGGGAAAATCTGTTATAGGTATTGAAGTTGCAAATACATTAAAAGAGAATGTATCTTTAAAGGAAATTTTATCTTCAAATGAATATAAAAATTCAACGTCTAAGATGCCTATGGCACTTGGTAAAACAATATCAGGAGAAGTTATAGTTTCTTCAATAGACAAAATGCCGCATATGCTTATAGCCGGAGCAACAGGCTCAGGAAAATCCGTTTGTATAAACACTATAATTATGAGTATATTGTATAAATCATCTCCGGAAGATGTAAAGATGATATTGATAGACCCTAAAGTAGTTGAACTTAGTATATACAATAAAATTCCTCATCTTGCAATACCTGTTGTTACTGATTCTAAAAAAGCAAGCGCCGCTCTTAATTGGGCAGTTAGAGAAATGGAAAGACGATATGGATTATTTTCGGATAATCAGGTTAGAGATATAAAAGGTTATAATGAAAAACAAAAGATTAATGATTTGGAAAAATTGCCTTATCTCGTTATAGTTATTGACGAGTTATCTGACCTTATGATGGTTAGTGCAAGTGAAGTTGAATCATACATTTGCAGACTTGCACAAATGGCAAGAGCGTGTGGGATACATTTGATTGTTGCTACACAAAGACCGTCTGTTGATGTAATAACCGGAACTATAAAAGCAAATATTCCATCACGTATTTCTTTTCAGGTTTCTTCTCAAATAGATTCAAGAACTATTTTAGATTCTTCAGGTGCGGAAACATTATTAGGCAAAGGAGATATGCTATTTAATCCTTCAGGCGTTTCTAAACCGATAAGAATTCAAGGATGTTTTGTTTCAGATGCAGAGGTTGAAAAAGTTGTAAATAGTATTAAAAGCCAAATTGATGATTTTAATTATGATGAAAGTATAATTAAAAATATTGAAGAAACTGTTGAATCGAATGACGTGGAAGATGAAGAAGTAGATGAACTTTTTTATGATGCAGTAAAAATTGTATTAGAAGAAAATTCAGCCTCTATATCTTTATTGCAAAGAAAAATGAAAATTGGGTATGCAAGAGCAGGACGAATAATTGATGAAATGGAAAGCAGAGGAATTGTTGGGAAAGCTGAAGGAAGTAAACCGAGAAAAATTTTGATAGGTTTTGAATACTTAGATAATATTAGAGGAGTAAGTAATGAATATAGCGAATAAGTTAACTTTATTTAGAGTACTGTTGGTACCTGTTTTTGTTGGGAGTTTGTTAATGTTCGGAATCGAAAGTATAATTCCGTTTTTAATATTTGTGATTGCATCTTTAACGGATATGTTAGACGGTTATTTGGCGAGAAGTAGAAATTTAATAACAACTTTTGGAAAATTTATGGATCCTCTTGCAGATAAAATATTAGCATGTTCAGCTTTAATTATGTTAATTCAATTTAATAAAGTTGATGCGTGGATGGTGTGTATAGTTTTGGCAAGAGAATTTATAATTTCAGGATTTAGGATACTTGCTGCATCTGATGGAGTAGTTATTGCTGCGAGCATTTATGGAAAATTTAAAACTATAACTCAACTTATTGCTATAAGTTTGATATTGATTAATTCAAGCGGAATTGTTAATATTCCGTTTAAGATAGATATTATTTTATGGTATATTTCAGTCGGGTTGACTGTTATCTCTGCTGTTGACTATATTTATAAAAATATAAAGGTTTTAGATTTGAAAAATATTTAATTAAGGAGGAAGTATGGCAACAAAAAAATTAGAAAAGGTTGAAAGAATTGATGATAGAGCCGAAAGAGAAAAAGCACTTAAAGTTGCATTAGACAAAATCGAAAAAGATTTTGGTAAAGGTACTATTATGAGATTAGGAGATGCTCCTAAGGTAAATATTGAGTCAATAAGTACAGGTGCAATGAATTTGGATATTGCACTCGGAATAGGCGGTATCCCAAAAGGAAGAATTATAGAAATTTATGGTCCGGAGTCATCAGGTAAAACGACACTTACTTTGCATATAATTGCAGAAGCTCAAAAATCCGGAGGCGTTGCTGCATTTATTGATGCAGAGCATGCATTAGACCCTGAGTACGCTAAAGTTTTGGGAGTTGATATAGATAATTTACTTGTATCACAACCTAATAATGGTGAAGAAGCACTGGCTATAGTTGATGCGTTAGTTAGAAGTTCAAGTGTTGATTTAGTAATCGTCGATTCAGTTGCCGCACTTGTTCCAAGAGCAGAAATTGAAGGAAATATGGGCGATAGCCATATGGGTCTTCATGCAAGACTTATGAGTCAAGCCTTAAGAAAATTAGCGGGTATAATTTCAAAGTCAAATACCACAGTTGTTTTTATAAACCAATTAAGAGCTAATATAAGTACAACTCCGTATGGAGGAGGTCCTGCTGAAACTACAACAGGAGGTAGGGCATTAAAATTTTATTCAAGCGTTAGAATTGAAATAAAGAGAGCAGAGCAATTAAAAGTTGGAGATGGAGAGGCTTATGGAAATAAAACTAAAGTCAAAATATCCAAAAATAAAATGGCACCTCCATTTAAAACTTGTGAATTTGATATTATATTTGGCGAAGGAATTTCAAAAATGGGAATTATCGTTGATATGGCTGCTGATAAAAATATAATTAAAAAAGCAGGAGCTTGGTATAGTTGCGGTGATATAAAATTAGGACAAGGAAAAGAAAAAGCAAAACAATATTTTGAAGAACATCCTGCTTTTTTAGAAGATATAAAGCAAAAAATATATGCGTCATATGGGATAGATTACGAGAAGAAAGATGTTCCGGAAACACTTGAAGAAGATGCGAAAATTACAGATGATGAAATAGAAGCAGAAGAATTATTACTTGACGATTTGGTAATTGAATAGAGTTTAAATTTTGTGTTAATATTTTTTCACAATAAAAAAGATGTTATAACCCCCAAATTTATAATAAATTTGGGGGTTATATTTTTAAATTTTTATAAAGCTATTCATTTGATATATCGTTGGTTATTATGGATAATGATAATACTATCGGCCATAATATAATTGTCCAACCGAATAATAAATTTAATAAAAAAATGATAAATTTCCATCTTGTTTTAGATATTATTTCCATCTTGTTTTAGATATTATCGTTGGCAATAATACAAATATTTGTACTGCAGAGTAAATAGTAACATTTAATATAAAATCATTAAAAGAACATAGTTTTTTAATAAATTTTAATATTAAGATTGGTTGAAGTATTTGATATGCTATTAAACTCATTGATAGTATAAGTAAAATAATAATACTGTTTATTAAATATAATTTTTTTACTTTTTTCCCCAAAAAATATTTAATATTGTCAAATATCGAGTTTTTTTTATCAATGGATATATTATACTTTTTATCAAAATAGTAATAATTTGGAATATGTGCCCAACAAATTCTTTCTAAAATTGATGCAATTATATTTGACTTTGATTTATAAGGTTTCAATATTACAGGTATTTGTTTTCCGATTTGTCTGCTGAATAACGGGAAAAATCGGAATAAATCATGTTTTGAATAATAATTTTTAATGTTTTTTGAATTATAGTAAAATTTTTTAGATTTTATTATTTTTTTAATTTCTTTATTAAATGTCCACCACGGAGAAATGGTTGAAAATGTTATACATTTATCAATACCTTGATTTGTTAAGAATATTTTTTGTGATAATAATCCACCTAATGATAAACCGCCGATTACCAGTTTGTGTTTAGGATATTTACATTTTACTTTTTTAAAGAAATCGGTCAAACTGTCATATTGATAAAGATGAACTAATCCAATGGATCCAAATATTGATGAATATATCCAGTCCTGAAATGTCGTTTTAATTTGATTTTTTTCTGTAGATAGTGGAATATAACTTCTTTTGGCTCCGACGGATTTGAATAATTTTTTTCCGATTCCAACATCTGCTCCTCTTACAATTAAAAATATTGTTTTATTTTTTGAAAGGTATGCAGCAGCTTGAAGTCCGTTCAATATATTATCAGTAACATCTATTTTTTCAACTAATTTTAAAGTTATTGTTTCGTCAAAGTGCGAAATTTTCATATCCGATTTTGTATTTTCTAAGGAACTATATATTTTTTTAGTTAAATAAAGAACTGTTATTTCGTCTTTCATATCTTAATTTCATCTCAAAAAAATACTATTAGGAAATCCCAATAGTATTAAAAATTATTTTGAAGTTGCAGAAGCGATAGATGCATTTATTGCTTCTAAATTAGACTGTTTTGTTGCTTTATATATCAAAAACCAATCTATTACAGTCCAAAGTCCAAATGTCATCCAACCTAAACAAAGTTTGGCAATTCCTAAACCGGTATGTCCTATATAAAATCTGTCAATCCCAAGTGCACCCAAAAATATTGATAAAATCAGTGCGGTTTGAGGATCTTTGATTTTAGTTGTTAATACTATATTTGATTGAGATTCATTTAAATTATCCAATCTTGATTTAATGTTTGGTAATTGTTCTGCCGGAAATTTATTCATATTAGCAGAAATAAAACTTTCTGAAAAAGCCATATAAGTCCTCCTTAATTATTATACTTGTTATATACAATTATATATATATATATATTGTCAAGTATTTTAAGAAAAATTATTTTTCAAATTTTTGTTAAAATCTAAATTATTTACTTTATTTTTAATATGTGTTATTATATTGTAGATAATGTTTAAGGAGATAATATTTTGATAGAATATAAAAATTTATCGGATTCATTTAAAAATGAATCTGTTGAAAAGTATTATGGTGTAATTTCAAAAAAAAAATTCAGCCTTTTTTTAAAAAGGCTTTTTGATATTTTGTTTTCTGTTCTGATTTTAATAATTTTATTTATACCTATTTTAATAATTTCTGTTTTGATAAAATTAGATTCAAAGGGAACTGTTTTTTACAGACAAGAAAGAGTAACCAGGTATGGGAAAAAGTTTAAGATTTTTAAATTTAGAACTATGGTTTCTGATGCTGATAAGATTGGCAGTTTGGTCACTGTAAAATCCGATTCCAGAATTACAAGAGTGGGGAAATGGCTTAGAAAGTATAGATTAGATGAATTTCCACAAATTTTTAATATAATTTTGGGGGATATGACTTTTGTTGGGACAAGACCGGAAGTTGTTAAATATGTTGAAAAATATGAGGATTATATGTATGCGACACTTTTGCTTCCTGCCGGACTTACATCTTATGCAAGTATTAATTATAAAGATGAAGACGAGATAATAAGCAGTCATATTAATAAAGGATTGAGTATTGATGAAATTTATATAAAGTATATTTTACCTGATAAAATGAAATATAATATTGAATATATAGAAAATTTTTCCTTTATTTATGATTTAAAAGTTATGTTTAAAACTTTTGTTTCGGTATTTATTGGGAGGTAATATAGTGAAAATTAGTATAGGTGTTGTTGCATTGAATGAAGAATTGATGTTGCCGAATTTGCTTGAGGATATAAAAAATCAGACTTATCCTCACGATAAGATTGAAATACTACTTGTTGACGGTTTATCAAATGATAAAACAAAGGAAATTATGCAAGAGTTTAAGCGTAATAATGACTTCTATAGTGTTAAAATTTTTGACAATGAAAAAAAAATACAATCGGCAGGTTGGAATATTGTGATTAAAAATTTTTCAACAGAGGCACTTGTCAGAATAGATGCTCATGCTTCTATACCGAGTGATTTTATAAAGAAAAATGTAGATGTACTTAAGAACGGAGAATATGTTTCAGGGGGACGACGTCCCAATATAATTGATGAAGATACAGCTTATAAAAAAATGCTTTTGGAAGCTGAAAGTTCAATGTTTGGAAGTGGGGTTGCACCTTTTAGGAATACATCGGGTAAAAAATATGTAAAATCAATGTTTCATGCGATGTATAAAAGGGAAGTTTTGGAAAAGGTTGGATTTTTTAATGAAAAGTTGTTAAGGACAGAAGACAACGAATTTCATTACAGAATCAGAAAATGTGGGTATAAATTATGTTACAATGACGATATTGTTTCATATCAACATACAAGAAATTCTTTACCTAAGATGATGAAACAAAAAAAAGCAAATGGTATGTGGATTGGTCTTACAAGTTCGGTTTGTCCGGATTGTCTTAACTTATATCATTATGTACCGTTTTGTTTTTTGATTTCTTTGATTGTATCGCTCATTTCATTGCTTTTTACCAAATACCTTTTTGCTTTGGTGTTTGGTTCTTATATGATTGTAAATTTATTAATGGCGATTACTTCTATTTTCAAAGGAAAGTTTAATATTTATAATTTGATGTTGCCAATTGTATTTTTTCTTTTGCACATAAGTTATGGATTTGGAACATTGATAGGATTTTTAAAAATTCCGTCTTTTTTAAAGAATTATAAGGAGGTTTAATATGATATATGCAGGGATTCTTGCCGGAGGCATAGGGAGCAGAATGAATATTTCAAATATGCCTAAGCAATTTTTGAATATTGGTAAAAAGCCTATAATTATTCATACAATTGAAAAGTTTTTACTTTGCAATAAGATAGATAAGATATATGTAGGAGTTAATCCTGATTGGAATTCATATTTAGTGGATATTATAGAAAAAGAATATTCATACTTGTTGGATAAGATAGTTATTGTTGACGGAGGAAAAGACAGAAACTCTACAATTATAAACATTATTGAGTCAATAAAAAATGAGGTTGAAGTTTCTGATGAGGACATTATTATAACTCATGATGCGGTAAGACCTTTTGTTTCTATAAAGATGATAGAGGACAATATAAAATCTTGTGAAAAGTATAATATAGTTGATACTGTTGTTCCTGCTTTTGATACGATAGTTGTTTCAAATGACGGGGAGTTTATTGATTCTATTCCTGACAGAAAAACTATGTATCAAGGACAAACACCTCAAACATTTAAGATAAATAAATTTATGACTTATTATAACAATTTATCTGAATCTGATAAAAAAATATTGACAGATGCTTGTAAAATTTTTGTTTTGAATAATGAGAAGGTTGCTTTGGTAGATGGGGATTTTTCAAATATTAAAATTACAACAGTTACTGATTTGAAAATTGCTAAAGCAATGATTATGGAGAATTATAATGATTAATAGAATTTTTCAACTAATTAAACCCGGATTTATTTCTGTAAAGTATGTTGATGAAGATTTATTTGATGATAAAGTGGTAGTAAAGCCTATTTATGTTTCACTTTGTCATGCAGATCAAAGGTATTATTTAGGAAAAAGAGATTCTAAAGTTTTGGCAAAAAAATTGCCAATGGCTCCTATTCATGAATCATGTGGAGAAGTTGTTTTTGATCCGACGGGAAATTTTAAGGTTGGAGATAAAGTTGTTATGATTCCTAATACGCCTCCTTGCAATGCTGATGATGAAGTTTACGAAAATTATGTAAAAGGTGTATACTTTTTGTCAAGCGGACATGACGGTTTTATGAGAGAATTTGTAAAAATTTCTGCAGACAGGTTGGTAAAATTTGAAAATATAGAGTTACAGGTTGCAAGTATACTTGAATTTGTTTCTGTGGGATTTCATGCATTGAACAGATTTGAACAAAATTCATTGAAAAATAAAAATGTAATTACAATTTTTGGTAATGGAAGTTTGGGTTTTGTAATGGCAAATGTTTTGAAATATAAATTTCCTAAAAGTAAGATAGTTGTTGTTGGGAGAAATTTGGAAAAATTAAAGTTATTTTCCTTTGTTGATGAAGTTTATTCTACCGATAATATTCCTGATGGTTTTTCTACAGATCACGCTTTTGAATGTGCAGGCGGTATTGGAAGCGAAGATGCCATAAACAGTATTATAAAATATATAAACCCGCAAGGTTCTGTTATGCTTATGGGTGTGAGTGAAAATAAAGTTTCTGTAAATACAAGAGATATTTTGGAAAAAGGACTGACTTTTATCGGGTGTTCAAGATCCGGAAGAGAAGATTTTGAAAATGCAGTTAATATGCTTAGCAACAAAAAAATTCAAAACAGATTTAAGTCAATAATTTTTGAAGATAATGTTATTAGAAGTATTGATGATATTCATAGATTTTTTAAAACTGATTTGAATACACCTTTTAAAACGGTTGCTAAATGGGAGATTTAAAAATTTTAATATGGAAAATATAGATTTAAGAGAATTACAACTAAAAAGTTTGGAAATGGCTAAATATTTTGTAAATTTTTGTAAAGAAAATAATTTACTTTGTTATCTGTGTGGCGGAGGGGCAATAGGAAGTTTAAGACATGGCGGTTTTATACCTTGGGATGATGACTTAGACTTTTTTATGCCACGTGATGATTATGAAAAATTAGTTATTTTATGGAATGAAAGGGCAGATGTAAAAAAATATACATTGGTTAAAGCTGATAAAAATTTAGTTGACCATAACCTTTTTATAACTATAAGAGATAACGAAACAACGGCAATAAAACCTTATCAAAAAGGACTTGAAATAAGTCACGGTGTTGCACTTGATATTCTTCCTTTAGACGGTTGTCCAACGGGAAGTTTTCAAAGAAAGATGCAGATTGTATGGGGACTTGTTTATTCTTTGTTTTGTGCACAGGTTTTGCCTGAAAAACACGGAGGATTAAAGAAAAAAATCTCAAAGGTTTTGCTTTCTGTTTTTAAGTCAAAAAATATAAGATATAAAATTTGGAAATTTGCTGAACGAAAAATGACTAAATATAGCATTTTTGACTCGGAATTTATAACAGAACTTTGTTCAGGTCCATATTATATGAAAAAAGTATATAAAAAAGAATGGTTTACAGATAATTTGTATATTCAGTTTGAGGATACAAAAATGCCTATTCCGATTGGTTATGACGGATATTTAAAAACTGCCTTTGGAGATTATATGAAATTACCTCCAAAGGAAAAGCAAGTACCACATCATGACCTGTTATTTTTAGATTTAAAAAAAGGATACAAAAGCTATCCCAATTTGTATAAATAGGGGTGATTTTTTGAAAAAAAAGAGAATTTTATTTTTTTTGTGGAGTTTTTCTTTAGGTGGAGGCGCTGAAAAAATACTTTCAACTATTGTAAATAACTTAGATTTAGAAAAATATGAGGTTGATATTTTTGAGGTTGAACATTTTGATAAAGGTTTTGAAAAGGTTGATGACAGAATAAACATTTTAAAATCTTGGCAATGTTACAGACAGTCAAGATTGTTAAGAGCGTTTTTGTGGAGAATTAGAAAATACTTTCCGAATTTTGTAAGAAGGATTTTAATAGAAGATAAATATGATATAGAAGTTTCGTTTACTATAATCAATCCGCCTTTCCCTTTTTCAAAAAGAGAAAATGTAAAAAAAATTTCTTGGATACATGGCAGTATTGAATCTTTTAATGCAGATATAAATAAGATGGAAAGTCACAGAAAATATTTAAAGAATGTAAGTGATATTATTTCTGTTTCGGAAAAGACTAAAGAGTCTATCATTGAAGTATATCCGGAGTATAAGGATAAAGTTTCTGTAATTTATAACGGTTATGATTTTGATAGTATAGTTGAAAAATCCAATGAAAAAACAGATATTGAAATAGAAAAAAAATCAGTTTGTATAGTAGGCAGAATTGAAAATTTAAAAGGTTCACTTGAAGTTTATGAAATAGCAAAAAAATTAATTAAAGAGTTAAAAAAAGATTACCATTTTTATTTTATGGGGTCAGGAGAACTTGAAAATGAATTGAAAGAAAAAGTTTCTAATGACAATCTTGAAACTTTTATTCACTTTTTAGGTTATCAAAAAAATCCGTACAAATATATTAAAAATATGAAATTAATGTTATCTATGTCAAAACAAGAAGGTTTTTCAGGTGCGATTGTTGAAGGTATGAGTTTAGGAGTTCCTTTTGTTTCAACAGATGTAGGCGGAGTTAAAGAACTTTCTTGTAAAGAAAAGTACGGGAAAATAGTTTACAATGAAGATGATGCTGTTAATAAAATTATTGATTATTTAGATGGAAAGGTTCATATTGATATTGTTGATATGAAGAACTACATTTCTAAATTTACAGTTGCAGAACAGATGAAAAATATAAATGATTTAATAAAATAGTGGAGGTGAGATATGGATAATAGTCTAAAAAAGGTGTATTCGTCAATTACTGCATTTTCCTTTGCAGTTACACTTGTTTTGACTGTAAGTTATATTTTCACAAATAGATTAGACAATTTACTTTATTTAGTGTGGTCGTTACTTATTAGTGTGTTACTATTTTGTTTCACAGACATAAAAAAATATATAATACATTTATTTTTTTATATAACTATTTTTATTTTTTTGGTATCTCGTCCAACGATAGATTATCTTAGAGTACCGATATTTAACACCTATCAAAAAGATGCTTATCAATTTGCCTTTATCATAGTTATTATTTCAGTTATGGGATTATTTTTAGGAGGAATTTTTTGTAACCGAATTTTAAAGATAACCTACAGAAATAATAAAAAAGACAATGGTTATGAAGTTGATAAATATTTGAAAAATTTAAGAATAGTATCTTTGGCAGTGTATTTGGTTTCCTATCCTTTCTACACATTAAGACTTTTAGAGAGATTATTTTTTAAGTTGAATACGGATTACTATACTTACTATGCTACTTTTAAAAGTCAATTACCTTATTTTACTTATATTTTATCTACATTTATGATATATTCGATGTGTGTATATCTTGCAAGCAAACCAAATAAAAAAAGTGCAACATTAGTATTATTAAGTAATATATTTGCAAATGGTATATACCTGCTGATAGGTACAAGAAACCCGTTTATACTCAGCTTGATGTTTGCATTCTTGTATTATTTTATAAGAAATCAAGAAGGTGTAAAAAAATTATGGATAGGGACAAAAGAAAAAATCGCTATTATATTTAGTGTTCCTGCGTTAATGGCTGCTATGGGGTTTTTAAACTACATTAGAGACGGAGCGGAAGTTTCCGGTTTTAATTTTTTTAATATAATAGTTGATTTTATTTATAAACAAGGAACGAGTTTTGGAGTTTTAGCAAGAGGATATTTATACAACAGTAATATACCTGTGAGAAGTTTTGTAAATTTTACATTCGGTTCGATAATCGAATACTTTACAAAGGGAAATTTAGGTCAGATATTGTTTAATACAAAGCCGTTTGTTGAAACTACAAACAGTGTGGAGTTAGCATTAAAAAGTAATAGCTATGCACATAATTTATCATATATTGTTTTGAAAAAAGAATATTTGGACGGTCATGGTTTAGGTAGTAGTTTTATTATGGAAAACTATACGGATTACGGATATATTGGAGTATTTTTATTTAGTTTGTTTTTGGGAGCTTTGTTTGTATATATGTTAAGACTTTCATATGATAACAGACCTTTAGGATTTACTTGTGTGCTTATGATACTAACAAATTTATTCTTTATGCCAAGAAGTAGTTTTTCAGAAAGTTTCTTTAGTTTATTTACTTTTCAGTTTTGGGGAATAATTATTTTAATATTTTTCGTTGCAAAACTTATAGGTAAAACAAATTCATATACAATTTTAGGAAAAGAGAGGATTTAAAATGTTTGAAAATTATTCGTTTGGAGATTTATTAGCTAATATTTACAAAAAGAGGTTAATTAATATCATACTTTTTTTAGTACTTAGTTTATCTGTAATTTCTCCGTTAGTTATAAAGACAATAAACAAAAGGACAATTGTAAAAGAAGGAGTTCAATATTCGACATATATCAGTTATAAAATTACCGCACCTGAAGGAATTGATGTAAATGCACTTTATAGCAGAAGAGGGTATTCGGATTTTTATACAAGACTTTTAGAGTTAAATTTGAATGGAGCTTATATATTCAATGATGTTGATGAAAAAACATTGGATCAAATGGCAAAAGAACTTGATACTTCAGCTGTTACATTAAAAAATTCAAATTTTGATTATTGGGAAAAAAAGGTAGTAATAAATTATATATCAACTAACTTGGGTGTATCTGTTAAAATTTTAACTCCAAGTAAATTAGTTAATGACGAAATAGAGAAAAAGTTTGATTTAATAATTGATAAATACAAAAATACTTATGAAAATGTAAAAATTGAAAAATTAGAGTCAAATTATTCAAAAGAGCTAACTTCAAAAGAAAATATTAATAGCGGATATAGTTTAAAAAATCTGGTAATTAAAGTATTTGTAATAGAAGTTGCCTTAGTTATACTTATAGCATTATTAAATTTTGTGTTGTATATATTTAATCCTACAATAAACAGAGAAGGGGATTATTCTAAATACAAAATCAAATTTGTACAGGAAATTGACTCAATGGATGATATAATAAAAATTGTAAATTATCAAAAACAAAAATTTAATTTAAATACAGTTTGTATATTAAGTTCAAATAAAAAACTGTTGTCAAATTTTAATATTGATATTGAAGGAGTTAAGATCATAAAAGAAAATTCTATTTCGGATATAGTAGATGCAGAAAATATTTTGATTGTAGAAGAGTACGGTATTACAAGATATAGTTCATTTGAAAGATTGCTTCAAAGATTAAAAAATTTTGATAAAAATATTTTAGCAATAGTAACATATAAATTATAAAATAAAATAAGGACCAACGGTCCTTATTTTATTTTATATGAATTTAATTGATGTGACTTGTTAGCGATTTCTTCTTCACTTGGTATTTTCATATAATCTCCATAAAGTTGTGTTAAAAATACTTCATAATTTTTAGGAATCGGAACAATTATATCTTCAAATTTATGTTCTGTAAGTTCCTTTAATGTTCCTGATTTAAAAACTTCTTTAAATTTATCTTTACTTACTCCGATAGCTCCTTCATACATTCCGTTATCATCTGAATATTTTTTTATTAAGCGGTCAATTCTTTTTGTAAAAAATCTCGGATTCACACATCTAAGTAAATACCAAACTATAAGTCTTAAAAAGTCCTTTAATTTACTGTCGCCATATTGTATGTATTCTTTTTTTATATAACAAATTTGTCGTAATGTAACCATAAGATGAGCTTTTTTTACAAAATTTAAATCATTAAATTTATCAATAGGAAATACGTCTACAAATACATTTGTATCATGTCTTTTATACTTTATGTGATCCTCAAGAACTGTATCTTTGTCTATAACAACTAAAAAGTTTTGAAAATACCATTTTGACGTATCTTTTGATAATATACTGTATTTATCGTTTTTTTCATTTTCCATAGCGGTAATAAATTTATTATATTCATCTCTGTACATACAAATGTCAATGTCGTCGTCCCAAGGGATAAATCCGTTATGTCTTATAGCTCCTAACAACGTACCGTAATTTACAAAGTATTCAATATTATATTTTTTACATATATGGTCAATGTATTTTAAAATATCCAGTTGACAATTTTGTATTTCTTTAAGAGTCATTTTTTGTTTCATAATTAGTTATTCCTTTCTTTGACAAATGCTTTTATCTCATGAGGATAGCATTGTTTTTCTACAGGAGGTAATTGCATATAATTTTCATAATATTGAGTTAGTATTTTGTCATATTCTTTTGGAGCGGGAAGCTGTATTCCTTCAAATTCCAAAGTTATAAGTTTTTCAAATACATTTTCATTGAATACCTCCTTCTCTTTAAATTTTGATGACAAAACACCGTAGAAATTTCCTTTTTCGGTAGAATATTTTTTAATAAGTTTTTCAGATTTGTGTGCAAAATAAACAGGTGATATATTTTTAAAGATTAGCCAAAAAAAGTATCTTATAAAGTCTTTTAGTTTACTGTCTCCATATTGAATATTTTCTTTTTTTGAAAAAGAAAGCAGTTTAAGACTTTCCCAAAAATAAGTTTTATTTACCGCTTTTAAATCGTTGAAATTATCATAGGGAAATATGTCCACAAAAATTCCGACATCATAAGTTTTGTAATTTCGGTTATCTTCGATCACAGTTGAACTGTCATATACTTTTAAAAAATTATTGAAGTATTTTTTATCGTTTCCTAAGTGAATAACTTTGTAAATACTTTCATCTTTTTCAAATAGCTTTATGAATTTTTCATAATCTTTTCTGCTCATCATTAAATCAATGTCATCATCCCAAGGAATAAATCCTTTATGCCTTATAGCTCCTAATAAGGTTCCGTAATTTATAAAATATTTTATAGAATTTTTTTTGCAAAAATTATCGATATATTTTAATATTTCCAATTCTTTGTTTTTTATTTCTTCCATTGAAAGATATTTCTTTTCCATTAATTTACTCCCTTGTTTTTACTATTATCTTTTATAAGCAGATATCTGTATAGTTTTACATTAATTTTTAATGCAATTGCAGAAACTCTTCTGGTTATTCTAAAATTTTTATTTCTAAATATATCTATATAATTATTTTTTAGAAATGATATAACATTTTTGTATTCGTCAATCTTTTTATAATCTTTAGACACCAACATTTTATCCAAAACAGTAAAATGTGCATAACTAAGTCTGAAAAATGCTTCATTTATAAGTGTCTTCTCATTTTGTAAAATATAGTCATAGAATTTTTTATATATTTCGATACAGTCCATATTTTTTTTGCTGTAAGGTTTCGTTGTTATACTGTTTTCTCTATGAAAGTAATTATAATAAGGTTTTGTAGTTATAACATATTTCTTAGCGTATTTGATTAAGTCATAATGATAAAATGCATCTTCATATATTTTACCTACAGGAAATGATATACTTGATGCAATTTCTCTTTTAATAAGTTTATTGCATATTGTACCGGGAATTAATTTCCCGATAAAGTATTCTTTTAAAAATTTAATTTTATTACATACGAAATAGATATTTTTATCTTCGCATTGAGGTGTTTTTTTGTTAGAGTATACATTATACACACCGCAAACGGAAACGTCGGCATCCTCTTTTTTCATATTAGTATACAAAGATTTAATCATATCTGTTTCTATATAGTCATCTGAATCTATAAATATTATGTAATCTCCGGACGATTTATTAAATCCGAAATTTCTTGCATCTGATAAACCGCCGTTAATCTTTTCATAGACTTTAATTCGCATATCTTTTTTTTCATATTCTTTTGATATCTCTAAACTTCTGTCTGTAGAACCGTCATTTACAAGAATTATTTCCAAATTTTTGTATGTTTGATTTATTATTGACTCAACGGATTTTTCTAAATATTTTTCAACATTATATATCGGAACAATTACACTGATTTTTTCTTCCATAAAATTCTCCTAAATTTTTATTAACAAGGGTATTATAACATAACAGGAAAAAAAATCAAATAAAAGTTTGAAAAATGCTTTATTTTGTGATAAAATTATCTATATATAAAATTTTAGGAGGAAAACATGAATCCATTTACAATGCAGATAGTTATGATTCTTGGTTTTGTTGCGGTTGTATACTTTTTTATGATAAAGCCAAACAAAAAAAGACAACAAGAAATTGCAGATATGAGAGATAATTTAAAAAGAGGAGATTCTATAATTACCATTGGCGGAATAAAAGGTACAGTTATTGAAGTGACTGATACTGATGTTGTTATTGAAACTTCTTCTGATAAAACTAAAATGGAATTTGTTAAATCTGCTATTCATCATGTTGTGGAAAAATCTACCGATGAAACTGAAGAAGTTGATGATGAATCAGAAGAAACAGAAGAAATTTAAAAATTTATTAAATAGACGAAGTTTCGTCTATTTTTTTCGTTGTATTAAATTTTTGTAATTTAACTTTAAAAAGGGGTAGTATGAAGAGTTGGTTTATAAAGTCCGATAATGGATTGACTAAAGATAATTTTAAATACAATAAAGAATTTTCCTATATAATTGCACAACTTTTGGCTAACAGAAATGTCAAATACACTGATGTGAAATCTTTTTTGTACCCAAATTTCGATAATCTTCACAATCCTTTTTTAATGAAAGATATTGACAAAGCTGTTGACATATTAATAGAGGCTATAGATAATAACTCACATATACATATTGTCGGAGATTATGACCAAGACGGAAATTCTGCAACAGTTGTGTTGTATAAAGCATTACAATTTTTTACCGATAATTTAAGTTTTGCAATTCCTCATAGGGTTGAAGACGGTTATGGAATTTCAAAAGGTATAGTTGATGAAGCAAAAGAAAATAATGTTGATTTGATAATTACCTGTGATAACGGAATTTCTGCTTTTGAAATTGTAGATTATTGTAATAAAATAGGTATACCTATTATAATTACAGATCATCATCAAGTAGTTGTAGAATGTGATAATCAGATATTACCTAATGCATGTGCGGTTATAAATCCTCATAGACTTGATTGTGAGTATCCGTTTAAAGAATTGTGTGGAGCAGGAGTTGCTTTTAAACTTATGCAGGCACTTTATGATGAACTTGGCGGAGATGAGGATTATTTAATAGACTTAATGCAGTTTGTTGCTATGGGTACGGTGTGTGATGTTGTTGATTTGGTTGATGAAAATAGATTTTTTGTAAAGCAAGGTTTAGAGATTTTAAACAATAGCACAAACAAAGGGATAAATAAATTAAAAAGGGAAAATTCAGTTGGAAATGTTACAACAACTACACTTGGATTTAAATTAGGTCCTTGTATAAATGCCGCCGGAAGATTGGATACCGCAAAAATAGGAGTAGAGTTGTTTTTATCTGATGATGAAGAGGAAACATTAGGTTATGCAAAAGATTTAGTTAAATTAAATGAAGAACGTAAGCAATTGACAAACGAAGCGTATTTAAAAGTTAAAAGGTTGATAGACGAAAATCATTATGACAAAAATGGAATTATTGTTGTTTATGATGCTGATATACATGAATCCATTGCCGGTATTGTAGCAGGAAGGGTAAAGGATTATTATTACAGACCTGCTTTGGTATTTACAAATTCAAAGGATAGAGGAATACTAAAAGGAAGTGCAAGAAGTATTGAAGGCTTTGATATAATTGAAAAATTGAGAGAATTTAATGACCTTTTTGAAAAATTAGGAGGTCATTCTATGGCAGCAGGGTTTTCAATAAAAGCAGAAAATTTGGATTTGTTAAGAGATAAATTAAATTTTGAATTTGAAGAAACCGAAAAGAATTTTGTTGAAAAAGTAAAAATAGATTGTTCTTTTGATTTTAAGTTAATCAGTTATAAAATAGTAAAAGAGTTGGAACTTTTAGAACCTTACGGGAAAGGAAATCCCGAACCGTTGTTTGGAACCAAAAATGTTGAGATTAATGAAATTTCATTAATCGGTAAAAATAAAAATGTAATCAGACTGAAATTATTACAAGATGATATTGAATATACGGGTATAATATTCAATAATTATGAAAAATATATAGAATATTTAAATAAAAAATTTAAAGTCAAAGATATATTTTCCGATTTTAAAAAAACAAATTGTATTATAGATATTTTATTTACACCGATAATAAACGAGTATATGAATTCTAAAACCATACAACTGTTAATAAAAGATATAAGGTAGGGGGTGAAATTATGTTAGATGAACTATTACTGAAAATAAAAAATTATAATCCGAATCTTAATTCTGAAAAAATTACAAAGGCATATAATTTTACAAAGGATTGTCATGAAGGACAATTTAGAAATTCAGGAGAGCCTTATTTTATACATCCCGTTGCAGTTGCAAATATTTTGGCTGACTTGTATATGGACGATTCAACTATAATCGCCGGTCTTATGCATGATATTTTAGAAGATACTGATGTTACTTTTGAATATATGAAAAATGAGTTTGATGAAGAAATTGCAAAACTTGTTGAGGGTGTTACAAAACTAAAAAAAATAAAATATCAAACTAAACAGGAATCACAAGCTGACAATCTTAGAAAAATGGTTTTAGCTATGAATTCTGACATTAGGGTTATTATAATTAAAATCGCAGATAGACTTCATAATATGAGAACTTTAGAATATATGAAAAAGGCTAAACAACTTGAAAAAGCTAAAGAAACTTTAGAAATTTATGCACCTTTGGCTTATAGGCTTGGGATGAGCAGTGTTAAGTGGGAACTTGAAGATTTATCTCTTAGATATTTAGAGCCTGAAATTTATTATGATTTAGCTGAAAAAGTTAAGAAAAAGAGAAGTGAAAGAGAAAAAATTATTGAAGATATTATTTCCGAAATCAGTGTAAGTTTAAATGATAATCATATTGAAGCGGAAATTAGCGGAAGACCTAAGAGTTTATACAGTATTTATAAAAAAATGTATAAGCAAAATAAAAGTTTTGATGAAATTTTTGATTTAACGGCTATAAGAATTATTGTTCCTACAATAAGCGATTGTTATGCTACTTTGGGAATAGTCCATTCTAAATGGAAACCGATACCTTCAAGATTTAAGGATTATATTGCTGTGCCGAAACCTAATTTATATCAATCATTGCATAACACACTTATTGGAACTAACGGAGAAGTTTTTGAAGTACAAATAAGAACTTTTGATATGCATAAAACTGCAGAATATGGTATTGCAGCTCATTGGAAATATAAAGAAGGTGTAGACAGAAGTACAGATTTTGATGATAAATTAACGTGGTTACGTCAGTTAATGGATTGGCAAAGAGATGTAAATGATAATAGAGAGTTTATTACATCATTTAAAGAAGACTTTATTTCAGATGAAGTATTTGTGTTTTCACCTAAAGGTGATGTAATTAATTTGGTTTCAGGAGCAACTCCTATTGATTTTGCATATAAAGTCCATTCTGCTGTAGGAAATAATTGTGTAGGAGCAAAAGTAGACGGAAGGATTGTTCCGCTAAATTATAAATTAAAGAATGGTAATATTGTTGAAATATTAACTAACCCAAACTCAAGCGGTCCTAGTAAAGATTGGCTTAAAATTGTAAAATCTTCTCAAGCAAGAACTAAAATAAAACAGTGGTTTAAAAAAGAAAATCGTTCATTAAATATTGTAAAAGGCAGGGATATGCTTGAAAAAGAAGTTAGAAGATTAGGGTACACTTATAATAAGATTTTAAAGGAAGAATGGCTTTTACAAATTGCTAAAAGAATGAGTTTTAATGCAATAGACGATATGTATGCTGCAATAGGATTCGGAACAGTTCATTTAAAACAGGTTGTACCGAAACTTAGGGAATATTACAACGATTATTATAAGGATGAAACACAGGAAGATTTAATTTCAAATATTAAAAGTGAAAAAAGTTCGTCAATAAATACAAAAGGTGTTGTTGTTAAAGGAATAGATAATATTGAGGTAAGTTTTGCAAAATGTTGTAACCCTTTGCCTGGAGATGAAATAATAGGATACATTACAAAAGGAAGAGGAATTTCGGTTCATAGAAGTGATTGTAGCAATATAAAAAATATTTTTAATCAAGACAGACTTATTGAAGTTGATTGGACTGACACTCATAATTTACATTATAAAGTTGAAATTACCGTAATTTCACTTGATCAAGTTGGTGCACTTGCAGATGTTGCTCATGTTATTTCGGAATCAAAGTTGAATTTAGTCGGTATTACTGCAAAAACCGGAAAAGATAAAACTTTTATAACTAATATTATAGTTGAAATAAAAAATATAGAAGAGCTTGAAAAATTAATTAATAAGGTGAAAGCTATAAAAGGAATTTTGGATGTTTATAGAGAGAGGTCATAATGAGAGCGGTAGTACAAAGAGTTAATTTTGCAAGTGTTACAGTTGATGGGAAGAAGGTTTCACAAATAAAAAAAGGATTGCTTGTATTTGTTGGGTTTTCGTTTGACGATAAACAAAGTGATTTGGAATATATTTTTAAAAAAGTAATAAATTTACGAATTTTTGAAGATGAAATCGGTAAAATGAATTTTTCATTACTGGATAAAAATTTTGAAGTTTTAGTCGTTTCTCAGTTTACACTTTACGGTGATTGCAGGAAAGGGAACAGGCCTAATTTTATGAATTCTTTAAGTAGTGATAAAGCTGTTATAATGTATGAACAGTTTTTAAAACTTTTTACCGATTTTGGAATAAATATTAAATCGGGAATATTTCAAGCTGATATGAAAGTTCAATTAGAAAATGACGGACCTGTTACTATTCAATTAGATTCTAACAAAATGTATTAGAGGTGTTTTTTATGAAAATAAAAAGAATTGTTGTAGGAGTTTATGCTGTAAATTGTTACATTGTTTATAATGACGAAAAAAAGGGATTTATAGTTGATCCGGGTGGAGATTATGATGATATTTGTAAATTTATCGAAGAAGAGAATATAACTTTAGAATTTATTTTGCTTACACATGGTCATGCAGACCATATTGGAGCGGTAAAATTTTTAAAAGAAGATTTTAATTTACCGATATATGTTTCAGAAAGAGAAAGAGATCTTTTAAAAAACCCTGTAATTAATTTATCAACTACCATCCCACCTTTTAAGAAACTTCAGTTAAATGCCGATGTTTATTTAAAGGATGGAGATAATATTAATTTTTACAAAGAAAATCTTACTGTAATGGAAACTCCCGGACACACTGACGGAAGTATATGTGTTCTAATGAGTGATGTCATTTTTACAGGAGATACTCTTTTTAGAATGAGTATAGGACGTAGTGATTTAGCTATGGGAAATTATGAAGATATAATGTTATCTTTGAAAAAAATATATAAAATAGAAGGAGAATATAAGATTTTACCCGGACACGGAGCTGAAAGCAGCTTAACGTTTGAAAAGGAAAATAATCCTTTTATGAAAAATATGAAAAATTAGGAGGAAATATGTACGACATAGTAGTTATCGGTTGCGGTGTTGTCGGAGCTAATGTTGCTTATGAGCTTTCAAAATACAATTTAAAAGTATTGGTTCTTGAAAAAGAGATAGATGTAGCTGACGGAACAACTAAAGCAAACAGTGGAATTTTACATTCAGGGTATGACCCTGAACCGGGTACATTGATGGCGAAATTAAATGTAGAGGGGTCTAACAGAATTAAAGAACTTGTAAAAAAATTAGATGTTCAGTATAAAGAGTGTGGCTCATTAGTTTTAGCATTTAATGAAGAAGATGAAAAAGTTTTAGAAAAATTATTGGACAACGGAATCAAAAACGGAGTACAAAATTTAAAAATAATAGAAAAAGAAGAAATAGAATCTTTAGAACCTAATATTAATAAAACTGTTACTAAAGCTTTATACTCAGCCGGTGCGGGTGTAATTGACCCTTGGGAACTTTGTATTGCAATGTCTGAAGTTGCAATGTACAATGGAGTAGATATAAAGTTAAACAGTGAAGTTATAAGTATAACTAAAGAAAATGGAATTTTTAATGTGTATACCAAAGATGATAATAACTACCAAGCCAAATATATTGTTAATGCCGCAGGTGTTAATTCGGATAAGGTACATAATATGGTTTGTGAAAAAGAATTTGAAATATTGCCTTCAAAAGGGGAATATTTTTTACTTGATAAAAGTCAAGGAAATCTTGTAAATCACGTTTTATTTCAATGTCCTTCAAAGGTCGGTAAAGGAGTTTTAATCGCACCTACTGCACATAACAATATAATCGTAGGGCCAAATGCCGAACTTAATTCAAGCCGTTCTGACAGATCAACAACCATTAACGGTCTTAATGAGGTAAAAGAAAAAATTAAAAAAACTATTGATAATGTTCCTTATTGGGAAAATATAAATAACTTTTCAGGTCTAAGAGCAAATAGTACAGAATCTGATTTTATCATAAGAGAAGCTAAAAGCTGTAAAAATTTTGTTGACCTTGCAGGAATAAAATCTCCGGGACTTGCATCTTGTGCTGCAATAGGTCTTATGTGTTTAGATATTTTAAGAGAAATCGGAGTTAAATTTGAAGAAAAAGAGGATTATATTGATAACAGAAAAGTAGTTAGAATAAGAAAATTATCATTAGAAGAAAGAGTTGAAAAAATAAAAGAAAATCCTTTATATGGAAATATCATTTGCAGATGTATAACAGTTTCAGAGGGAGAAATTATTGATGCTTTAAAAACTCCTATTCCACCTCGTACACTTGGTGCAATTAAAAAGAGAACCGGAGCAGGAATGGGTAGATGTTTAGGTGGTTTTTGCGGTCCGAAAATAGTCGAAATTATTTCAAGAGAATTAGATATTCCACCTGAGGAAGTGTTTAATACAAATTATGGTAGTTATATTATAACAGGTAAAACTAAAGGAGAGTGTACAATTAATGAATAATACAGAGAATTATGACTTAGTTGTTATAGGTGGTGGTCCTGCCGGACTTGCCGCTGCCTGTGAAGCTAAAAAAAATGGAGTAGAAAAAGTTTTAGTTTTAGAAAGAGATAAAGAAGCAGGAGGAATACTTAATCAATGTATTCATAACGGATTTGGATTACATTATTTTAAAGAAGAACTTACAGGTCCAGAGTATGCCCAAAAATTTGTGGATTTAGCTAAAGAATATGATGTTGAAATACGATTGAATTCTATGGTAACAAATTTTACTAAAGAGAAAATAGTTCATGCTATAAGTAAAGACTATGGATATCAGATGATACAAGCAAAAGCTATAATTTTGTGTATGGGTTGTAGAGAAAGAACCAGAGGAGCCATTTCTATTCCGGGAGATAGACCTTCAGGAGTACTTACTGCAGGTTCTGCACAGATGTATGTAAATATGCAAGGTCTTATGTGTGGAAAAAAAGTTGTAATATTGGGTTCAGGAGATATAGGACTTATTATGGCAAGAAGAATGGCGTTAGAGGGAGCAGAAGTTTTAGCTTGTGTAGAACTTATGCCATATTCAAACGGACTTGCAAGAAATATTGTTCAATGTCTTAATGACTACAATATCCCTTTGCTATTGTCACATACCGTTACGAAAATCATAGGACAAGAAAGACTTGAAAAAGTAATAATTAACAAAGTTGATGAAAACAGAATTCCTATCAAGGGAACCGAAATTGAAATAGAATGTGATACGCTTTTACTTTCAATAGGGTTAATCCCTGAAAATGAAATAACAAGAGAAGTTGGAATAGAACTTGATTCGAGAACAAAAGGAGCGTTTGTTTTTGAAAATATGGAAACAAGCATGGACGGAGTTTTTGCTTGCGGAAATGTATGTCATGTTCATGACTTGGTTGACTTTGTAACAGGAGAGAGTCAAAAAGCCGGAAGGTCAGCAGCACAATATATTTTAAGTAAAGATAAAAAAGTGGAAAATAATTTTATTGAACTTGTGAATGGAGAAGGTATTTTTTACACTGTACCGCAAAAAATAAGGGTTGATAATATGGAAAACAGATTAGAAGTTTTCTTTAGAGTTAAAAGTGTAGAAAAAAATATAATTATTTCTGTAACAGATGAAAGCGGAAATAAGATAAAAGACTTTAAAAAATCTCATGTTGCTCCTGCAGAAATGGAAAAAATTACTCTAACTAAAAAACAAGTTGAGTCTGCAAACGGAAAAATAATTATTTCTATGGTTAAAGGAGATGAGCAATAATGAAAGATATGGTTTGTATAGTTTGTCCGGTAGGTTGTAGAATAAAAGTTGATGAAGATAATGATTATAAAGTTACAGGAAATCAATGTCCAAAAGGAGCGGGATATGGTAAGAAGGAATTGACTTTTCCGACAAGAACGATAACTTCAACTGTAAAAATAAAAAATGCCGTTCATAACAGATTGCCTGTTAAAACTTCAGACGAAATACCGAAAAATATGATTTTTGAAATTATGAAAGAATTAGATAAGGTAGAAGTTTTTTCACCAATTAAAGTTGGAGAAGTTGTTCTTAAAAATGTTTTAGATACTGGTGTGGATATAATAGCAACGAGAAATATGTAAAAAATAAAAATCGGTTTTAAATTTTAAACCGATTTTTTTATAAAGAAAAAAATGATGGCTTTTAATGGACAATATAATATTTACCTTTATCAGTAAATATTATATAATATATTATAGTATTTTTTATTTGTAAAGGAGACATTTATGAAGAATGAATTAGTAATTATAGTTGATTTTGGAGGGCAATATAATCAGTTAATTGCAAGACGTGTAAGGGATCTTAATGTTTATTGTGAAGTTATACCTTATCATAAAGCACTTGTTGAAATTAAAAATAAAAAACCGATAGGCATAATTTTTACCGGTGGACCAAATAGTGTTTATGATGAAAATGCACCAAAAATTGAAAAAGAAATATTTGAATTAGATATACCTATTCTTGGATTGTGTTACGGAATGCAATTAATTTCTCAAACTCTTGGTGGCTCAGTTGAAAAAGCGGATAAAAAGGAATTTGGTAAAACTTTATGCATAAAAGATAAGGATTCAAAACTTATTTCAAAGGTAAAGGACGAAACAATAGTATGGATGAGTCATCAAGATCAAGTTGTAAAACTTCCTTACGGATTTGAATGTATTCAACATACGGACACTTGTCCTTATGCAGGAATTGAAAATGAGGAAAAGAAGATTTATGCTGTTCAGTATCATCCGGAAGTTAATCACTCAGAAGAGGGAAATACTCTTATAAATTCGTTTTTATATGATATTTGCAGAGCAAAAGGCGATTGGACTATGAAAAACTTTATGAATGAGCAAATAAAAAAAATAAAAGAAACGGTGCAAGACAGAAAAGTATTATTGGCACTTTCCGGAGGTGTGGATTCTTCGGTTTGTGCAGCATTACTTTCAAAAGCTATTGGCAATAAACTTACTTGTGTGTTTGTTGATACAGGGCTAATGAGGAAAAATGAAGGCGATGAAGTACAAGAAGCATTTAAAGATGAAGAATTAAATTTTGTAAGAGTAAATGCAAAAGATAGATTTTTAGGAAAATTAAAAGGAATTACTGATCCTGAACAAAAAAGAAAAATAATCGGAGAAGAATTTGTCAGAGTATTTGAAGATGAGGCAAAGAAGATAGGACAAGTTGATTATCTTGGACAAGGAACGATATATCCTGATGTAATTGAGTCGGGACTTGGAGATGCTAAAGTTATAAAATCACATCATAATGTAGGGGGATTACCTGACGTAGTAGATTTTAAAGAACTTATCGAACCTCTAAGAGATTTGTTCAAAGACGAAGTAAGAAGACTTGGACTTGAATTAAAAATGCCTGAGTACTTAGTTTACAGACAACCATTTCCGGGTCCGGGACTTGGAATTAGAGTAATGGGAGAAGTTACAGAAGAAAAATTAGAAATTTTAAGAGAAGCGGATGCAATATTCAGAGAAGAAATTGCAAAAGCAAAAGAAGATAAAAATATAGGTCAATATTTTGCAGTATTAACCAATAACAGAACCGTTGGAGTAATGGGTGATTTTAGAACATACGACTACACCTTAGCTCTAAGAGCGGTTACAACAACAGACTTTATGACAGCAGACTGGGCAAGAATACCATACGAAATACTTGACAGAGTTTCCGTAAGAATAGTAAACGAAGTAGAA
>JALEHY010000018.1 GCA_022770425.1 Parvimonas sp. | reverse complement strand
TGGAGCTGGTGGGAGGACTTGAACCCCTAACCTACTGATTACAAGTCAGTTGCTCTACCAATTGAGCTACACCAGCATAGTTGGCGACCTGGATGGGACTCGAACCCACGACCTCTAGCGTGACAGGCTAGCATTCTAACCAACTGAACTACCAGGCCGTATTTGGTGGGCACAATAGGGCTCGAACCTATGACCCCCTGCTTGTAAGGCAGATGCTCTCCCAACTGAGCTATGCGCCCAAATAAAACCTACTTTTATTAATATGTACTTTTTAAGTTAATATGGTGACCCTACCGGGATTCGAACCCGGGTTACCGCCGTGAAAGGGCGATGTCTTAACCGCTTGACCATAGGGCCTTACTCTTAAAATCAACTGCCAATATATTATATAATATATTTTCTTCTTTGTCAACACCTTTTGAAAAGTTTTTTTTGTTTGTACCCTTGCGAACGGTACTTGAATAGTATACCACCTAATATTTTTATTGTCAATAGTTTTTAAAAAATTTTTTTAAAATTTTTAATCAACATATTCTCCCAAACTATACTCAAACTATAATATCAAATTAGAGAAATAGAAACTAACTATTTATCTAATAACAAACAATTAAAATATACATAACTGTTAATCTTTGATTTTATCAAAATTATGTAACTATATTTTGCTATAAAATCCCCATAAAATAATTAAAAGTACAAAAAAACCAAACCGGAAATCAATTTGGTTTTTTCTGTTTTTTTTATTAATACTTTTAAAATTCCCCTATATCTGTTCTGTATATGATTGAATCTGTTTTTATTATATCAATATCCTCATATACCGATTGTCTTGCTTTTTCAAAATCATCACCAAGTGAAGTAATGATTAAATTTCTGCCACCACTCGCATACAATTCGTTATTTTTTTCCTCAACTCCCATAAAACAAATCTCATTTTTTATAGGTTTTAATTCTAATTTTTCTTGTAACTTTTCTTCACTCGGATATCCTTTAGATGCAAGAACTACTCCTACTGAAACTTTTTTATTCCACTTAAGTTGTGGTTCTCTTCCACTCATAACATCTAAAATATTTTCCACAAAATCAGACTCAAGTCTTGGAAGTAAAACTTCCGCTTCAGGATCTCCCAGCCTTGCATTAAAACTTAAAACTTTCACTCCGTCTTTTGTAATTACAATTTCTCCATATAAAAAACCTTCAAATCCGTAACCATCTTCGTACATAGATTTTACCATAGGTTTCAATATTTTATCTACTATTTGTTCTATTTCGATTTCACTTACATTCCCGACAGGACTACACGCTCCCATCCCTCCAGTATGTTCACCTTGATCACCGTCTAAAACTCTCTTATAATCTTTTACTATTTCAAGCGGATAAACATTTTTACCGTTAACGAGAGCAAAAATAGAAAACTCTTTTCCGATTATATATTCTTCAACCAAAATTTTTGCATTTTCATTCTCTTCAAAAATTTCATTTACAATATCTATCGCAGCTTTATTTCCTCTTGCCAATTTCATACTGTCTTTAAGAGTAAGATTATCCAGCTTTATCATAACCGGAAATTTTTCATGCTCAGATAAAAATTTAATCGCTAAATCTCTGTCTGTAAAAACATTGTATTTTGTAGAAGGAATTTTTAATTTTTCCATAAGTTGTTTTGTAAAGTATCTACTGGATTCGATTCTGGTTGCAGATTTTGTAGGTCCAAAAAGTTTAAGTCCGCTTTTATCGAATTCATCTTTAATTCCAAGAGCCAAAACACTTGCCGGCCCTACAATAGTCAAATCTATTTGGTTATCCAAAGCAAAATTTTTAACCGCTTCAATATCATACATATCTATATCAACCAAAGTACAATCTTTCATTCCAACATTTCCGGGTAAAACAAAAATCTCAGAAACTAATCTACTCTTTTGACATGCTTTAAGCATTGCGTGTTCTCTTCCACCTTTACCTATTATAAGTATCTTCATAATCATCCTCCTTACTTATTTAATATTGAAATAATATATTAGTCACATTATAACATTACAGTAAATTTTTTTCAATATATCTTAAATTGCTAAATTTTTAAAACATATATCTCAAAACAAAAAACTACAATTAAAAATTAATTGTAGTCAAGTTTTAAAAATTCTGTATTTATTTCATTTAATCCATCATTAAGCTCTTTGTTGCAGATAGTGTAATAGAGCAAATCTTGTATTTTGGAAATTGAATTTTTCAAATTTTTATCATTAATGGCACAAACTGAAATTAATGAAGAAAAGGCATCACCCGTTCCACAAATCTTAGTTTCTACTTTTTTTATTTTATTCCATGTAAAACTACCGTCAAAATACAAAGTTATAAGATTTTCCCCTTCGTTAAGTCCTTTTATAATCACCTCTTTTGAACCGATATTTTGTAAATTTTTCGCCATTTCTAAAACATCTTCTCTTTCAATATTTACAAACTCTTTATTAAAATCCGAAAGTAACATAGCTTCTGTCAAATTCGGTGTTATAATATCCGAAAATTTTATAAATTCTCTATAAATTTGAACTTGTTCATCGTTTACTCCTAAATATTTTTTACCGTTATCTCCAAGAATCGGATCTAAAATAATTTTATTAGGATTTGATTTTTTCAAAAAATATTTTATAATTTCTAACTGTTCTTTCGAATCAACAAATCCAATATAGACTAAATCAATACTTTTTTCATTTTCTAAAATATTAAGTACAATTTCTTTAAAATTTTTATTTTCAAAACTTAAATAATTGCTGTACCCCATATGCGCCGAAAAAAATTTTGTAGCAATAGGTATAATTTCGATTCCATTTTGCATCAAAACACTTATATTAACTTTCAAGGCACAATTGCCTAAACTGCAAAAATCATTAAATACAACTGCTTTCATTATTTCAAAGTCTTTCTAACTATCGGCAATAAAATCTTAACTAAAATAAGCGCAATTATTACTCCGACTATTGCATTTACGGTTGAAGCCCAAAGTCTTGTAACAGTTGCCGCTATTGCACCTGTTTGTGGTAGTCCTTTTACAAAAATATCTTTAAAATAACTCTTTGACAAATATAAAACAACATAAAGAAACGCCCCTGTGACTGAACCTAACAAATTTTTCTTCATATCATCTGCATTTGATCGTCCAAAATAAGCAATTTTCCCGCACACATAAGCCATTAAAAACTTAAATGCAAATGTAAATAGTGCAGAAGTTAAATAAATAGGATTTAATAAGTCAAAAAATGCAGAACCTAATCCTGAAGATAATCCACCTGCAAAAGGTCCCAACAATAACCCACAAAGCAAACAAAACCCATTGCCTATATGTACTCTTGTTACTCCAAGTCCTGCAGGAACTTGAATTTGAATTTGCGATGCAACAAAAACCACCGCCGCCATAACTCCTATTAGTGTTATTTTTTTTATATTGAATCTTTCTTCCATATAAAAACTCCTTTCTCTTTTGTTATGACTATAGTATAATATATTTAGTGGTACTATTAATAGTATCAAAATAACATTTTTTTATGAGGTCAGATATGCTTATAATTAAAAACGGAGTAATATATTTACAAATCTATGAATATTTTAAAAAAGAAATAATAAACGGAACTTACAAAGCCAACACTAAACTTCCAAGCAAAAGAACTTTGGCAAAAGAATATAAAATTTCAATAAATACAGTAGATAACGCATATGCGAAACTCTTAGAAGAAGGATTTATTTATTCAAAAGAGCGTCGTGGTTTTTTTGTTTCAAACGTTGGCGAACTTTTTATTTTAGACAGTAAACCTATAAATTTTGAAAAAAAGGAAGAAAATATTGAATATGATTTTTCGTATAACGGCGTTTCAAATGAAGGTTTCCCATACAAAACATTTAAAAAACTATCTTCAAGTATCTTCGAAAACAAGGATATTTTAACAAAGGTTGACTATCAAGGATATCTTCCTTTACGAATACAAATTTCAGAATATTTAAAAAAATCTCGAGGATTTTATGCCGACCCTAAGCAAATAATAATTTCAAGCGGCTCAGAATACTTATTTCAAATTATTTTTAATTTAATCGACGGAACTTTTGCGATAGAAGATCCGGGTTACAAAATGTTACACAATATAATGGACACAAATAAAATTTCTTACAACTACATTCCCGTTGACGAAAACGGAATGAGTTTAAAAAAGTTAAAGCAAAGCGACTCGAATATTTGCGTTTTAACTCCTGCTCATCAATTTCCTACCGGAGTTATTATGAATATGAAAAGGCGAATAGATATACTAAATTTAAAAAATATTAGATATATAGTTGAAGATGACTACGACAGCGAATTTAAGTATTCAAAAAGACCTGTCCCTGCATTAAAATCAATTGATATAAATGACAAAGTAATTTACATAGGCTCATTTTCAAAGTCAATATCTCCTGCATTTAGAGTCAGTTTTATGGTTTTACCGTTAGATTTAATTGAAAAATACAACAAAAAATATCACTATTTCATCTGCCCTGTATCGATTATGGTACAAAAAATACTTACAAAATTTATTGAAACTGGAGAATTCGAAAAGCACTTAAACAAGATGAGAAAAATTTACTCTAAAAAAAGACAATTACTTATTGATATGCTGAACAAAAGAAAAGATATTACCGTAAAAGGAGCCGATGCGGGACTTCATATCGTTTTGGAATACCCAAAAGCCTACTGTGAAGAAAATATCGTGGAAAGTGCAAAAAAGAAAAAAATAAAAGTTTACGGACTTGGCTCGTACGGAACAAAAAGAGAAACTCCTTCAATTTTACTCGGCTTTGCAACACTTAGCGAAGAAAAATTAAAGGAAGGAATTAAACTGTTTTTAGAAATTTAGGAGGATTTATGGAATTTAAAGAATTTAATTTTAATGATTATTTTGAAGATATAAAGAGAATTTTTAAATCGGCGAATTGGAGTGCATATTTACAAGATGACGAAAAATTAAAAACCGCTTTCGAAAAGTCTTTATATCTTTTAGGGGCTTTCGAAAAAAACAGATTAGTAGGTTTTATTCGTTGTGTCGGTGACGGAGAACATATTGTGCTAATTCAAGATTTAATTGTAGACCCTGACTTTTACAGACAAAAAATAGGGACAAAACTTTTTAATTTTATTGCCGAAAAATACAGTAATGTCAGATCGTTGTGTCTATTTACGGATATTTACGACATTAGAGATAATGAATTTTACAAATCTATCGGACTTGTAAAAATTGAAGAAAAAAATATGGTTTCGTATATCAGATAAATTAAAAATCAATAAAAAATTATCCATATATAATATATACTTTACAATTTCAAAATCAAATACTACTTTTCTTGAGTAGTATTTTTTATTTGTTATTATAAAATTTTTACATATGGCTTTAGCCTCTATTATATTTTTAGATATTATTTTTATATTATTGTTAAATAATTATACAAAATAATACAGCGATAATTTATTTATTTTTTCATATTTTATTAAAATAATAGATTTATTTGAACTAAATATTATTTTTACATTTAATAAACTTAATTTTTTATTATATATATTTTTAATATATTTTTTTTATAAAATATATTACGAACAATTGACTTGTGTTTGATGACGTGGTATAATGTTTATGTAATTACATAATTCATTATTCTTCGAATAAAAAAGTATATAAGGAGGAAATTATGAAGAAAAAAATTATAATCAAGAAAAATAGCAAGGCTGAAAAGCTAAAAAATACGAATTGTGGATGTAATATAGTTATTATATTTGGTACATGTGGTTAAATTTAAATTAATTTTTAGTAATTAAAGAAATAAAGGGGGTTATGCTTCTTTATTTCTTTAATTGCTTTATATTATTAACATTATCTTAGGAGATATTTTATGAAAAAAGAATTAAAAATTTTTGACTCATCAGTAGATAATGGATTTAAAATAATATTTAATTTAAACAATTCTGTATCATTAAAATATAATTGTAACGACTTTAATTCAATAGAAGATATATTATCTGATAACGAAATATCTGACTTACTTTTAAATCCAGTCAATCCTTTTCAATCAGGCTTTTATGAAAAATCAATGTTAAATGTTACTATAATATTGACTTTAGAATGTAACTTTAGATGTCCATATTGCTTTGAAACACTGAAAAAGGAAAATATATCTAATAAATTATATAATGTAATCGAATTTTTAACAAAATTCATAATTGATAATAAAATAAAACATTTAAACATAAATTGGTTTGGTGGAGAACCTTTATTAGAGATTTCTAACATAGAAAAAATATATAATTTAATTTACCCTTTGTGCAAATTAAAAGGAATATCCTATAATTCAACAATAACAACAAATGGTTATTTACTCAATAAATATACATATAATAAATTAAAAAGTATGAAAGTTTCAACATTTCAAATAACAATCGATGGTGTAGAAAAAGTGCATAATGAATATAGATATTTGGCTAATGGTAAAGGTACTTTCAACAAAATAATATCAAATTTAGATGATATTTTAAAAGAAGATACATCTGATACAAATTTCATTATAAGAACAAATTGTTCAGATGAAAACATAGATTATATGCCAGAATATTTTAAATTTTTTATTAATAATTTTGGTATTTATTCTAATGTTATGGCAGATTTTCATCAAGTAACTAATTTTTCAAATAATTGTAATAGTGAAGTTAGCGATACCAAAAAAATGGTAGATTTAATAAATAATTTTGTATCTATTGGCGGAAATCATGTACCAATATTATGGAGATTATATTCTAAAAATTCTTGTTTAGCTTTTGATAAAAATTGTTTTGTTATTTACCCTAATGGTAAAGTCTCTAAATGTTCTGTTGATTCCGATTCAAATAGAGTTAATTTAGGCTTTGTAGAAGATTATTATAACGTAAAAAATATTAATGATAGTATAATGTTTTCTGATTTTGATGAATGTAAAGAGTGTGAATTTGCATCTTTTTGTAAAAATGGTGATTGTTTAATTTATGAAGAAAAAAATAAAAAGCCAAGATGTATATTTTTTAAAAATTTTTTGGATTCTATTATTGAAATATTAGAAAAGCAGGATTTGATAGATTATACTTTGGAATGATAATTTAAAGGAGAAAATATATGATAAATTTTAAAAATATTTTAAAAGAATTGTTACCGATAAAGATTGTTTGCTTGTGTTTTTCAATACTTAAACTCAGTGCTAATATGTATCTGATTTTGCTTATTCAAAATTTGATAGATTATATAGTTAAAGATTCAGATAAAATTTTTACTTATTTTAAAGTTGAAATTTTTAAGTATTTTTTTGTATTACCTTTGTTTTTGACGTTCGTGTTTTTTTCTAATTATTATCATCATAAAGTGTCCAAAAAGGGAGAACTTTTGATTAAAAATCATTTGTTTAAAAAGTTAATTTTTAGAAAAGAGCTTTTATCTGTAGATAGCGGACTTGTTTCATCACAATTTTTGACTGATATAAAATCTGTTTCTAAATGGTATTCAGTAGGCGGAACTACTTTTATAATACAATTAATACAATTTTTAGTTCCTTTTTTGATTATGATGTATTACAGTATTATTTTATCGGTATTTGTTCCTGTGCTAATACTGATTTGTTACTTTATACAAAACAAAATTTCAAAGTACATAGCGGAAAAAACTCAAAAATTACAATATAATACAGCTAACATTAATCAATTTATTATTCAATCCTTAAACAGTTTTAAAACTATTTTACAACTTAACAAGAGCAAATATTTTTCTGATAAATTCAACTCTCTACAAAAGACTGATATATATGACGTGGATATGAAAATATCATTTGCGTATGCTTTTTTTGTAGCGTTGTACGTAGCTTTAAATAACATTATTCCGTTTTTTATTTTAGGTTTCGGATTATATTTGATACTTGTAAATATGTTGACAATAGGAAAACTTATAGCTATATACACATTGATTGCTTATATGACCGAACCTATAATTGTGATTTCCGATTTATTGAGTCAAAGAAAAGTAAGCAAAAACTTGGTTTCAAATATAAGTTATATGTTCGACTATAATGTTAATAAAGGAAAAGTAAACTTTTTGGATAAATTTAAAGAATTACAGTTTGATAGTAAATATTTTTTATATAATGAAAATTCAGATAAAAGAATTTTAGAAAATATAAATTTTACTATTCACAGAGATGATGTAGTTAAAATAAACGGTATGAGCGGTAGCGGAAAAACAACTTTAATAAATTTGATAAGTAGATTTTTAAAATCAGATACAATTCGTATAAAGTATAATTCTGTAGATATTAATGAAATAGATATAGATTTATACTATAAAAATGTAATACAGGTCGAACAGCAACCGATTATGATTGAAGATACTGTTTACGAAAATATAGTTTTGGACGATACATACCAAGATTGTGATTTGGATGAAGTTATAGATATTTGTTGTCTTAGAGAATTTGTTGAGAATAAAAAACTTGATTTTGTTTTATCCGAAGGAGCTAAAAATATCAGCGGAGGAGAAAAACAGAGGATAAATCTTGCAAGAATGTTAATAAGAAAACCTGAAATTTTGATTTTAGATGAACCTACTGCAAGTTTGAACAGAAAAATGGCAAAGGATCTTGTAAAAAATTTGAAAAAATTTATTGAAAAATATTCAATTACATTGATAGTCATAAGCCATAATGATGATTTTGACGATATAGTAAATAAGCAAATAGATTTAAGCTAATCTCTATAATTACAACGATAAGTAGATTTATAAAAATTTAAAATACACTTTATAACTAAATACTTTTAGAATATTCGGTTATCCGTTTTTCGAAAAAATACTACTTTTTATGAAGTAGTATTTTTTATTTCTTTCAATATTTTTTCGGTTTATATAATTTAAAGATATAAAAATTATCCGTACACATTGTATACGGATAATTGCTATATAAATTTCAGTTATCTTAAATTATTTTTACTTTTTATTTACATTATTTTTTAATGTGGTTTATCTTGTGGTCGTTCATTTTCTTTATTTTTTTTCGGTCTGCCAAATTCACCTCTACTGTTTCCATAACTTATCTTATCTAGAGTAATCTCCGACTTTTCAGAATCTGTACTTAACACATAACTGCCACCTTGTTTTAAATCAGGCGTACTCACTACAACCGACTTATACTCTTTAACAGGTGTAAACTCTTTAATCAAATTTCCGTTTTTATCAGAAACTTTAAGCGTTCCCTTTTGCTTGCCAGAAAAACTTGTCAAAATATTTCCTTGAGTTGAACTGTCTCCAAAACTTTGTGCCATCCCGTCACTTCCAACAGCAACAAAAACTCCTCCTGTTATCGTGCCCGTCCCGTCATAGTCAACAGCAGCATTTCCATTGTCTGTCGATCCCTCTACAAAAGTTTCTCCGCCTGTTACAAAAAAGTTTCCGTTTGAATCTATTCCATCTCCATTTGCATTTACTTGAACATTTCCACCCGAAATTTTGATATACAAATCTTCTTTATTTACAGCGCTGTCTTTGTTACTGCTACTTGCATTTATTCCATCGTCAGAAGAAACCACTTTAATATTCCCACCTGTTATATCAATTTTTTCTCCTTCAATTCCTTCAGTACTTTTAGAAATATTTATATCGCCTCCATTGATAGTTACATTTGAACTTGCCCCTATTCCGTCGTCTCCTACAGAAATATCAAATTTACCGTTATCAATATAAATATATCCCAAACTTTTATCACTGTCATGTTCTGCTTTTAAACCATCTCCTTCTTCACCGGTTTTTATATTATAACTTCCGTCTGCTATTGCAAGACCTGTTTTAGCTTTAACGGAATGGTCAAGTGTGTCTAAATCATATTTTCCATCGACAAAAACTAATTTATCTTGGGAAATTATACCTTTACCATACCCTGACGAAAGATTTAAAACTCCTGTACCGTTAAAGCTTAAATCGCTATTTGAATAGATAACTGAATCATTATTTTCTTCTGTTTTTGTAACTTTTCCGTCTAAAGACAAATTATTTTCTGTATTTGCAGCTAATGTTATAATAACTTTTTTAGCATTCTTTACAAAAATCGGTGTGTTAGTGGAAGAAGAAATATCAACTCCGTTTAAAATAAGTCTGACTTTTTCATCATCTTTTACATCGACTACAACTTGTCCTGATTCAAGTTTACCGTTTAAAACATAAATCCCTCCCTTAGAAATTGTAATTTTTCTGTCAAAAACCGAAACTCCGTCACCATTGACTAACGATAAATCCGACAAATTCAACTTTATCGCCCCCGAATCATCAAAATTAACCGTATAATCATCATCGTCAAAAAGTTCTTCTTTTGTCTTTATATTAGAATTTACTGCACTTACATTTTCTGTTTTTGACACCGGAGTTACAGATTTAGTTGTAGCCTTAGGACTACAAGCTACTAAACTTCCGGATAATATTGCCAAACTAAAAAGTTCTATAGCTATTTTGTTAACTTTCATAAACTTACCTCCATTTATTTTCATTTTTCATACCCATACAACACTTTATTGTATAAACGTATTTTACAACTCTCACCTTAAACAAAACTTAAAATACTTATTAAAAAATAAAAAAGCACAAAAAAGTTTTTAACCTTACCTGTGCTAATTTACAATTCACCGTAAAAACTATTCAAACAGAATTTATTTTACCGACTAAAAAATTATCAAAACAGAAAATACATTTTCTAAATTTTGCCATTAATATATTCATTTATTCACAAATTTGAATTTATATAAGTTCCTTTATTTTTTAACATATAAATTTCAATCCGTTTTCCGTAAATTCATAAATTTTATTACAAACTTCATAAATATATTTTTTATCATGAGAAATGGAAATAATCGTTCCTTTATACGATTTCAAAAGTTTTCTGATTTCAATTGATGAAAAAGGAGATAAATTTCTTGTAGGTTCATCTAAAATTAAAACTTCAGGATTTTCTAAAATCATCTTCAAAAAATAAACTTTCGCCTTTTGCCCCCCTGAAAGAGATTTTAAATTGTGTAACATTTCATCTGCCGTAAATTTCATTGAACCAAGATATGTTCTAATTTTTGTGATTTCATCTTTTTTGTAAGTATTGCTTAAAAAATCTATGATACTCATATCAAGATTCATTTTGTCATCATAATTTTGTGGCATATAGGAAATTCTAACACTTTTTTTAATATTTTTTAAAATAATTTTTAAAAGAGTTGTTTTCCCTACTCCATTTTCCCCGATTATACAAATCTTATCACTTCCAAAAACTTTTAACTCTATATCCTTACTTAAAATTTTATCTCCTACCACAAGTTTTCCTAAATTAAGGTCTAAAATTTCCTTTTTTGAAGAATAATTTATATTTTCGTCAAATTTTACAAAAATCGCTTCTTCATAGTCAGGAAATTCAAGCAAATTTTCTTTTTCCTTTTCAAGTCTTTTTCCGATAGATTTTACGGTATGCATTTTTATTTTCAGCTCTGTCCCCCAAAAATCATTTTTTGTACTTCTGATTTCATGCTGCACTCTTTCATAAATTTTCTGATATTTTCTTTGTTTCTTATCAAATTCTTCTCTTTGTTTTTTGGCAATTCTTTCCTGTCTTTCAATAGCATTTCCTCTATTCTCAACATAATTTTCATAATCCAACTTTTCAATCGAAATCTTCGGTTTTTGTTTTCTCATAAGTTGTTCGATATGAATAACTACATTTGTACAAGTCTTAATTAAATCTTCATCGTGGGAAATAAAAATTATTGGAATATCAATACTCTTTATAAAATTCTTAAGCCACTCAATAGAATTAATATCCAAATCATTACTCGGCTCGTCAAGTAAAAGACAAGTCGGCTCTTTCATAAGTTCACAAAGTAGAATAAATTTAATTCTTTCTCCACCTGATAATTCACTTATCTTTTGTTTTTCATTTATTAAGTATTCATTAAATTTTAATTCATTTAACAATCTGTAAAATAAGTTATAGTCAAAGTATTCATCTTTAATCTTATTTTCAAGATATTCCTTTGTTGAAAAATTTAAAATTTTTGCTTCTAAAATCTGTGGTAAATATCCTATAACTTCATTAGACTTATTTATTTCTCCACTTATTTCAGCATATTCTTTTAAGTTCTCATCATCAACTATCGCCTTTAAAATGCTGGACTTTCCGTTTCCCTCTTCTCCGATTATACAAACTTTCATTCCGTTTTCTAAAGAAAAACTAAAATTTTCAATTACTGTTCTAAAGTCCTTAATCAAATATATCGATAAATTTTTTATACTAAGCATAAATCCTCCTTAATTAAGCCACAAAAAAATGGCAACCTACTTATTGCCATTTTAACATTCATTTTGCAACTCAAAAAGGAGTCCTAAAAAGAACACAAAAAGGAATGTACAACTAAAATGGCAACAAAAAACCAAGCTCTAAAAAGCTATTAAATTTCTGTTTCATAATAGTTATCTAATAATCATTCCTTCCTCCTGAATTTTTAATTTAATTTTGATATATTTCTACATCACTTAAATTGTAACACAAACAAATTAAAGTGTCAAATTTTAATTAAAGTAAATAAGTATTCCTGCTATTATAATCACTAAAAGTATTCCTAAAAGAATATTTTTTCTTTTTATTCTTTTATCTTCATATTCATCTGCAGATTCTTCAAAATCTTTAAGTATATCTTTTGGAATTGAAACCCTATTTACTTCTTTTTTTTCTCCGTCTTTATAAGTATAGTAAAGTTGTTCTCCATCAATCATTTTATAGGAATAGTTTCCAATACTATAACCACTTTCAAAATTAGATGAATTAGAATTTGATGCAGAAATAATACTTTTTTCTGTAAACATCTCCGGCTCTAAAGTATCAACCATAGCTTTTGCCTTTTCTAAATCAAAATTATATTTGTCTTTTACATATTTTACAGCTTCTATTTTTCTATTTTCTCTTATCAGTGCATATAAATCATTATCATATATCCTTGATATTATTGAATTTTTAAACATATCGGAAAAATCAGTTTTTGATAAACCACGGTTTTTACCTTCAAAAAATTCCAATGTTTTTGTCATCTTATCAATTGTTTCTTTTGCACTTTTAAAATCCATATCATATTTATTTCTGATATATTTTATGGCATCATCTTTTCTTTTTTGTTTTAATAAATCATATAATTCTTCGTCCATTACTCACTCCAATGTAATCTATGTAGATTTTCAAATTTTTCAAGTTCTGAAAAATCTTGTTGTCTTGGTAATAAAACTATTGATACCGAATTTGATAAATTTAAGAAACGAATTTCTCTCAGCATCAATATTCTTATATAATATTCTTTGTTTTTAACTAAAATCTCTTCAGAAATTTCCTTACTCTCTTTCCCAAACATTATATAATCATTTGGAGAATATTCAGCCTTATCATACGTTATTTTGCCTTAGTAGTTGAAAAATAGATATTTACAGTCGGATTTTTTTCATAAAAATCTTCAATATTTTCATAAACAAAAAGTTTTAACTTATACCAACAGTCAAAATCAGATTTCTTTAAAGTGTCAAATTTCAATTAAAGTAAATAAGTATTCCTGCTATTACTATAACTAACAGTATTCCCAAAAGAATATTTTTTCTTTTTATTTTTCTGTCTTCATATTCATCTGAAGATTTTTCAAAGCCTTTTTCAAAGGCTTTTAGTATATCTATAGGAATTGAAGTTCTACTCACTTCTCTTTTTTCACCGTCTTTGTTGTGAATGTAATAATGTTGTTTCCCATTCCTCATTTCATAAGAATA
>JALEHY010000063.1 GCA_022770425.1 Parvimonas sp. | reverse complement strand
CTTTCAAGAGATTCAAACTTTTATATCTCCTTTATATTTATTATGAGTTTATTTTTTTCTTAATCGCAAGTCCTAATCCTACAACAGCCAAGCCACAAAGTACAACTACAACTGCACCCATACCACCGGTTTGAGGAATAGAGATTTTAACGTTGTTTACCTTTAGAGCTTCTTGAGAATATGTTCCTGCACCAACTTCAAATTGTGTATATATTGCATCGCCTTGTGGTAATACATATCCGTCAGGCGCTTTAAATTCTTCTAAATAATACTTTCCTTTAGCAAGTCCTGTAATTTCAAACTTTCCATTCTCATCTGAAATTAAAACATAAGCTTTTGATACTTCAGATTTAGGAACCCATTTCCACTTCATCTTCATAGCTTTGTAAGCTTCATCACGCTTTTGTTTTAAATCATCTTTATTAGGAGAATTATCTTTAACTGCTTTTAAGTAATCATCTTGTGCTTTTTCATATTTCTTTTGTTCTGCATCAAGTTGACTGTCTTCTTTAAGTGAAAGATATTTATCTTTACTTTCATTCATAACATAGAATTTTGCTCCGGCTAAAGTCTTATGTTGTTGACTCTTATCTACCTTCACAAATTTCTTTCCATAAGTAGTTACTACTACAGGATCCGGAGTTATTGGAGGTGGATTATCGTTTTTCTTGTTCTTTACAACCAAAGTACCATCTTCGTTAAGAGTATAATTTGGAACCCAACCTTTAATCTCTTGTTCTACAACTTTATAAACTTTATTTTCATCTAAATCTTTGAATGAATCTTCTGTTTTGTTTTTGTTTAACTTCAGTGATTTTCCTGCATCATCCCAACTATTTGTAGCAGGATTATAAACTTTTAATACAAATGTAACTTCTAAATCAGCAGGCCATTCTTGATACGTTTTTAATCCATCTCCTGTTATAAATGATTTACTTACCTTTATCTGTTTATTTTTAGGTTTTACAGGTGGAGGATTGTTATCATTAGGTTCAGGAACAAATGATTTATTATTTCCGTAATGTAAAGTAACTGTATTGTCTAAAGGATTTTCTACAACAGCTTTATCGTTAACAGTAGCAGAATATTTTAATGTTATCTTTACTTCCTTATTTTGTCCTGATATAGGTAAACTTGGATTTGTAGGAGCAGTTACTTTTGACACCTTTCCCAAACCGTTATCTGTCAATTTTAATAAAAATCCGCTATCATCTTGAGTAATTTCATAATCTTCATTCTCTTTCAGTTCTATTCCATTATCAGCAGTTATTTTAACATCTTTATTAAAAGTTAATCCGACAGAAACTTTATCTCCCCATGATAATGTTTTGTAAGCTGAACCTGCTTTTATTTTTGTGTTTACTTCATAAGGTACTGTATCCCCAACTTTCACACTTCCTTCAACAACAGGTGCACCTTCACCTAATTTTTTTTCAACTTCAGGTTTTCCTGATTCTGTATTTTTAGGATATAAATGTAATGGTTTACTTGCATTGTCAAAGTAACCTGAACCGTCAGGTAAAGTCATCGGTAAAGTAATTTTTGCAGGAATTGCTTTAGCGTTTGACAATGATGCACCGTTTTCTCCTACATAAGTTGTTTTTTCTTTATTTTCAACAATTATGTATGTTCCGTCTTCAAGATTTGAAAATTCAGCTCCAACACCATCTTTAGTCAAAACAGTATCTCCTATTTTTTCATATTTTTTTGATGGATCCGCTGTTCCTCCAAATATAGCGTCAGTTCCTTGTATTCCTGTATCTCCTTCTTTGTAAATATCAAAAGCGACATTTGCTATTTCCTTAGAACCCGCTCCAAAATATTGTGAAATATCAGTTATTTTATTTCCGTCATATTTTGGATTTTTGTTTTCATCTGTGTGATTGTTCAAAGCATTATCATCTTTCATTAAGATTTTGTGAACTATCACTTTTGTTTTATGTGCTTCTTTTGCACTTGCTAATGTTGGTATAACAACAGATAACATCATAACCAACATCAAAAATAATGACATAATCTTGTTTGATTTTCTCATATGTGTTTTCCCTTCTTTCCGTTTTATTTTGAATTATTTTACACGATAAATTTTATATCGTATTAATTCCGTTAATAAATTTAATCAGAACTTGTGAATTCATTTTTAATTTTTAAAATTTATTACTATATTTTTAAAAATTATTACAGAATGATAATTTTAACAAAATAAAAAAGTAGCAATATTAAGTATAGTAAGAAAAGTTAAAATTAAATTCACATTCTCTTCTCTTTTATGATACTTCACATAATGCTACTTGTCGTTACATAATTTATTTATTTCTTTTCGAATTTTATTTGTTAAAGTTTTTTTGTAAAATTTTTAATCACAAATAGTTACATTTTTTAATAAAAATTACGAAATTATCCTAATTTTATTATTTCTATACATTTTATTTCAAAAAGATCCAGATTAAATTTTCTTTCAAAAACTCCGTTAACATTTATTTTTTCTATTTCCATTTTAGGTATAACCTTATTTTTTAAGTACTCTATGTCATTTAAATCAAAGTCCTCCAACTCTCCGAGTCTGCTTGACTCGTAATACATAGTTCCTTTTTCTGTTCTAAGTGTAGAAATTTTTAACTTATATCTCCCTTCAAGTCCTTTTAAAATAAGTTTTATCTCCTTTCCCGGATACTTTTTAAGGCATAACTCTTTGTCAAATATATACCGGATATTTTCATCCATATCCTGAAATAAAATCAATTTATAATCTACCCCATTTGTTGTTGCGATTATCCCGTCTTCAAGTCTTAAAAAATTTTTCTCTAAACCAAATACAAACTGTAAAACATAAAAATCTAAAGTTTTTATGGAATGTTTATTAAACATCGAAAGTTTTCTACAACAAACTTCTAAATTTTCTTCAAATTCTTCTCTGCTTTTATATCTTTTGTTAAAGTACTCAACAGATGCAACAGGAATCCCATTTCTTAAATACCACATTAACCCCCATATGTTTCCAAGTGCAGAAACCATTTCATGATATTTATTCGGAACCATACTATAATAATCGAGAATGCGAAGTACGGAGATATAAACTTC
>JALEHY010000045.1 GCA_022770425.1 Parvimonas sp. | reverse complement strand
GGTTACCTAAAGGTGCAACTATAAGAAGAGTTGTTGAAAGGTATATTGTTGATAAAGAAATTGAATGCGGTTATAATCATGTTTATACACCAATCCTTGCAAATGTTGATTTATATAAAACTTCCGGACATTGGGATCATTATCAAGATGGAATGTTTCCGCCTATGGATTTAGGTAATGGAGAAATGCTTGTTTTAAGACCGATGAATTGTCCTCATCATATGGAAGTTTATAATAATGAAGTACACAGTTATAAGGAATTTCCGATAAGAATTGCAGAACTCGGAATGATGCACAGATATGAAATGAGCGGAACTTTATCCGGACTTCAAAGAGTTAGAGAAATGACTTTAAATGATGCACATATATTTGTTCGTCCGGATCAAATTCAAGAAGAATTTACAAGAGTAGTAAATTTAATGAAATCAGTTTATGATGATTTTAATATTACAAACTATAAATTTAGATTGAGTTACAGAGATCCGAAAAATAAAGAAAAATATTTTGATGATGATAAAATGTGGGATAACGCTGAAACTATGCTTAAAAAATCAATGGACGATTTAGGATATGAATACTTTGAAGCAAAAGGAGAGGCGGCATTTTACGGTCCTAAACTTGATGTTCAAGTAAAAACCGCTATGGGATTGGAAGAAACATTATCTACTATTCAACTTGATTTCTTATTACCTGAAAGATTTGATTTAACTTACGTTGGAGAAGACGGAAAAAATACTCACAGACCTGTTGTAATTCACAGAGGAGTCATCTCAACAATGGAAAGATTTATCGCTTACTTAATTGAAGAATATAAAGGAGCATTTCCGACTTGGTTGGCACCTGAGCAAGTAAAAATTTTGCCTATTTCGGATAAATTTAATGAATATGCTTATGAACTAAAAAATATTTTGTCTAAAAATGATATCAGAGTTACAGTTGATGACAGAGCCGAAAAGATAGGATTTAAAATCAGAGAAGCACAACTTTCTAAAATACCTTACAGTTTAGTTGTAGGAGAAAAAGAATTAGAAGAAAAAACAGTTTCTGTAAGAAAAAGAGGAGAAGGGGATAAGGGTTCAATGAAATTTGATGATTTCATTCAAATGATTTTGGATGAGGTTCAAAGTAAATTTATCAGATAAGGAGAGGTAATGAAAGAAGAATATTACGACTTATACGATATTGTAATTAAAGATATAGATGAAAACGGATATTTTATTCATAGCAAAAGAAGTGCTAAATTAATAAAAGAAAAAACAAATATGAATTTTGATGAACAAAAAAGGGCATTTCATTTTTTTGAAATAATGGGATATTTTAATGCACATGATAAATTTCCGAAAATCTATATAAGAAGTAAAAAGCTGAAAGGCGGATGTTAACAAGGAACTTTTGGTTCAACTCTCTTTCTTTCATAAAATTGAGTATTGAAAAAATAAATGTAAAATTTTAAAATCTTATTAAGAAAATATATTTTTTGAGTAGAGGTTGCCGTTTATAAAATTATATGTTATAATGGAATTAGATATAGATAATCTATATTAATAAAATAAAAAGGAGTTTTAACTGTGAACAATTCAAAAAAAAATCTTAGCTTTTTTACTTGCTTCAAGTATGATAGTGCCTGTGTTGTATACCGGAAATAGTGTTAATGCAAAAGAAGAAATGGGTATTGTTCGAGAAAAAGATGAGTTTGATAGACCTACCAAAGATCAATTAAAATCTTTAGGGTTTTCAGATCAGGAAATATATGATTTATTTAATAGTAAATTAACTAATGATAAAATTATATACAAAGGATTTTTGTTTGATAGCAATCAAATAGTGTTTTTGGGAGAAGTTCCTTCAATTAATAGAGTTGGGAAAATACAGTTAGCTATAAAAGCAATAAATAAAATATGGTTTAGGTTACCATCAGGAGTTCGTAGTGCAATATCAAAATATATAGGATTGGGGACTTTTTTGAAAGTTTTAAATACTTACACAGGTAAGGTCGAAGATGGTATATATTGGGTTTGTAAAGAGTTTGGTATGCCAAATTGGTTAGCTTGGACTGTAACTAAGACTTTGATGCTGTTTATATAGTGTGACTGTTATGAGAAAAATTTTTAAATATAAAATATTGTATTGGTTTGGGATTTTATTGTCGGTGCTTAGCTTTCTTTTGATAGATATGAAAAATTTGTTGAGAGGACAAGAAATTGCTAAGTATTCCATAGGAATATTGCTTGACCTTGTATTATTTTTTATTTGCTTAGATAAGATATCGGATAAAAAATAGATAAATTTTTATGATAAGTATGTTTAAAAATCGGAAATAAAATAAAAAATAACATGTTATATTCTTTGCAAAGTGAATTTTATGACACATCATTTCACTTGAAATGAGTAAAGCGAATGTAGCGGAGTGATTTTATTTTAACATAAATAAAAATTTATTTACAAAGAAACCGTGTGATTTTTTCACATACCGAATCTAATCTATAAAAAAAGTACAGAAAGATGATATTTAAAAAGCGATATCGGCAATCTTAAAATAATCCTGTTAAACTATCGATAAACTTTATAAAAGTGAATTAAAAAGAACATTACAAGAAAACAGTAAATCAAATTTGATTTATTGTTTTTTTATTGCTTAAAATCAAGAAGAAAGGAAAACATAAAATGAAAAAACAGAAGAAAAAATTTTAAGTGTTATATATAATGGTTATCCTATTGATGCAAATGGAATTTTAAAAGGATTAAAAGCAAAAGATGCAAACACGGTAACACAAAGTGCAATATGGTACTATTCCGATAGTTTAGATAATTTTTCGATATGGTCGGGATTATCTGATGATAAAGAAAAAATGGAAGAGGCTTATAAAAAACTTATATCAAGTGATTTGGAACAAAATGCTAAAAATAAAAGACCTAAAAATTTTAAGTTAAATATTTTTGTTTCTAAAGATCAAAAATATCAAAATTTGCTAAGTGCGGAATATGTTCCGGACGAATTGCCAAAATCAAAAGAAGTTATTAGGGTAATGAAAATTTGGGAAGGAATAAAGACAGATGAAGAAACACCTGAAGTTTCTTTTCAACTGTTAAAAAACGGTGAAGAAATAGGAGAACCGAAAAAGTTTGAAGGAACGTTTGTACTTTTTGAAATTGAAAATAAAGATGAGCTTGACCAATACACCGTAAAAGAAGTAGGAGAGAACAAAAACTCAATTAAAATAGGAAATGCTTGGTATAAAGTAACATATGAATGAGATGTACAAAAAGGCTTTGTAGTAAAAAATAAAAAACTGCCGCCTTTAACACCAATGGAACCACCTACAAGAGAAGTTAAGGTAACAAAGCTGTGGAAAGACCATAAAGGAAACACCATTACAGCTCCAACGGAAAAAATTACCGTAGGACTATATAAAGATGGTAATCCTACAGGAAAAACACTTGAATTGAATGCAAGTAATAACTGGAGCGGAGTATTCAAAAATCTTGAAGTGGCAAATGGACTTGGAAGTACAGACTACTACAAATACACAGTTAAAGAAGTGGGAGAAGATAGTAATGCCATTAAATTTGATGGCAAGCAGTATAAGGTAGTATATGGAAGAAGCATGAAAGATGGGCTTACTATCACTAATGAGAAAGAAACTCCGCCAGCACCACCAACGCCACCAAATACTGAAAAACCGAAAGTACCAAACACAAGTACAAACAATAGCTTACCTAAAACAAGCGATGGAGCAAACCTATCCCTATATGCTTGGTTGATGTTCGCTTCAGGAAGTTTACTTATTCTGTTAGGTATTAGAAAAAGAAAACACGCAAAGTAAAATTTGTATTATGGAAATGGAGATTAAGAGGTGAAAACAATAGTAAAGACTTTTAAGTAGCAAAGACCAAAAACTAAATAATGATTATACAACAAAAAAGATTTTCATTGTTGTAATCGGAGGACTATTTGCACTAAAGTGCAGAAGTCCTCCTTTTTTATTCTCAAAAACCAAAATCATATAAAAAAAGGAGAACAATATTTTGGAAAATAGAAAATATTACCTCTATGTTAGGGGAAAAGCGATAGAGGTTTAAGAAAACTTTTAGAAGATAA
>JALEHY010000040.1 GCA_022770425.1 Parvimonas sp. | reverse complement strand
AGGATCACCCCCGCTTACGCGGGAAATACAGTAAAAAATTATTGAAAAATACCTATTTTCTATTTATAATATCTACAAATTTTTTCACTTTGGTTGACAATTGAAAAATGAGTTTAGCATCTTCTAAAGCTCTATGTGGTACATTATCATTTATACCATAACTTTTTAATACCGTTTGTAATTTATAATTATTTAAAAAAAGTTTTTCGTTCTTAACAAATTTAATCAAATCGTATTTCTTATTTTTAATAATAGGAAGTCCAATCTTGGATAAATTTGAATTTAAAAATTTTATGTCAAAGTCCAACCCATACCCAACAATTTCTAAATTACCTACAAAATCCAATAACTCAATCAATCCAGTACGAATAGGTACTGAATTTTCTGTCAAAAGCTCATTGCTAATCCCCGTTAATTTTTTAATATCTTCCGGAATAATTTTATCATATTTTATTAATCTATTAAACTCAAAAATTTTATCCTTTTCAATTTTTACTGCTCCAATTTCAATAATTGAATTTTTTGTTTCATCTAAGCCGTCAGTTTCTATGTCTATTGCTACATAAGAATTTATATGATTTATATGATGTTTTTTTGAGTTTGAAAATCTTCTTGCTTTTCTAAATTTAGATGCGTTACTAAATCCTAATTTTCTTGAAGATTCTACTGTAGATACCTCAGACGATATTAATACCAAAGGAATTCCGTCAAAATCTATAAATTTACGTTGTGAATTTTTTGTTTCAAATTTATATCCTATCTCATTCCTGTATGAAAAACTCATCGTAGCTTCTCCTACTCCAACACTATCACTAATTCTGTTCCACAGTTCTTCTCTTATTTTAGCATTAAAATTTCCAATATAAACTCCTGTTGCAATTTCTTGCATCCATTTCGTTAAATCTCCTCTTAAAGACAGTGGCACATTTTTTAAAGTAATTACAGTTAAAGGCATTATGATTCCTCCTTGTAACTAACTCCATATTTTACAAGTTCTAATTTATCATCCCATAAGTTTATACTATTGGCTAAAATTTTTTCATCCTCATTAATATCAAGCAAAAATTGTAAATCTTTAACAATTTTGACCATAAGTTTTCCATCAACAAAAGCATCTCTAACTTTTTGACGTGTAATTTTACCAATATCATCTCCATCTTTAAAATTTGATGCAACTTCAAAAGCAATTGGAATAGTAATATCTGCTTTATACAAATCAGCTATATCATATACAAAAGATAAATCATGACCGGTATGAACAAACCCAAGTCCAGGAGAAATTCCTAAAGCTACAATTATACTGTGAACCAATCCGTAAAGAGCGACATTTGCTGAAGATAAAGCTTGATTTATCGCTGTCCCTTCTTCAAAATTTTCTATATTATACTCTCTATGAGTCCAATTTACATTATATTTTTTAGCTTGAATATTGTATACTCTTCTTACTCTTGCACCTTCACGCCCTCTTAACTGTTGCATAGTTAAAAACGACACATCTTCATTAGGAAATCGCATTTGATACATTTTTCTTGCAACTCCAAGTCTTAGATGAGTATTTGAAACCAGTTTTGCCTGTTTTTCTAAATATTTTGTTGAATGTGCCAATGCTCTTCCATGAGCATAATTTCTAACACCTCTTTCCCCTACCCAAACAACACTAGTTCCTGTATCACCGATTAATTCCATAGCTCTATGACTTATATCTGTTCCCGGTCCTAAAAGTAAAACACCTATCATAGCAGATGGAATTTTTATAACACCCCTGCTATCAATAACTGTTATGGCACTGTCGTGTCTGTTAATTTTAGAATGTTCAATATAAATAAAGCTAACTCTATCACTTATTCTCGGTAATTCTTTTAATTCAGTTTTTTTTGCTCCTATTTTTTCTTTCATTTTTCCTAACCAATTGGCAAAACAGTCAATAATCCAAATCCGTATGCCTTTTTCTTTCCTATTCCGGTTATTAAAGTTTTCCTAAAAATTTCAGTATTTTCTACTGTTAAAATTCCCTCATATGTTACTTTAATTAATTTTACTTTTTTCTCATTTTTCTTCCTAAAAGTTTCACAAGTTTTACTGACAATAGCGAATTCTTTAGTATTTAATAAAAAACCGTTCTTTTGTGATCTTTCAATCAGAAAATTTTTTAAATCTTCATCATTATTACAAATAGGCTTAACTTTTCCACGTTTATTCAATCCACTTGAAACAGCTACAACAGGATTTAAAACTACACGAAATCTCATACGTTTACCGTTAGCAATATTGTCTAAAACTTTGTCATAGCTCTTTGTTTCAGCACTGTTTTCAACTCCATAATATTCAAGTAAATTGAAATCAGGTTTTTCAGAGCTTATAACAATAAGATAATTTTTGCCGTATAATCTATCAATTCTCCAAAGTTTTCTTGTTCTTACCCTGTTTTTTATTTCATCAGGAAAACTTTGCTCCACCCAATTATGAAAAGCACCTAAATGAGTCAAATCCCTTATTCTTTTTCTGTTATTAATATTTATCTCTACTCTTGATATATACATATTAATCTCCTATACTACCAAAAACATCATGACTCGTTTCAATGTCTTTATACATTTTATTTGTAATTTTAATTATACTTTCGGATTCATATCTAAAAGCAAATTTTCTCTCTTTTTGGGAAAAAGAAATAACTTTATCCTTTTTCAAACTATAAATTGAATTATCAAGCAAATTACTGTCAGCATGTATCTCCAACTCAATTAATTCTCTATTATTTTTCTTCTTATACCATTTTGCAGCCTGCCAATCACATTTCTTTAAGCTTTCAATTACACTGTTTTCAGTCTTTGAAATTATAAAATCTGCACTCAAAGGTAAGGATCTTCGTCCCATGTAGCACTGAAAGAACGGATTTTTAAGTTTTTCTTCTATCAAATCAACAAAGTCATCATCTTCATGAGAAATTGCAACAACAAATACCGCATCTTCCAAATAGTATCTGTTAGTAACATATGTTCTCTCAAATATTCCATTTTTAAACTTTCTTGCAATATGATAATCTCGTAACAAATTCCCTCTTTGATCTATTCTTACAGCAAATTTTATTTTATTCAATTTTTTTATTTCTTCATCATTATCTCTTCTGTAACCGAAACTTGCTGAAATAATTCCGATTATTGCACTTTTAGTTGGATAAAAATCAGTATGCCTATTTTCAAAATGTGAACTTGAACCCCAAGATTGTAAAGGACCTGCAAACTTTAATAAAATAGTTTTCACCTTAGTCACCTAAAATTCTTTTATCATTTCTTCCAACCTGTTTGAAAATTCATCCACCAACTCGGTTAAAGATGATTTTTCTTCACCTATTTCTGATAATCCTTTAAATTTATCCACACTCACATAGATAGTAAATACAGGTTTATTTACAAATTTTTCAGTTTTTCTGTATTCATCGGTAAGTTTTTCAACTGATTTTTCTACATATCCTTGATTTGACTTTACAGCTTCTTCAAATGCACTTACCATATTAACTGGTCTGTCATTTCGTAATGTCAATAATAAAACTTGAGGTAAAGTTTGGTTTGCAAATGTATTTGACTTACCTGTCGGTAAAGAATTACAAAATGCTTCTATAAACAGTTTCAAAGTGTTTTTTACAGCCTCTTTATCTTTAAGTTGATTAAGCAATTCATGAACCGCAACGTTTGCATATCTATACAATGTTGAAGAATTAAATTCTATATTTCCCAACATACTCGCACCTGCATTATCTTCCGGAGATAAGTCATCATTAGCAGTATAAAAGTCAAATTCTGTCTGTACAGCGTGAGTAGAAATTGAGTGCGCCACTTGTGCAGAAGCATCCTCATTTAAAGAAGGATCATCTGCAACCATTCTTCCAAACAGCGCAATATCTATAGCCGGATTGTTATTTAAAATATCTTTTAATACCGCTTTATCTGAAATTTTTTCAATTGCAGCTTTTGCTAACTTTTGAGCTTGAACATATCCTAAAAATAATATAGCTTGTGTTTTAAAGTCTTTTTTAGTTTTAATTCCTGCATTATTCAAAACCTCGTTTGCTAATTTAGAAGCTTCATCAAATGTTAATGAGTCATCTAATTTAAGAATTTCCTTAGCAATATACTCTACAATTTTTAATGTACGAACTCCTACTTTAGATTGTTCACAACGTTTAGAAAAATAATCTCTAATAGCTTTTTTCCATGACTGAGAACTGATTCTTGCCCGTCTTACTCCACCGTATTGTGCAGTTTTAGGGCTACCAGTATCGTCTCTGTTGATATTTGATGGTGGAACTGTTTGAATTGCATGTACGTCCAAAAATAAAGTTTCTTTAATTTTCATTTTTATCCTCTCCTTTTAAAATTGTTTTTTATAATAATCTCTTGCCCAGTTTAATCGAACTTTTTCTTCATTGCCAAGCAAGAACATATATAAGTCCCATGATAATTTCACATAATCAACCTTTATTACAGGGGATTTTGATTTTAATTGTTTTACCAAATGCCTAAGATGTGTTGATAATTCGTCAAATGTTGAAGAAGTTATCATAGAATTAAATCTTCTGTCCAATGCAAATTTGTTTTCCTCTGTTCTGAGCTGTGAAAGTGAAAAGCCTATACTTTTAAAATTTTCGTCATCTAAAACGTTAACATCAAAACCCTGTTGATGAACCGCATATAATTGTAATGTTGTTAAAATCACTGTTTCTGCATAGTTTTCACTGTAATTGTCACTTAAAAACTTTTCAGGCAAATACTCAAATAATATTGACCATATTTCAATTGTTTGACTAAGAGGTTTTCCCAAAGAATTTCTGAGTTTTGCCAAAATAGATTTTTTAAGCGATTTATCATTCATCAAACTCAATCTTTTAAAAATATTATTTACAGTTTGTAAAAATTCATCGTTACTAATTTTTGTTTCCATCAATAACCTCCTTAAAACCTAACTCTCTATTTAAAAAACTTAAAAATGAATTATATGCTGTTGCAATATTTTTAATCTCTTTTTTTGAAGTTTTCTCCCCAATTATTATCCCTAAATAATCTCTTGGACAACCGCAATATAACATTTCTTCCGCTTTAGCTAAAACAAGTTTCCTAAGTGTCATCTCCCATTGTTTCATTTTAAAATTTTTTTCATCTTCAAATTTTATATTTGAAATCCAGTTTCTAAAATTTCCGTCTATTACAAAATATAATTCCTCAACTTTTTCGCTTACAAATAAATCTGATGAAATATTTCTAATCTGCTTAATGTCAACAATATATTTTTTGTATATAAACTCAACAACTTTTTTCGTTATCTCAACTACTGAATTTATAGTATCAATCCAACCGTTTTTTGACAAATCAGATAATACAAACTTATCAATAAATAAATTATCAATAATTTCATCAGTCGGAACCCAAGAGGTAGCATTTCCATCATCTTGCATACTTACCGCACAAAGTTCAATATCATTTAAAGAGTCTAATATATTCATTTCCTTTAATTTATTGAACCAGTCTATAATACCAGGCTTTCTTTTTCCATTCCCTGTATCATCAATCGTTATAAGTCCAAAAGAACGCCACATTGATTTATACAATTGATGTTTTTTAGGAGTAAAAAATTCTTTTTTTCCAATTTTGTTATTTTTCCAAATGGTCATAGGTTCTAAAAAATTTTCTTCATGTTCTATCTCAGGTAATTTAACTACATTACAAACAAAAGGTTTTTCTAAATCTATTTCAGGGTTAATATATACTGCTCTGCTCCATGCAGTATACAAATCGGAAATATTATCCTCCATTGGATAAAAATAACTGTCTATTATATCACTACTTTCACATTCCCAACAAGGTCTTTGAACATTTTCAATACAATGACCGCTATAATCTATGGCAAAATTAAGCATCAATGTTTTAAAAAGATTATCTCCTTTCATAAAAATGCCACCTATATCAAAAAGCCACCCTTTAGATGCCTTATATTTATCATTACCAAAAATCACTTTATCGGATAATCCGCAGTACCCTTGAAAAGTTATAAGCCATCTTGCAATTTCTGATTCTCTAAGTTTTTCTTTATTATCTCCAAAACTGTACTTTGGTGAAAATAATGCAATCTTATTTTCACTTTCAGAAATTAATCTGTTTATATTTTTACCGGCTATCTCACTTGCTTTAGATTTACTAATTTTACCTTCGGAAATGTCCGATAAGGTAACTTGAAAAAATGGGTATTTTTCATCAAACAAGTAAAATCTGTCTTCCCAATTTTCTAAATAATCAATTATAATGTCAGGAAATTTACCCGAATGCCATAAATCGCACCAAGTATCTTTTAAACTTTCAATATACTCATCCCGTTCATCTTCTTTAACATAATTAACAGGTACAAAATTTTTCAAATCGAAATATTCATAAGCTTTTCCATTCGCATCAAAACGTGTAAATACTGTATAAACAACAGCCAAAAGAACTCTCATTAATGCAAAATCCTGAGTTTTTGTATCTCCTGCCAAGTCTTTATAGATATGAGCATTTAAAAATAATTCTTTAAGCGAAACTTCTTTTGAGTTTCCTTCATCATCTGTAATAACAGATATCCAAGACTCATTTAATAAATTAAATTTTCCCAAATTATCACATCCTTTCTAATTTTAAACCGTATTTTTTATCATATATTAATTTTACATCCTTAAATTTAAACTCGTTATTATCATCAAATATAATTCCAAGTAACCCGTTAAGAAGCACTGATTCTTCCCAGTTTTTAAGATTAGTAAGATTATAATCTTCGAGTTCTCCAATCGTTGACTCAATATTATAAAATTTAGTAAGTGAAGTCGGAAGTTTCAAACTGTTACTTGCAATTTTCTTAGCTATTTCAAAATCATTAATTTTATCAGAAATGTCTTCCAATTCATTAAACAAACCATATCCGTTTCCAACCTTTTTTAAAGCTATAACTTCAACGCTTTCCTCAGTATCTCTAACACACGCATAAGAAATTTCGTCCATGTTACTTTGTACCGGATTTTTAATCCAACCGTTTAAACTTATTTCGTGATATTTGCTTTCTCCTGTAGAAACTAAAACTCTGTATTTTTCAGCTTTTTTTTCCAATTCTTTAAGTTTTAACATATGATCTTTTTTAAATTCAAAAACCCTATCTTCCAACTGGGTATCCAAAAAAATGTCTTCATCTTTTAAAGTAGATTTCTTAAAATTATCACGTTCTGATTCAAATTTGTAAGTTTTTTGAATAAGATTAGAAATATCAGAAGGTACATTTATTTTTTTCGGTAAAAAGTATTGAGTTCTCGCCAATAAATAATTTCCGTAAATATAAGAAGAACCCTCTTCAAACTTAAAGTCATTGCTCGTTCCCAAAACATAAAATTTCGCATCTTTGTGACTATTTACTCTCTCAATATCATGCCTATGCAATCGTCCCATACGTTGAATTAACAAATCCATCGGAGCCAAATCACTAATCATAACATCAAAGTCTATATCTAAAGACTGCTCAATAACCTGAGTCCCGACAACAATTTTTTTATTAGGTCTTGTCCTACCTTTACCAATCATACTCATAAGACGATTTTCTTTTTCCACTCTTTCAGTTGATATAAAACTTGAATGTAATACCTCGATTAAATCTTCACCAAATTCGTTAGACAATTGCTCTGCAAAATATTGTGCTCTTTTTACAGTATTTACTATTATACCGACAACACCACCATTACATAACAAAACTTTTAACTTTGACAACAAGTCTTCCTCTAATAAAGTTTCAACATTAACAGACTTAATACATTTTTGTTCAAATTCAGAAACTTGATAAACTTTTTCGTTGTCATTATATGTAATCAACGGATAAGGACAATCTTTTAAATCATCTTTAATGTACGATATATCGCTAATTTTTCTACCTGTTCCCATCATATAATTTTGTACTATTTTTTCACGTCTTTTTTCTGACAAAGTTGCCGACAAAATTATAACGGGGACATTGTATGAACCCATCCACTTTATTGCCTCTAATAAGTACTTGCTCATATAAGCATCATAAGCATGAACTTCATCTATAATCACTACTTTTTTACTAAATCCTAAATGTCTTAAAGCCAAATGCCTTTGTTTCAAAGCAAGCATTAAAAACTGATCTACAGTTCCTACTACAAAATCATCCAAAATTGCTTTTTTTCTTCCGGAAAACCACTCATTAACAAAAACCTTTCCATCATTTGTGTCAATAATATTAACGTTCTTACACAAATCTAAGAAATCTTCATTTAAATGAGCCTTACTATGAACTAATCGTAAAGAAATTTCGTCTTTCAAACCTTCCCGATCATTATTCACACTCTCTAACCACTTTCTTATTCTCGGGAAAATCCCATTTGAAGTTGCTTGAGTAGGCAATCCGAAAAATATTCCATTTCTACCTAATTTATAAGCCAACTGTTCTGCAACAATTAAAGCAGCCTCTGTTTTACCTTCTCCCGGAGGAGCTTCAACGATAACTATACCGGGTGATGTTGTTTCGGATATTTTCTCAGCCAAAGTAAGTTGAAATATTTTCGGATCAAATCCAAACCTTTGTCTGTATAATTCACTAAAATCAAAACATTCAGATGATTCCCAAACCGTCGCTTTTTTCCACTTTTCAAAACCATTTTCAACTCTATTATCGACATTACTGTTACTGTCATATATATTAAAAAGCGGAAAATACAATTCATTACTTGCAATCCAATCAGCCATGATAAGCAACCCGGAAAGAATAATCTGACCTTGCATTTTTACAGAAGGTAAATTATCAACACAACTAAATCCGGAAACATCCAACGCCCATTGAAAAATTAACTTTTGTGTTTCATCCCAAGTTTTGTAATTTTTTGAATTAGTATTTTCAGTTTGAAAATAGCTACTACATTGAGATTTTTCTTTTCCAACATATTCTGACTTTTCGTCAACAGGCTTACCATGATGCCCACCGATAATACTACTTATATCGTCTTTAACGCCATAACTACACAACAAAGTCTGCCCTGCAATATCATGCTTAAATTTTAGGCTATTTGGTTTACTTTCATTAAATTTGGTAATATTTTCAAATATCTTCTCTAATTTATTCAATAAATTCAAGTCTAATTCAGGCGAATACATATATCCCTTCATCGTCTGAAAATAAGGAGTTGCCTTTCCGATATCATGAACAGCAGCTAAAAATTCTATTAAATTTTTCCCTTTCCCTTTAGAATTGTCATCTAAAGAATCATTTATCAACTTTTTTTGACCGTTCCCTAACCAATGTTCCCACAATAGTCCGGCAACATTTTTAGTATCTTCAAGATGTTGTCTCAAACTCAACCAGTACATATTTCCATCATGCTCTTTCTTCTTAGCCCAAAGAAAATTATCAACACTACCTTTCATCTAAAAATACTCCTTATTACACAATTATTAATTTTAATAATATTATAATCATAACTCCATTTTTGATAAGTTAATTAAAGTAAATTATAATGAAATAACATATATTAATTATAACATAAATTACAAATATTTAATAGAAAGATAAATATAATACATGTAAACACTAAAGGTTAAATTTAAAATTAAAAAAAAATGATATTTATTGACATTAAAATTTTAAAATATACTAAAAAACTCTTATAGTATAAGTTATTTTAAAATAACTTATACTATAAGAGTTCCTGTAATCAAACCATAGATATAATACCTAATTCCGTATTCAATACGGTATAATCATATGCAGTTCGGAAACACGAAAAGTAAACTTTATCACTAAGAGATTTTTCCATCCCAAATAGTGAATTTACTTAAAAAGTCAATTGTATCCGATACATAAAAGAAAGTTTTTTATTGGTGGAGATGGTGGGTGTCGAACCCACGTCCGAAAAAACATTCATATCACTTTCTCCGAGTACAGTTAATTTTAAAATTCCCAATAAACTATAAATCAACAAACTCATCTAGAGGTATCTTATAAATACTGTTAAAAGACTAAGAAAATTTTTAACAGTTGCCCACTTAATTAATGATAGAGATTATATTTTTGTGGGAAAAACTTAATCTCCAAAAAGCTGCTTAGGCAGCTAATGCAAAATTATTATTTTCTGCGTTTATATTTAATTTACCATTTTTTATGTTGATTGGATACAACAACTCGCTTATAATACTGCAATTTCCCCGTCTAAGCCAATTCATCCCCATATTTTACATTATGTATTATACCCATATTTTACATAATTGTCAACAAAAATAATACATATTTTTTAATTTCAAAAATTCTACATACTATAACACAATAGTTTTAATTTTTTTATATTAAATAAAAAATTTTTACCTATATTGACTTTTTCATAAACCAATGATATAATTATATCAACTCCAGTTTTAACAACTGGATAATTTTTTATATATAACGAGGAGGAGTTATGAAAAAATTAAAAAAATATTTTTCACTCAAAAACTTTATTGTAAACAAAGCATTGTCATTAGAAATAATATGTAAAATTTCTCAGATTTTATTATATTCAATTGAAAAAACTTCATATATCAGAAAAGATTTCTTAATTGAATTGTTTATTTTTGTAATATTGATTTGTTTGACACTATATACATTATATTATATAAGACTTTTATTATATACACTAAAGTCAAAATAAAAATTCGATTGATGTAAATTTTCAAATTGTATTTAAAAATTTGTAATATATCCTACAAATCAATTAATAATTTTTATATAGTCCTCATGATGATAACATCTACATATAAAAAATATCTCGAAGAGTCAAAATAACAGTTGAACTAAAAACTAAAGAAAGTAAACTCAACGAAATGTATAATAATTGTAACGCAAAATATAAACATCTAACAATAAATTTAAGACGATTAACAGAGAAATATCAAAGCTGTTAGAGATTTTTTCTCGTGGACAATTTATTATTACAATTTTGTCTTTAAAAATATAACATGATAAAATAAAATGAAAAAAACTGTGTAATATCTCAGTTATCAATATTTTTTTGATGAATGATTGACACCTTAGAAAATTGAAAATACATTTAATTTATATGAAAATTTTTAAAAAAGTTGACAGTTAATTAAATTCGTATAAAAATAACACAATCTTCATTTTTCTATAAATAAATATCTATTGATACATAAAAAATGTATCAACCACTTACCATTTCTCAGGATTTAGGTTGATACACAAAATTATTTACAGACTCATATGGAATTAAATTATTCTACAAATTCATTATAAATTCAATCACAATTATTTATCTACATCAGTATATTCTCATTATTATTTTTTTAATTATTAAATTATCACTTTAATATGTTTTGTACAAGGCGGATTTATTTTATATCTTTAATTTTTAAAATTTTTTTAAATTATCAACTATTATCGTAATTAATTTATAAGAGAATTTGTTAGAATAATTGCATAAATTTTATTAAATAATAATTTTTTTATTCATTAATATTATGCATTTTAATCCATCTATAAAAAGTTGTATGACTTACATTCAAAATCTTTGCACACTCTCTTGAACCTATATTTTTATTTTTCCATTCCTTGACAATTTCTTTAAACACTTCAGGAATTTCTTTTTTAGGTCTACCAAATTTAATGCCTTTCTTCATTGCTTCATCTATTCCTTCTTTTTGTCTTTGCAATGTATTTTCTCTTTCAATTTGAGCAACATAAGATAATATTTGTAAAACTATATCTGCCAAAAATTTTCCGGTTATATTATTTATTTGTTTTCTTGTATCCAATAGAGGAAAATCCAAGACTACGATATCAATATTTCGTGTTTTTGTAATATAGTTCCACTCTTTTATAATTTCATCATAATTCCTACCAAGTCTGTCAATTGACTTTATATACAATTCATCTCCGTCTTTTAATTTTTTCAATAATTTTTTATACTTTTTTCTATTGAAGGTTTTACCACTTGCTTTATCAATATATACGTTATTCAACTCTACTCCTTCTTTTAAAATAGCAGTTATCTGCCTATCGACATTTTGCTCTTTTGAAGATACTCTTGCATATCCGTATTTCATATTTCTCCTCCGTAAAAAAATTCAAAAATTTATTTATCAATTCTCTATTCTAATATTATAAAAATAATATAAAAAATGACTTCATATTAAATTTTATTTTTATCTTGTATTAATTAACAGATTTTTTATAATAATTAGTATATCATAAATTAAAGAGTCTTAATATGAAAAGGACAGTAATTAAATAATAAGTCATGCTTAATATCAATTCTCATATCCACATAAAAAGAGGAGAAACTACTAACAGTTCCCCCCCTAACTTTAATTACTGAAGTTTATTATCCTTAATTTGGGATTAACTCCAATTATTTTTCACTTTTTCTTTTTAAAACTACAAACATCAAACTAAACAAGCCAAATATTGTCAAATAAACATTTTCTGAAATATTTATTGCAGTTTTCGGCAACTTTTCTTTCAATACTTGTTTATTAGTTATAACAAATCCTCTTTCAACACTCCCTTGTATTTCTGTAATATATCCCTCTATTTCTTTTTCTTTTATTATATATTGTATAAGTTTTCCTGTTTCTTTATTATATTTTGGTAGATTACTAAATTCATTTTTCCATTGATTAGCATCATTTAATTTTATCTCTTTTATTTCTTTATTGTCTGCACTCAATATCACAACTATTTCTTCTAATTTTTCTCCTACCCACTTCTTTTCAACAGGTATTTTAATTTCTTCTACATTAGTATTTGTAATTTCAAAGCTATTTTTTTCTGACTCTTTTATTTCTGTCTTATAGCTTTCCACTTTTTCTTCTTTTACCTTATACTTCGCTTCACTTCCGTCTGCATTGTACTTTGGTAAATTCTTAAATGTGTAAGTCCAATTATCTGCCTTTGTTATTTCTTTTTTCTCTAAGATGTTATTTTCATCTTTTTCGTTATAGACAGATACTTCTATTTTTTCTTTCTCAGGCCCTACCCATTTCTTTTCTACTTTTACTTCTGTTTTTTCCACATTAGTATTTGTAATTATATATGCTCCTGTAGGTCCTACTATTATTGCACTTTCATAATTCGCTATTTCTTTTTCTTTTACCTTATACTTCGCTTCACTTCCGTCTGCATTATACTTCGGTAAATTCTTAAATGTGTAAGTCCAATTATCTGCCTTTGTTATTTCTTTTTTCTCTAAGATGTTATTTTCATCTTTTTCGTTATAGACAGATACTTCTATTTTTTCTTTCTCAGGTCCTACCCATTTCTTTTCTACATAAACAGAGGTCAATTCTCTCTTATTTACAATATTTTTTAGAACAATTTTATCATTACCAAATTCATTTACATTTACAACAACCGGATCTTTCAATTTACTATATCCGATTGGTGCATCAGTTTCATACAAACTGTATGTATCTTTTAGTAATCCACCAATCTCTCCATATCCTTCAGAATTTGTTTCTATTGCTCCGACTTTTTGATTATTTGCATTACGAATTACATCAAATTTAGCTCCTTTAAGCGGAGTTACTCCATCATCAGCCACTTTTTTAATTTTTATTTTAAATACATATCCTTCAGCAGAACCGCCTGCTATTTGATACTTATTTTCTAACTGTTGCTCTCTGATTACAATATCGTTACTTTTTAATATTGCCTTATTTTTAAAAATTTCTCCATCAGCAGGTGAATAATTTGCCTTTACATCATACATTATTTTAATGCCTTCACCCTTATTCAAAGTTCCAAATTTTAATGTAAATCCTGTACCACTTTCATTCCAAATCACATTCAGAGAGTTTGTAATATCCTTTTTTGTCTGTGGAACTAAGTCAATTCCTCCATTTTCATCAATTCCCCATTCTCCTTTCCAAATTACCAAAGTATCTTTCAAATAGTAAAAATTAGGTGATAAAAGAGTATCGATAAATTCTCCGTTTTTAATTTCTTGATTTGTTTCATTAATGTTTATACCATAACCGATACGTCCGACTTTTTCAATTATTTGCCAACCGGTTTTTCTCAATACATAAGGTGTCGGTTTTCCAATTCCATTAAAATGAATTGTTCCGACAGTAAAAACTTTATTTTCAACTGTAAATTTCAATTCAATATCCTTTTCGTCCTTGACTTTTTTATGGTTAACTCTAACATAAAAAAACAAATTTCCGGATATATTTGAATGATTTTCAACATATTTAGTATAAGTAAGTTTAACGGTATTCTTTTCAGAATCATATAACGCATTTGCAACAACTTGACCTTTACTATCTTTAATTTCAAACGAAGGGGATTGAGCTCCAATTGCTAACTCATTTGGAACATTTATAGTTGTTGTATCATTTTCATGAACCTTTCCATTTGGTAAATTAAATTCAGCATAAACCCTAAATTGTTGCCACTTATCTAATTTTCCAATTTCTCCTCCATTTTCATTTTTTATATACATTTTTGTAATTACATCATCATGTGTATTATTTTGTGCAAAAACTGATATACAAGTTTGAAATACAAAATATACAGACAATATTGCAGCAAATATCTTTTTAAATTTTTTCATAATTTTCTCCTTCAACATTACTGATATATAATCAGATACAACAAAAATACAGTAACATTTGTAATTTTAAAACAGATATACTAAAAACATCTATGAATTTATATTCAAAGAATCAACACTATTAATATTGTTACATAATTCATCAAAACATTTTAAGTATTCATCAACTCTATGCTTTAATCTATCTCTTTCTTTTGTCAATATAACTCTTTTTTCAACTTCAGCTTCTGCCTCTGCCTTGTAATCTTGAACTAACTTTTCATAATGAGCTCTTTCCAATTCAAACTCTTCAGATATTTTTTTGAGATCATCATAGTATTTTACTTTTTGTTCACTTAATTGAGTTTCCAAGTTAATTATTTTTAACTCTTGTTCTTTTTCAATAACAGAAAGTTCACCATTCATTTTATTTAAAGCCAAAACCTCTTCAGCAAGTTCCTGATTATGTGCTTTAACTTTATCATATTCAACATGTTGAGATTTTAAATTTTCCAACACTTTTTGTAACTCAACATTCTTGAGTACAAGATCTCCGTTAAAAGTATTTTCATCTTGTATATCAGAAAACTTCTCATTAATTTCATTAAGTTTATCTATCAAAGTTTTATTTTCATTTTCATAAAAAGCAAGCTTTTCAGACAATTCATCAATTTTAACATTTCTTTCATCATTATCACATAACTTGAGTTTTTCATTTTCGTTTTTTATAGCATTTAACTCTTCATTTAATGATTCAATTATTTCTTGAAAATCTGAAATTTTACTACCTTCCTTTTCATATTTACCTAAGGATTCCGAAGTTTCCGTCAATTGATTAACAAGTAAATTTTTCTCGTTTAACAGTCTTTCCTTCTCATCCAAAACTTCTTTAATTCTATCTTTGAAGTTTTCTTTTTGATAATAAATCTCTTTTAATAAATGATTAACATATTCTTTAACACTACTTTTTGAATAACCTTTCTGAAAATAAACAGTAGTCAATTTATTTTCCAAAAAATCTTCTATACTTTTGCTCCTAATCTTACTTAAAGTATCTTTCTTTTCAGATGAATCTACTTGTTCAGATACATCATTCTTATCGCTGGACACCATTATCAAACTCCTTTCCTCTACTCACAATTTCTACATATTCATCTAAATTAAACTTTTTTCCTTTTCCAATGTTTACTTCAAGAATATGCTTAGCACCTTTAACATTAGAACTTATCTTCCAAGGGTAAACCGTTTCTATGTATAAAACCCTATAATCTTTACTGAAATATACAACGTCTATAGGAAATAACATAAAACATGTGTGGATTCTATTAACATTTTTAAAAAAAATCCCCTCCTCTTCCCCTATACATTTCTTTAACATAAGTCCTTTAAACCTCCCCCAAAATGAATTTGCCAGGTATAAAGGACCCTTTAATACAATTTCACCATTTCTAAATATATCTACTATCACTGAAATAACCCCGTTCCTGATAAAGTTCTAAATATTGAAATAGCTGCAGGAAGAAGTAATATAATAAATATTACGGGAAAAATAAAAAATAACATAGGAAAAAGTATTTTTATAGGAAGTCTTTGAACTTCTTCTTCAACCTTTTGTCTTCTTACCTGTCTTGCATTATAAGACTGTGCTGAAAGTATTTTTTTCAAGGATATTCCCATTTCATCAGCTTGTATAATTGCAGCATTAAATGTTTTAATTTGCTCAACCAAACACCTTTGTTGTAATTTCATAAGTGCCTGTTTTCTTGTACTTCCTAATGAAATATCTCTAATCACAATTTTAAATTCGTCTGATAATTCACACTTGTATTCACTCACTACATATTGTATTGCCTGATCAAATCCCAAACCAGATTCAATACAAACACAAAGTAAGTCTAAAAACTCCGGAAATTGTCTTTCCATATTTTCTTTTCTTACTCTTACTCGTCTTTTGAGTATGTATGACATAACAAGATAACCGACTATTCCACCTAAAATTACACCAAAAACAACACCTATCACACTATGCTTGCTGACAAGTCTAAGATAAAATCCTCCAAAAAGTGAAAATGCTACTACAATCAAAAATTTCAAAATTGAATAGTCTCTTACTTTCATTCGAATACCTGCTTGAAGTAAAATAAGTTGTGAAGCCTCATTATTTTCACTTTCACTATTTTGAGGAAGAACATCAGAAATCATCCTAATCAAAACATCTACAAAAGGTTTAACAATTCTTTCTACAAAAGGAACATCTTCATAAAAATCAGAATCATTCAAAATAACATTCTTTTTTGACTTTTCTATTCTCTTATTTATAACATCAACTCTACTTGCCTTCTCTCCAAAAAGCAAAACAATCATTGAATACATCAAAATTCCTGACAAAAAAACAATTATATATACCATAATCATCACCTAATACTTAACATCCACTATCTTGCTTATGACAAAGAATCCAATCAATTCCCAAATAATCGAAAATATCAAAAAAGCTATTCCTATAGGTGTATCAATAAAAATTCTGATATATTCGGGATTTATCACTGAAATAGCTAATCCGATTACAACCGGTATCAATGCAATTACAATTCCCCCAAGTCTTCCCTGTGCAGTTAATGCGCTTATTTTACCTTTCATTCGAATTCTGTCTGATATAGTTTCACTAACTTTATCAATTATTTCAGCTAAATTACCACCCGATCTTTGCTGAATTGCAACAGCAGAATTTATCATTGAAAGTTCTTTACTTTGCATTTTCTCTGCCAACTGTTTCAAAGAATCTTCTATATTAGCTCCATAATTAATTTCTCTTATAACTCTTCTTAATTCTTCGGAAATAGGATCAGGCAAATCCTCAGCAACTCTTGCAATAGCATGTCTAAATGTAAAACCACTTCTCAAAGAATTACTTATTATAAGTAGTGCATCATTTAACTGAAAATTAAATTTGTTAATTCTTTTTCTTTTGTTAATTTTGACCCAAATCGGTACAGATATAAATCCAAGAAACGCAAAAATTATCGAAACAAAACTGAATCCTCTAAAAAAAGAATATAATGTCATTGGAAGCAATGTCACAACAACCCATAATACTATATATTCTTCTGCTTTTAACTTAATTCCGGATATCATAAGATTTTTTTTGAAATTATCAGAAACAACAATAAAAGAAAAAATTGAAGAATTTTGATTTTTTCTTTTACCGTTAACACTTGTCCCGTCTAATTCACTCATTTTTGACAAATGTTTTATTCGTCTATTAACTTTCATATTAGAAAATAAATCACCGCTTAGCAAGAGCATAATTGAATAATATACACTTACTCCAACTAAAATAACTATAATAAATTTATATAACAAAACTTCCCCTCCTAAGCATTTACATTAAACCAACTATCGTTTATCATAACTCCTTCAGTACTAAGTCTTTGTAGTATTTTCGGTCTTATTCCGGTCGGAACAAAAGTACCACGAATATTACCGGAACTGTCAAATCCATCTTGTTTGAATACAAAAATGTCTTGTAAAACTATGGTATCCGATTCCATTCCTAAAATTTCAGAAATAGCCATAATTTTTCTACTACCGTCTCTCAATCTCGATTGATGTACTACAATATTAAATGCTGATGCAATCTGCTCACGTATAGCATGAGATGGCAATCCCATTCCTGCCATAAGTACCATAGTTTCAAGCCTTGAAAGTAAATCTCTTGTAGTATTGGCATGTGCGGTAGTCAAAGAACCATCATGTCCTGTATTCATAGCTTGAAGCATATCTAACGCTTCACCGGAACGAACTTCTCCAACTACAATTCTATCCGGTCTCATACGCAATGAATTTCTAACCAAATCACGAATCGTAATAGAACCCGCTCCTTCAACATTCGCCGGTCTGCTTTCAAGCGTTATAGTATGAGGTTGCTTTAGCTGAAGCTCTGCAGCATCTTCAATAGTAACTATACGCTCATTCTCAGGAATAAATCCTGAAAGAGTATTTAAAAGTGTAGTTTTTCCGCTTCCTGTTCCTCCAAAAACTATCATATTTGCTTTTCCTTTAACACAAGCCTCAAGAAATGATGACATCTGATAGGACAAAGAATTATTTTTTATCAAATCTGCAATTTCCAGCGGTCTTTTAGAAAATTTTCTTATCGTTATAGATGGTCCAATCAATGATATAGGAGGTATGATAGCATTAACACGAGAGCCGTCAGCCAATCTTGCATCAACCATCGGAGTACTTTCATCACATCTTCTTCCCAATGGAGAAACTATTCTGTCTATTATATTTAAAACATGATTATTATCCCTAAACTGTATTGAAGACAATTCTATTTTACCATTTCTTTCTACATACACTTTGTAAGGACCATTAACCATTATTTCTGTTATTGTTTCGTCCTTTAATAAAGTCTCTAAAGGTCCCAATCCCAATGTTTCATCTTGAATTTCAGATATCAATTTGTTTTTTATCGGTCGAGAAATATCTGTTCCAAATTCATCTACAATATTTTTTATTAAATTATGAATTTCTTCTTTGTCTTTAATATTTACAATGTTACCAAAATTCATTTGATCAAGAATTTCTTTATGAACTTTATTTTTAAAACTTGCATACTCGTCATAGTACACCGTTTGAACTTCATCAGCAGCCTTTTTTAAACTTAGATTAGATGCTTTTACTGATCTGGCTTGTTCCAATCGTTTAAGTAAATTGCCACTACTCATTATTTCCTACCCCCAAATTTTAGAAAATTTAAAGAAATATTTGAGAATAACGATTTGTTACTATCCTTCATATCCTCCTCATCATCTGTTCTAAAAGTATTAGCTATCGAAACTATTTCTTTTGCGATAGGGCTTTTTGTGTTACCCTGAACAATCGGAACACCTTGATTTAGTGACTTAACTGCCTCAATATAATCATTTGAAATAGTAGCAAATACTGATTGACCCATTATTTTTTCAACATCACTTTTAGAAATATCGCCTTTAAATGACTTACTTACGATAATCTTCACTTTATCTCCCAAATTTAAGGAATTTAATAACAATAAACCTTTTTTAGAATTATTTAAAATAGATATGTCCAATCCTGTCATATAGAAAATTGTACTTGCCTCTTCAAGTAAAAGAAGATTTAACTCTGCAAAGTCAGAATTAGTATCAATTATTATATAATCATAATGCGGTCTTAAAACATTAAGTAAAGGTTCAATTTGTGCAGCAGAAACATTATCTGCATATTCCGGACTCAAAGGAGCACACAATACCTGAACACCGGAAGAATGTACCAAAAAATAATTTCTTACACTATCAATTGTGGGAATTTTTCTCTCTTGAAGTAACTCTACAACTGTTTCTTTAACATCTAACCCTAAAAACATATGAGAATCTCCAAATTGCAAATCCAGATCTAAAATTGCGACCTTTGCTTTTTTCCTTGACAATTCAACTGCCAAATTAACTGCCAACGTAGTTTTCCCTATTCCGCCTTTTGTTCCAAAAACTGTAATAACTTCTGCTTTTCTCTGTATTCCTGAATTTTCAATTAACATTGAAACTCTTGATTTTTCATTAAAATATATTTTTTTCAACTCATCGCAAAACTCATTTGCCTCAGGAATTGGCGAAATATATGCTGTAGTACCGGAATCAATCGCACGTTTAGCAATATCATACGATTTTTCATTTGAAACCATAACGGTTATAACATTTGGATGAAGTAAATAAATCTGCTGACATGACCTAAAAACCCAACTTAAATCAGAACAAGCCATAATAACCATATCAGGTTCATGTTCAACAACTTCATCTGAAGCACTTGATAATTCTGATGAAGCACCAACAACTATAAACTCATTATCAACAATTTTACTTTCTATTTCTTCAAGCTCAGACCAAGATTCTCCGAGCAATAACACTCTAATAGCCATATTCTCTCCTTAACGTTCAAATTCTTCCTTTAGACTCTTCAACAACTTTGCTTTATCTACAATATCATCAATCAAAATATCATTTACATCTACTGTTTCATGATCCCCTTCAGGTCTTAATCCTAACCAAACACTACCATTATTGACAGCAAAAACAAGTTTTGTAAAATCCTGAGGTGAAAGTTCAAGCGTAACTGTTTTATAGGCTATGGTCTTTCCATCCGTTTTTTCTTCTGAATTTGACTCAAGTCCTATAACTTTAACATCTTGTAAAAGAACTTTTGAAAATTCTTTAGTAATTTCTTCTTTTTGTACATCATCAGTATTGTTATTTTTTTTGCTACCAAATACATTGTATTTTACCTTTCCTGAGTAGAAAACATCAATATAGTTCCCAACCTTTAAAAAAGATGACACTCCTTGTGGAAGACTAACTTCTACACTCATTGCCCTTTTACCTGTAGAAACTACATAAGCCAATCCATAAGGAGAAGAATTTCCCTCAGCTTTTTTAATAATACGATCACCCAATATAACCTCGTCCGAATAAATTATAGACTTTGTCATTTTCCCTACAATTTCATTTGGATCCTTGACTGCATTTTTATGTACAGAATCCTTAGCAACAACGATTTTCTTGATGGACTTTTCTGTAATTATAGAATGTGCAGGTATTTCCTCATTTGCAACAATTACCTCAACACTATCCTTACCTTTACTTCTACTGCTTGATATTCCTGATAAATAAATTCCTGTGAATATCATAAATGCTATTGCTGAAATCAAAGCAACTATTCTAATCTTTTTCATACTCTAATTTTCCTTTCTGTTCTTTCAAAAATATTTTATAAATACTATTAATCTTCCCCCGGATACACTTCTTCGTTATGAGTAAAGGTGGAATTATTCGGATACCAAATAGGTCCTCCACCCTGACTTTTATGTCCGTACCCTTTTATGTTAACTACAATAGGAACCTTATCAATTCCTATAATTTTTAATGTTGTAGTATCATAAACTTCTTCAAGTCTCATATTAAGTCTAAATTCTCTTTTTCTGTAATTAAAATTTGATGGGTGTTTTTCATCATAAGTAACAGTAATTTTCCCTTTAAATCCATTTTTTCTCGCATACTCATTAAAAACTCTGCCATACTCTTTTCCAGGATTATCACTATTCAAAAACAATGAAAATGTGTTTTGATCTTTAGTAAACCGAGCTTGTCTCATAACATGTCCAATTTCATACATTCTGGCTCTACGTCCATACATCATAGCTAAATCTGTAGCAAAAGATAAAAATAGTATTAAAACACTAAACATACAAGCAAACAACACCAGCATTCCACCATTTTCTTCACGTTTTAATTTTGTAAATCCTTTTATCACGCTACACTCCCCTAACTTTTAACCTCTAACAATCGCAACTTATCCAATCTTTTTGTAACAGTAATATTTTTACCGAATAGATTTTCTCCTATCGGAGTAAGCGGTTTGAAAACATATGAAATTTCTCCCACTATATTCATATATATTCTACGTTCCACACTACTGTTTCCATCAGGATATCTCTTATCCTTTCTTTCAGTACTAAGTGTTATACTTGAATTTTTTATATCAATATTCGAAAAATCCAAACCTATTGCTCTCTTTTTTAATTCATTCAATATATATCTTTCAGATTCTGAACCTCCTATTGTATAATTCGGTTCTTCTGAATAGTCTACAGACAACTCCCATGATGACACACGATAACTGTAATCAAATGTTATATATTTATAACCAATCCAACCAACTTCGATTATAACTAAACAAAGAGTTAAAAATATGGGTATGGCCAACGCAAATTCAACCATAGATTGTCCTCTTTCATTGTTTCTGTTTCTACCAAAAATATTTTTTATCATCGACCTACCCTCGTTATAAAATCTGCTCCTACCGTAACTTTACTTCCTTTAAATATAACCTTTGAAAGAGGCATAATCAAATCTACATCATATTTTATTTCAATCTTAATATCTTCATACTTATTACTGGTTGCTATTCCTTTGACATGATGTTTATTTGAGTGATATACATAATTTTCTTCATACACATTACCTGTACTGGTTTTACTGTATTTAATCCTATCCGAAATAAATCTATCTTTATATTCAGTGTATATTATATGTCTTATATAACTGTCTACATCTGAATCGGATTTTTCAACAATATGAATAGCACACTCTGAAGCTGCAGACTGAACCAATAACTTAGCATCAAATATCCGCCACAAATCTACAGCCATACTTAATACAATTATTAAAATAGGTATAATAAATACAAATTGCACAAATGCCTGTCCACTTTCATTTGATACAATCCCATTTTTTGTAAATTTTTTCATTCTACATTCCTTTCTTTTTTTTAATTTTTATTATAACTAACTAAGTATAAAAATTTTATGAATACTTATTTTAATAATCATATCAAACAAACTGTTAACTTTAGATTGAATTGAAAATATAAGCTATGTCATAGCTTATATTTTCGATTCAAAACTTATAGAAATTATGGTTTCAAAGTATCAGCTATTTTTTGGAATATTGCTTTTAAATTTGTTCCAACTGTTGTTAAAATAGCTATTACTACTATTGACACAAGTGCGATTATTAAACCGTACTCTACCATACCTTGTCCACTTTCTTCTTTAGTAAACCAGTTCATAAATTTTTTCATTTTTATCTTCTCCAAATCATTTTAATTATGATCAAACTTAAATTAACATACTAACACTATTTTACTGTCAAAGCAGTTGCTATTTTTTGGAATATTGCTTTTAAATTTGTTCCAACTGTTGTTAAAATAGCTATTACTACTATTGATACAAGTGCGATTATTAAACCGTACTCTACCATACCTTGTCCACTTTCTTCTTTAGTAAACCAGTTCATAAATTTTTTCATTTTTCTCACCTCCCAAAATATACACAAAAAAATTTAATTTAATAGGCAACAATTTAAACTTATATTATGATGCAACCTTTAATGCTTCTGCTATTTTTTGGAATATATTTTTCAAATTTGCTCCAACTGTTGTTAAAATAGCTATTACTACTATTGATACAAGTGCGATTATTAAACCGTACTCTACCATACCTTGTCCACTTTCTTCTTTAGTAAACCAGTTCATAAATTTTTTCATTTTTCTCACCCCCTATACAATTTTAAAAGTTATGGTTATCCACAATGTATATAAACTGCATAATGCAATTTATAGCAAAAAAATTTAAAATTTTATCGGACTTATATATTTTTCATAAATTCCGATAATAGCCTTAGCAGTTAAAACAACTACAGGTAAAGCTAACAAAAACACAGCTGAAAATATCAATGCATACTCGACAAGTCCTTGACCGCTTTCAACAAAAAAATCTTTTACTGCATTAGTCCGATCTTTGAAATCCACTTCCATAAATCAATACCTCCACTAAATAAACCAACAATAATTCCGATCATAATAAACCCTGCCATAGGGATATATGATTTAAAAGTTATTTTTTTCATAATTAGTCCTATGATTATGTATATCAACATTGTAACCATAGTCACAAAAACACTTATAATCAAATTAGGATAACCCACTAAAAACGCAAGAATCATCATCAATTTCAAATCTCCCGCTCCGGCAGGAACAATTGAACTCATAAACTTACCGATAACAAAAAATGATATTAACAAGAAAGCGAACATTCCAACTGCAGAGACAGTACTGTTTATTAAAAAACTTAGACCGCCATCAAAAAATCTATAAATAATTCCTAAAAATAACATAAATAAAATCATTTCATTGGAAATTATCCTAATCCTATTGTCAACAAGTGTCCCGATACAAGCAATAAAAGCAAACACTAACAGAAACACAACTTTCCAAACAGGAAAATTACTTAATGATAAATAAGACACAATAAACCCAATAATAATCGGGAAAATTTTACTAAATATTATCGTAGGTTTATTATCAACATACTGACCATTTAGCCTTTTACTTTTTTTATATTTCACTAACAAATCGGCAACAACAGGAACAGTAAAACTAAATACAATTCCTACTATTAGTGATATAATTGCAAAAACAATATACAACGTAAATCCTCCTTAAATACGCACAACAAAATGCAATATTTCAAATTTTACAGACAAATTCGATATATCAAGGCATAAAGTTATTAAATTACACACTTAAAAAATATAAAATTAAGTATACATTTATTTACAAATCTGTTATACTAAATACAATGAATTTATTCAGTGAATATTTTATTATTGATTGAGTAAATAAATGTATACATTTTTGTACTATATTTTTAAAATTTTTTTTGTTTTATTTCGTTTTCTTAATATTTTTATATTTCTTAACTGTTATCTCACAATTTAATTTAATTTTAAAAATAAAGTTTTAAAATTTTTACTTGCATTCACCATACATACTTACACATTATCGAAAATTTACCAATCGATTACTTATAGAATGAATTTGTTTTAACCTTATTTTTAAACTAAAAAAGAGACTACTCTCATAGTCTCTTTTTTAGTTTAATATTTTAATTATTCTTTAATTTAATTATTATAATTTTTTAAGCAATCTTTTGTATAATTTATAATCAAGTATATATGAAATTATTCCACATACCAAAACTATTAATAAATCTGCAATTATGATGATTTTTAAATCAACATTATTTTTTTTCCCAAAATAAAATATAAATCCCATTAGTGCGTATATTCCATAATTTATAAGAATTGAAAAAAACACGCTAATTCCACCGGAACCGTTATTTAAAGCCTCCTTTGGAGTTTTCCAATCAAAATTCGGATTTATCAATCCAAGTATCATATTCAATGCACCACTTGTAAAAAGGGTAACAATCGCTCCTATTATTATAGAAATATATACTAAAGGATTAAACACATATATAATAGTTGAAACTGCAATTAATAAAAGCAAAAATATAAAATGTAATAACTGACAAGCACAAATTCTTGAATAAACTTGCGTACTAACATTAATCGGTGCTGACGCAACTATCCAAAAGGCTCTTCCTTCTCTTGAAACCGAACTTGTAGTCAACGAGGAAAGTCCCAAAACTAACCCTAATATTGCTCCAATTGCAAAAGAATACAAAATCAATTCCCAAAATCCAATTTGTAAAGTTAACCATTCGATTCCTTTACTTATTTCTGTTTTTGCCTGAATTCCTATTATTACAACAACTACAACCAACATTACATTTTGAAGAACTATCTGTAACAAATACGTTGGTGTGGTTAAAATTTCAGTGAACTCTCTTTTAACCAATGATACAAACTTACTTTGCCTTTTTTGAGTAAACCCCTTATTTTTTCTTCGTTCAATAACGGCTACATTTTCTTTTGAAACTACACTTGCACTTCTTAGTATTTCTAAATAATTTTTATCAGAAAGCTTGTTGAATATAAAAAATATAACAGCACAAAAAGAAATTCCCATAAGCATATTTAAAGCAACTAATCCAAAATCATTAAATAATACAATTTCTTTAGGCCACACAGCAAAGAAAAAAACTTTTGATAAAATACTGTCTATCCTACTTATTATATTTGCAGCATTACGCCCAATACTCGGATTTGAAAAACTTTGTGTAAATATCATATACAAAACAAATGCAGAAATCATAAATAAACTATAAATTCCTTTTGCAAATCTGTTAAAAAATTTACTTTTTCTTATCAGTCTACCAAATAACAGAATTATAATCCCTGACAACATAACTGACTCAAAGTTAAAAAGAATCATAGCAACTGTAATAAGGACATAATAAATAATATCCTTTCCGGTGTAATAACCTACAAAATATAAAATAGGTAAGATTATAGTTTGTAAGGAAATGAAAAATACTATAACAGTCGCAAACATTCTGGAACTTATAATTTCTCTTCCTGAAATCGGCAACGACAAAAACAATTCACTTTCATTATTTTTTTCTATAAAAACAAAAACCGTAGAAAGGGAAAGGAATAATGTAATCACAAAAATTCCCGAAAAAACAGATGTCAAATAGGAATCTCCAATCGAATAATTCAACATCGATCCCAATAATTTACCAAAACGAGGTACTACTAAAAAAATGATTAATGCCTGCATACACAATCCCAATAATCCTTGAAATGCAGCAGATTTTTTACCATTTTTAGATAAATTTCGCTTTATTGATAAGATTATAAAAAAATCCATAGCAATAAAATGTTTAATCAAAATCCATAGTCTAAATCTATTCATTTTCAGTCAACTCCAAAAATATTTTTTCTAAGTCTTCATTTTTTCCGTTTTCTTGTTTCAATTCTTGAATATTACCACAAAAAACTATTTTACCTTTGTTTATTATTCCTACTTTATCACAAATTTTTTCCGCAACTTCCATAACATGTGTTGAAAATATTACAATTTTACCACTATCAGCAAATTCTCTTAAAATAGTCTTAAGATTAAACGATGTCTTTACATCAAGCCCTACCATAGGTTCATCAAGAATTATAACCTTAGGGTCAGTAATCAACGCACCGATTAAAACCAATTTTTGACGCATACCATGAGAATAACTTTCTATCGTTGTATATATCGCATCTCCGAGTTCCAACTTTGCATTATATTCTTCAATTCTTTTTTTTCTTACACTTTCATCAACTCCATAAATATCACAAATAAAATTCAAATACTTTATTCCTGTCATTTTAGTGTAAATGTCCGGATTATCAGGAACATAACTTATAATTTCCTTAACCTCCATAGAATTTTTTAAAGTATCAATTCCATTAACAGTAATTGTTCCTTCACTTTGCTCCAAAATTCCCACAAGCATTTTAAGACTTGTACTTTTTCCTGCTCCATTAGGTCCTAAAAATCCAAATATTTCCCCTTCATTAATTTTAAAACTTACATTATCAACCGCTTTAACTCCTTTGGAAAAAACTTTTGATACATTTTTAAACTCAATCATCTTAACACCCCTCTCAAAAATTCAAAAGTTAGTGTATTACATAATATAATACACTATTGAAGCTATTATATCATAAATTTTTTAAAAATAAAATAGTTCCTCAAATTTTTTATCTAAAGCTATACATAAAACTAATGCAAGTTTAGCTGTCGGCGTAAACTGTCCTGTTTCTATTGAACTTATAGTGTTTCTTGAAACCCCTACCATTTCAGCTAATTTTGCCTGAGATAATCCGCATTCAGCTCTTACCTTTTTTAAATTGTTTTTTAAAACCAACTTCTCATCCATTATTTACAATCCTTTAATGTACTTTAATAAATATATAAGCAAATATAAGAATTTATATATGCTATTAATGTTTCAATCTACTTAATTCTTTATACACATAAATTATTAAGTACATAAGTGATATAGCGCCATCAAAAATTGAAAAGAAAAGATACATCTTACTTCCGGTAAATTTATAGGCATAGAAAAGCGAAATAGCCACTCCTGAAAATAAAATTGAAAATATTTCAAAATATTCTTTTCCAACATAAGCATTAAAAAATATATAAAAAATGCAAAGAACACTATTTACTATAACATACCATCTTCGTGATTTATTTAAAATGTACTCAAAACCTTCATCTGTCTTTTCTTCTCTACTTTTTTGTAAAATTTCTTCTTTATTCATAATATCAACCCTTATTTATAATATATGCCGACAAGTTTACTTTGCAATAATTATAGCATCGACAAGTAAACTTGTCAACAATTTTATATTATTTTTTTCATATTTTATAAATTAAAATTTAATAATATATTTAAAAACTTAAAAAATTTTCTAAACTGAAATAAATACTATAAATTAACGAAAAAAGCAGATTAAATCAACAATCTGCTTTTTTTTTGAATTTTGCAATAAAAAATCCGTTATGTTTTTGTTTTTCGGGTAACAATTTTATATATTTTTCTTTTTTTCCTAAAAATTCAACGTCTATAAGTTCTATATTATTGTTTTTTAAAAAATATCTAACATTCTCTTCATTTTCAATATTCAAAATCGAACAGGTACTATAAACTATTTCTCCTCCCTGTTTTAAGTAATGTATTGAATTTTCAAATATTTTCCTTTGAATTTGGATAATTTTATCAATTTCATCTTTTGTTCTGAAAAGTTTGATTTCAGGTTTTCTATCCATAACACCGATTCCCGAACATATCACATCACAAAGAATAAAGTCAAATTTTTCTTTTAAATTCTCTTGAAAAATACAGCCGTCAAAAGAAATTGTTTCTACGTTCGTAACTTTTAACCTATTGCAATTTTCTTTTATCTTATTTAACTTATTTTTTGATATATCATTTGCCAAAATATGACCTGTATTATTCATAATAAATCCTATATGTGCCGTTTTACCTCCCGGTGCGGAACATATGTCCAAAACATCAGAGTTTTCAGTTGGCGATAATATATCGGATACTAATATACTTCCTACATCTTGAACTGTAAAATCTCCGTTTTCAAATTCCTTTGTTTTTAAAATATTAGTAGGATTTTCAATGTAATAAGTTTTTCCTGAAAATTTCGATTTTTCTAAATTATAACCTAATTTTTTAAGTTTATCTGTAATTTCTTGTTCAGATTTGTCAAAAGATGAAATTCTAATCGAAAAATGAGGTTTCTCCATAGACGAACTTAAAATTTCCCTTGTTTTTTCTTCTTTATAATCATTAAGCAAAATATTTACTATATCAATATTTGTTGAGTATTCTATCGAGATACGCTCTGCTAAATTAATAGCTTCAATTTTTGAAAATTCGTCTTTATTTCTTAAAAAATTTCTCAAACTTCCATTTACAAAAGAACTGAATTTTTTCAATTTAAACTCTTTTGTCAAATTTACAGCTTCATTTATGATTGCAAAATGAGGAACCTTATCCATAAACAAAAGTTGATATAAAGAAATTCTTAAAATATTTAAAATAATTTTATCAAATTTTTTTATTCTAAGTTTACACAACTTTCTAATGATGTAATCTAAGTAAATTCTGTTTTCCAGTGTTCCGTAAACTACTTCTCTTAAAAACTTACTGTCCGTTTCTGATAAATTTTTAGAGTATATATTTAATAAATTAGTAGAATTTGAATTTTCATCATCAACTTCACATAAAATCTTAACTGCTAATTTTCTCATTACTTTAAAACTTCCCCGATTTTTATTGAATTTCCTCTTAAAAAGTCTTTAACCGAAACTCTTTTTTTTGCAGGAAACTGAATTTCTAAAACTTTTAAACTTCCATCTAAAGTTTTTACAAAAAATCCCTCATCATCCACCTTAAATATCATTCCTACTTCTACATCTTTAGTTTCATTGCTTATACAAGATTTATGAATTTTTATAATCTGTCCTTCATACTCGCAAAAAGCACTTGGCCAATTATAAAATCCACGAATTTTATTGTGAATGTTTACAGCAGTATCGGAAAAACATATTTTTCCCATATTTTTTTTTATAATCGGTGCATAGGTAAAGTTATTTCCTTGTTGTTTTTTATTCTCATAAAAATAATCAAAGTTGTTTAAAACTTTTATAATAAGTTCAGCTCCGATTATCTTTAATCTTTCATAAAGATTTTCTACATTTTCACAAATTGAAATTTCAGTTTCGGAAATTGCCAAAACATCTCCCTCATCAAGCCCCTCATTTATTGACATAATGCTTACTCCTGTTTTGTCAAATCCATTTACTATTGCCCAATTAATCGGTGCCGCTCCTCTTAATTTTGGTAAAACAGATGCATGAATATTTAAAATTTTTCCTTGCATAAAATCAATCAGTCTTTTGTTTATTATTTGTCCGAAAGCAACAACAATGATAAAATCTGGATTTATTTTTTTTACAATTTCAAAAAATTCATCACTTTTTACCGTATCAGGTGTTATAACTTCAAGTCCAAGCTCTAAAGCTTTTTCTTTAACAGGTGTCGGCATAAGTTTTTTTCGGTTTCTTAATTTATCTTTCTGTGTGACAACCAAACTTATTTCAAAGTTTTCATTTAACTTTTCAAGTGGTAAAACCGCAAAATCGGGAGTTCCCATAAAAATTATTTTTTTCATAGTTTACTGTTCTTCTCCATAATATAACTGTTCATATTTTTGTGCCTCTTCACCTTGTAAAGTTAAGTCGGTAAATAAAATTCCGTTTAAATGATCAATTTCATGACAAATACAGACTGCTAAAAGTTCTGTTGCTTCAAGTACCTGTTCTGTACCGTTTATATCTGTGTATTTAAACTTTACACATTCAGGTCTTTTAACAAATCCCCTACACTCCGGAATTGAAAGACAACCTTCAGGACCTATCTGTTCTCCGGAACTTGCAATGATTTCAGGATTTACCATTTTTAAAAGTCCATTTTCATCTCCTACATCAATAGTAACAAGTCTTTTTAAAATTCCAATTTGCGGAGCGGCAAGCCCCACTCCGTCGGAATTGTACATAGTTTCTGCCATATCTTCCAACAATTCTCTTATTTTATCATCAACGACATCAACAACTCTTGCCTTTTTTCTTAAAATCGGATCTCCGTCTATTCTTATATTTCTTAAAGCCATTTTTCCTCCTTAATCTATTGTCAAAATTAATTTTCCGTTTTTTTCATTATTAAAAGAATACTCCTTATTGAAAACTAATTTTCTTAAAAAAAGTCTGAAACTTTCATAATTTTTTAAAACTTTTATTGTTAAATTATATCTGTAAACCATATTTACCCATTTTATTGAATCAGGATTCGGTCCTAAAATAATAATATTTTTTAAAGTAATATCTTCTTTAAAATTTTCAAAAATCAAATCTTTTATTTTTCTTAATTCTTCCATACAATTTGAAATATTTTTACTTCTAAATTGAAAATTTACAATATTGCAAGTTGGCGGATATAAAAAACTTTTTCTAAAATTCATTTCCGATTCAAAAAACTGTTCATAATTGTGTTCAGACGAATTTACAATACTGTAATGGCTTGGTTTATAAGTTTGTATTATAACTTGTCCTTTTTTATCGCCACGTCCTGATCGTCCCGCAACCTGTGTCAAAAGTTGAAAAGTTTTTTCTTGTGACTTGTATGAAGGGATATTTAAACTTATATCTGCAAGCACAACTCCGACCAAAGTTACATTCGGAAAATCAAGTCCTTTTGAAATCATCTGTGTCCCAATCAAAATGTCAATTTGTCCATTTTTCATTTTTTGATAAACTTCTTCATAAGAACCCTTCTTCTTTGAAGTATCTGAATCGATTCTGAATACTCTTGCATTTTTAAATGTATTTTTTATATATTCCTCTAAAGTTTCCGTTCCGAATCCAAACTCTTTTATTGACTGTTTAAAACAACTCGGGCAAATTTGAGGTTTATTTTTTGTTCTTCCACAAAGATGACAAATACAAATATCTTTCCTATTATCTTTATGATAAGTCATAGAAATATCACAATAGTCACAATTTAAAACATATCCGCAACTTCTACAAAAAACAAAAGAGCTTCTTCCTCTTTTATTTAAAAATAAAATAACTTGTTCTTTTCTTTCTAAAGTTTTAGAAATTTCATTGTACAATTCGTTACTCAAGATACTTTTGTTTCCAAGTAAAAGTTCTTCTCTCATATCAACTATACTGACTTTCGGAAGAAAGTTTTTTGTAGCTCTGTTTTTTAATAAAAGCAATTCATAATCGCCTCTCTTAGCTAAATTATAACTGCTAACCGACGGAGTAGCCGACGCTAAAACAAGTTTTGCATTTGAAATTTTTACAAGATACTCTGCAACTTCACTTGTTATATATTTAGGATTTTGATCACTGATGTAACTTGTTTCATGTTCTTCGTCAATTATGACAAGTCCCAAGTTTTTGACCGGAGAAAAAATTGCAGATCTTGCCCCAACAACTATTTTTATATCTTTTTCTTGAATTATTTTCCACTGATTAAGTTTTTCACTTGCAGTCAATTTTGAATGAATAATTGCAATTTCATCTTTGAACCTTCCGGAAAATCTTTCAATTGTTTGAGGTGTAAGACTTATTTCAGGAACCAAAATAATACTGCTTTTTCCTTCTTTAAGCATTTTTTCAACGAGTTGTAAATAAATTTCCGTCTTTCCGCTTCCCGTAACTCCAAAAACTAAAAACTTGTCATTTTTTGAATTTAAAATGTTATCAAAAACTTTTTGCTGATCAGAATTCAACTTCAGTTTTTTATAAGTTTCTTCATTTTTAAATATATTTTCATAGACCTTACTGTATTTTTCAAAGACCGCTCCCAAAGAAACAAGTGTATCTATCGTAGATTTACTTATTCCTTTAGCTTTTATATCGTCAATTAAGATATAATCTTTTCCCTTTAGGTAATCAATCAATTCGAACTGTTTTAATGCATTTTTCCTTAACTTTGAAAAATCAAATTTTTCATTCAACTTTACAAATCTAAAATTAAATTTGTCTTCTGAGTTGTTTACCTTATATTTTTTTATCAAAATCTCATTTTCCAAAAAGTAATTTATTTTTTCGCCGGAAAATTTGTTCCTAAGTTCTAAAATATCTCTCTTTTTAGAAAAAAATTCAATATCATCGTTTGACAATTTGCAAGAATTTTTTTTGTTAAGAATAAAAAACTCCTGTACTTTACTCCAATCGCCCGGTGGAAGAACACAATTTAAACAATAAGAAAGATTAGTAATATATTTTTCACTCATAAAATGAGCAAGTTTTATTTGGTTCTCATTTAAAATCTCTTTTTCATCTATAACGTGGAAAACAGACTTTAAGTTAATATCCTTTTTATCCTTTTTGCTAACTGAAAGTACAAGACCTACACTCAACTTATTTCCTTTACCGAAAGGAATGATAACTCTCTTTCCTACTTTTATATCTTTTTCAAGTTCTTTTGGTACTTTATAAGTAAAAAAATTTTCTGCCCTTGAGAGTAAAAAAGATTTTACCACAACTTCTACTATCATATTTTCTCCAAAACAGAGTCTAAAATTTTGTTTGCAATCTCATATTTACTGAGTTTTTCTGTTTTTATAACTTTATCTTTCGTTATTATCACAACTTCATTAAAATCTGAATTAAAGGCAAAATTTTCATCTGAAATTTGATTTGCAACAACCATATCTAACTTTTTACTTTCAAGTTTATTTCTTGCATAATCTTCCAATGAGTTTGTTTCTGCCGCAAAACCTACAACAAATTGTGATTTTTTGTAGTTACTTAAACTTTTTAAAATATCCAGATTATTTTCAATTTCAATTTGATTATAATCTTGAGTTTTTTTAATTTTAAACACTTTTCTGTTTTTAACCTTAAAATCAACAGGAGCTGCAGGCATAATCAAAATGTCGGTATTATCAAATCTGTTTTTTAATTCCGAAAACATTTCTTCATTTGTTTTTACATCAACATACTCAATTCCTAAATTTCTATAATCACTTTTTACATTTCCGCAAACTACAGTAACATTTGCACCTCGCCTTTTACAGGCAAGAGCCAACTCGTTACCCATTTTCCCACTGCTGTAATTTGAAATATATCTTACAGGGTCTATTTCTTCTAAAGTCGGACCGTTTGCAATCAAAATATTTTTGTTTTTAAAATCTTTTTTTATAAAAAAATTTTCGATCTCTTCAAAAATTCTTTCTACTTTCGGAAATTTACCTTTACCATAATCTCCACAAGCAAGCCTTCCAAAATCCGAATCCATAACAATGTGCCTTTTTTCCAATTCGGAAATATTTTGTTGAGTAATAAAATTATTTAGCATATTAACATTCATAGACGGAACTAAAATCATTTTTTTTGTATATGCAAGTGCAATATTTGTAACCAAATTATCGCAAATGCCATAAGTGATTTTTGCCATAGTATTTGCGGTAAGCGGTGCGATAATAAAACAGTCTGCCCATGAAGCAAGTTTTATATGCTTTACTTCAGGATCCATATCTCTTTCAAAAACATCCAAATAAACTTTATTTCGGCTCATTCTCTCAAAAATCAAAGGATTAATTAATTTAGCTGCGTTTTCAGTCATGACAACCTTAACTTGATAGTCTTTTTTAATAAGCATACTTACTAAGTCAACAGTTTTATAAATTGCAATTCCGGAAGTAACACCAACTAAAATATTTTTTTTCATATTAATCTTCCTTTTCTTTTTTCGTTACCTTTTCAGAAACTATTTCTTGAAGTGCTTGAGTAATAGGTTTTTGAGCTTCTGTTTCCATTAAAGGTTTTGAACCGTTTACTATTCTTCTCGCCCTTTTACTTGTCATAATTACTAAAGCATATCTGCTCTTATCTATCTTTTCCAATTCTCTAAATGATGGATTTATCATATAACACTACCTCTACTTTCTATAAACTACTTTTAATCTTTCAGCTTGAATAATTGCTTTTATCTTTTCGACTGTATCTTTTACTTCTTCATTTACGACTGCATAATCGTACTCATTTATAAATTTTACTTCATTTTCAGCGTTTTTCATTCTCAAGTTTATTGTTTCTTCATCTTCTGTTGCACGATTTACAATTCTGTTTCTAAGCTCTTGGAAATCGGGCGGTAGAAGAAAAACAAAAGATGCATCAGGATAATTTTTCTTAACTTGCAAAGCTCCTTGAACATCAATTTCTAAAATTACCACTTCGCCATTCTCAATAGACTTTAAAACAAAATCTTTCGGAGTACCATAATAATTTCCGTGAACTTTTGCATACTCCAACATTTTACCCTCTTCAACCATTTTTTCAAACTCTTCAATAGAATAGAAAAAATAGTTTTTTCCGTTTTCCTCTGTCGGACGTTTTTTTCTTGTTGTTGCAGAAATAGAATACTTAATATCCAAATTTTCTTTTAGTAACGCTTCACAAACAGTTCCTTTCCCAACTCCTGAAGGACCGGAAAGTACCATTAAAAAACCAACTCTCATAACACACCTCCTATTCTATGTTTTGAATTTGTTCTCTGAGTTTTTCAATACAAACCTTCATTTCGATAACATGAGTCGAAATCAAAAAATTATTTGATTTACTTGCAATGGTATTAACTTCTCTGTTCATCTCTTGAAGCAAAAACTCCATTTTTTTACCGATTTGAGTATTAGAATTTAAAAACTCTCTAAAATTTTTTATATGAGATGTAAGTCTTGCTATCTCCTCGTTAATATCAAGCTTATCGGTATAAAAAATAAATTCCAAATTAAGCCTGTTAATTTCCGTTTCAGATAATTCACAGGAAAATTCTTGAAGTTTTGATTTAAGCCTTTCCATTTGATTATTCAAGATATCTTTTGAAGACGCTTTAATCTTTTCTAAATTATTTTCAATCAAAAAAATATTATTACTTAAATCTTCTTTTAGATTTTCTCCTTCAACACATCTCATATTTACAAGTTCATCAAGTGCAATGTCAACTGAAGAAATAACATTTTGTTTTAAAACTTCTTCATCAATATTATCCGTCTTAATTTCGACAACATTATCATTCTTTAAAATATGTCCGATACTTATATCACAATCCATATCCAAATTTTTTGCAATACTTTTATAAGCTTCAAAATATGCTTTGGCTAAATCATGATTAATTTCAACGCTTGATGCACTTGAAGAAAATTTTTGTTTACCTCTTATAAAAACATCTACACGTCCTCTTGATAACTTTTTTCTTATAATATTTTTTATTCCTTCTTCACAAAAATTTAAAAAATACGGAAGTTTAACTTGAATATCTAAAAATTTATGATTTACACTTTTGATTTCAAAAGTGAGTTCATAATCATCATTTACAAATTCGCTCCTTCCAAAACCCGTCATTGATTTAAGCATTGTATTCTCCTTAAAAGTTTATTTTTTAAATTATAATCTTTATAAAAAATTTTTACAACACTTTGTTACAAAAATTTAACAAAAAAGTTGCTTATTTAGAAGCAACTTTTGTAGGCATATATTCATTAAGCAACACCGGTGTATATGAAATACGCTCTCTTTGTTAACCTATTCATCAGATATAAAAAAGGTTAGAGTATAATCTAACCTTTTAAAGACTTTAACAAATTCACACCTTTGCTTTGGTCTACCATAGTCTAAATGGTAATGTGTTTAACGGTCGCCGATATTTCTGACCCCTCGTGCAACGGGTAGAGGCATATGCCACCTCCAGTTCTCTTTTTCCCTCGCTTACATTATACCATATTTACAGGAAAAATAAACCTTTTTATAAAATAAAGTTAAAATTTTTTATTTTAATATCTTTGTATTTAAATTATTTAACTTAAAAATTATTTTTTCCTGCTTTTCCTTTTCCAACTCACTTAATCTTGTTGGAAAATCTTTTTTCATACTTTCAAGTCCTCTTATTAAATCATCATAATCAGCAGAAAAAATATATAAATAAAATTCTAAGTTGTATAAGGAAATCTCATTGTTTCTATTTTTAATATTTTACAAAGGTATTGTCATTGTGCCTTATTATCCCGTTTTCATCAATAGAGATAAAAAACTGATAATCGAATAAATCTTTATCAATGTTTTTTATTCTTTTCTTTCTCTTTCTTAATTCTTTTCTTTAATCTATTTTATTTTTCAAGCGTTGTAACCCAAACTGTATAAAATGAAAAAAACTAAAATAGAGATTAAAATAGTATTAAAATCAAAAAAATCAATACAATATATAGTTATTGTAAAATAAAATATAAATATTTAACAATAGAATTAAGCAAATTAACATAGAAACGAAAAGTTAAAAAAGTAATAGAGAAATAGCATTATTGTTTAAGAAAAATTTTCAAATAAAAAAGGTAATTAAAATAAAATCTTATATAAAACTAAAAAAGATATATCAGACAGAATTCTAAAAAAATTTATGATAAAAATTGCAAAATTATTGCCCTATTGACTTCTTGATTTTTATTGGTTTTTATTTTATAATCAAAATGATATTAAAAACAATTTTAAGGAGAATAAAATGAGTTTTGACGGAATCTTTACTAAAGCAATAGTTGATGAAATTTCTCCTCTTCTTATAGGCGGAAAAATAAATAAAGTAAATCAACCTGACAAAAATGAAATAACTTTACAAATATACAACAAAGAAAATTATAAACTGCTAATGTCTTCGGCTAATAACTTGGCAAGAGTTCATTTGAGTACAAAAAACAAAAAAAATCCCATTACCGCTTATAATTTTTGTATGTTGCTTAGAAAACATTTAATTGGTGGAACAATAACGAATATTTATCAACACAAATCAGACAGAGTTGTATGCTTTGAGATTGAAAACCTAAATGAGTTAAAAGAGTTAAGTAAAAAAATATTAATCATCGAAATAATGGGAAAACATTCAAATATAATACTTGTCGACAAGGAAAGCTCTACCGTGATTGATGCAATAAAGCATATTGATTCAAGACAGAGCAGTGTAAGAGAAATTTTTCCTTCGAAAAAGTATTTTTTTGTAAAAGATGAAAAAGAAAATATTTTAGATGATAATTTCAAATTACCGTCCGAAATATTAAAAACAAAAGAACCGATATCTATGAAAAAATTTTTTTATAGCTATTACTTAGGTTTTTCACCGATAATTTCTAATGAAATACTGAGTAATTCAGGTATTGACTCAGATAAAAATTCATTAAATTTAACAATTGATGAAATTAAAAACTTAGACAAAGTATTCTTAGGCATTGTAAAAAATATAAAAAACAAAGAATATTGTCCGATAATTATTAAAGATGAATTTAGTAATACAAAAGATTTTTATTGCTTTGATTTAAAAATGTACAATCATAAAGAAAATGTTACAAAATTAAGTGAATTAACCGAAAACTTCTATCACAACAATTCTCTAAGAGACAGAATAAATCAAAAAGCTTACAATTTTAAAAAAATATTATCAAATAAACTAAATAGACTTACAAACAAGTATATAAGTCTTAATGACGAATTAATCGCAAATGAAAAAAAAGAAAATCTAAAATTATTTGCAGACATTCTTTCTATAAACATCTATAAAATTCAAAAAGGAATGAAAAAAATAAAACTTGAAAATATATATGATAATATGAATTTGATTGAAATAAATTTAGACGAAAAAAAATCTCCGAGAGAAAACGTGGAAAATTATTACAAAAAGTACAAAAAACTAAAGACTGCCGATGAAATAATAAAAAAAGAACTTCCTAACATCAAAGAAGAAATAGACTATGTGAAACAAATTTTAGAAACCATTGAAACAATAACCGAACTAAATGAATTATCGGAAATTGAAGAAGAAATAATCTCTCTCGGTTATACAAAGAAAAATAAAAAAAATAAACAAAAAATCGAAAAATCAAAACCATATCAGTTCACAACTACATCGGGAGCAACTATTTTTGTTGGAAAAAACAACTTACAAAATGAAAATTTAACACTGAAATTTGCAAATAAAAACGATATATTTTTTCACGCTCAAGATGTTCCCGGAAGTCACGTAATTTTGAGAGGGTCAAATCTAACTGAAGACGACTATAAAATTGCAGGATTTTTAGCAGGATATTACAGCTATTTCAAAAATGAAGGCTATGCTAATGTTGATTACACCGAAAAAAAACATGTCAAAAAAGCAAAATCAACCGCACTTGGAATGGTCTACTATGACAATTACAAAACAATGTTTATTGACTTCAAAGACAAACTTTTTGATAATTACAAAATAAATTAGATAAAACTTTATCCCCTCTTAACAATAACAAAGAACAAAAGAGGGGTTTTTAATTTATACACTTACCTATTTTCATATCAGCTCTCCATTCAGGAGGAGTTCCATCTTCACCCCAATACTCATCAATCAAAATAATTTTATCGTCTTTTAATTTTAAAAAAGATATTGCATGAAAAGAAAATAATTTATCTTTTGAAAAAACATGTGTAGCAGTAATAATTAAATTACCGATATATTCTACTCTTTCTATGTTACAAGCCCAATCATTAGGATAATCACAATTTACTTTTATATATTCGTCTAATGTAAATCTTTCATTGCTGTTATGCCAATTTATAATCGCATCACCATGAAAAAAGTTTCGCATTTTTTCCTCATTTTGAGTTACTGTAGCCTCCCAAAAATCATAAATATCCATACACACCTCCAAGAGAGTATCAATAAAATTTTTAAGTTTTAGTAATTATATCATAAATAATATCAAAAGTTAAATTTTTAGCTGTTTATGGTAAAATTGTCTTAATTTAATTTATCAAAAAAGGAATTTATGATATAATAGTAATGATATTACTATTATTTAAGGAGTGTTTATATGAAATTAGTTTTAGTCAGACACGGAGAAAGTGAATGGAACAAATTAAATTTATTCACAGGTTGGACAGATGTTGGACTTTCAGAAAAAGGATTAATAGAAGCAAACGAGGCAGGATTTGTCTTAAAAGAAAACGGATTTGATTTTGATGTATGTTATTGTTCATACTTAAAAAGAGCAATAAACACATTAAATATCATTTTAGAAAGAATGGACAGACAATGGTTACCTGTTATAAAAAGTTGGAAATTAAACGAGAGACATTATGGCGCTTTACAAGGTTTAAACAAAGCGGAAACCGCAGAAAAATACGGCGAAGAACAAGTTAAACTTTGGAGAAGATCTTTCGATGTTCCACCTCCGGCTCTTGATAAAAATGATGAACGTTGCCCTTATTTACAAGAAATGTACAGAAATGTAAATAAAAAAGATTTACCTTTAAATGAAAGTTTAAAAGATACAATTGAAAGAGCAGTTCCTTATTTTAATGAAGTTATTAAAAAAGATATGTTAAACGGAAAGAGAGTTTTAATTGCCGCTCACGGTAATTCTCTTAGGGCATTGGTAAAATATTTTGAAAATCTAAGTGACGAAGAAATAATCGGAGTTAATATTCCTACAGGGGTGCCTTTAGTTTACGAATTTGACGATAATTTTAAAGTTCTGAAAAAATATTATCTTGGCAATCAAGACGCTATAAATGAAAAAATAAACTCTGTTGCAAATCAGACAAAGAAAAAATAATGTGGAATTTCCACATTATTTTTTTATTAAAGCATCTAAGCATATTATTTTTTAGTTTTATCAATAGAAACGTACTCATTTCCATCTTCTTCATCTTTTATTAAATTATCTTCCAAAACAACAAGTTTATATTTAAAATCATCAGCTGTCAAATATTTTTTACCGTTTTCTTCAACTATTTTAGGATTTTTAAATTCCTTTAACTTTGATTTTTCCAATTTTTCCTCATTATCTTTAAGATCTTCCGGCTTAGTATTGGGATTTATAACCCCTGCTCCGGAAAAATGAAGAACATTGCCGGATACAAGTATTTGGCCACCTTTATAACCTTCAAAAACTCTACCTTCTAAATTTTTTGCTGTATTTTTTGATGAACAGGCACTAAAAATTAAAAGGCTGCAAATTGCAATTGTTGATAAAAATTTAAATCTTTTTCCCATAACCATACCTCCAATTAAACTTTTAATCAACTCTCATTGATTATTTACATCGTATCATATTTTTTTAAAAAAATCAATGTTTTTTATGAAAATGTTTGTCTTTAAAATTTCATTATGTTAATGTATATTTGATTTTTTTGTTATAAAATAAACAAAGGACTCAATTCAAAACTGATTAAGTCCTTTTGTAATATTATAGTTTTTATTCATCTTTTAATTGAGAGTATAATGCTTTTATTGACTTTCTTATAGCTTCAGATTTAGGTTCATCTAATTTTTCAGAAATATAATAAAGCATTTTTACGTCTTCATCATGCAATGTTATTCTCGTATTAAGAATTTTTGGTGTATCAATATTTGACCCCATATTTTTTTCAAATAATGCAATTATCGTAAACAATATTGCTGCCGGAATTAAATATGCAAATCCTAAAGAACTGAGAGGTAGCACTTTTACAAATTGAAACATTCCGAACTTGTCAGATAACACTGTCATAAATCCAATAATAATTGAAAGTATTGCTGAATATCTTATCGCATTATTACAATTAATTTTATTTCTTAACACACTTGTTAAAATTAATATTATTACAGGAGGATACAAAGTAAATAAAAGAGGTATTGCTATTTCAATTATCGTATCAACTCCAAAACAAGAGAAAATAAAACTTACAAAACAAATTATTGCAAGCCAAATCTTATACGAAATAGAAGGAATAAGCTCTGAAAAATACTCGGCAACACCACCTGCAAGTGCTGTTGATGTTGTTAAACAAGCAAGTATAACTATAACAGAAAGCATTAAAATTCCTGAACGTCCAAACAATAAATTTGTAAAATTAAGCAATATAACTGTTCCGTTTTTTGCTCCATCAATATTTAATTTTGAACTTGCTCCTAAGTAACAAAGTCCCCCGTAAACAACAGACAAACAAATAAATGCAACTATTGATGATTTAAAAATCATCTTTTTTTCTCGCTCTTTTTTAATCTTGTAAAAAATAAGTGCGTTTACAATTACCGCATTAAAAAGTCCGGCTCCAAGTCCGTCTAATGTTTGGAAACCATTTATGAATGATTCGTACATTACACCTTGTAAATTTTCTCCGGGTTGAATTTCTCCAACAGGAGATATTATTCCTGTTATTACCATAATTATAAGAAATGCAAGTAATGTAGGCGTCAAATATCTTCCGATAAAATCAACTATTTTTTCCGACTTTATACAAATTAGATAAGTAAGAATAAAAAATATGGCAGTTGTTACAACCAAATTATTAAACCCAAAATTTGCAACGCCTAAGTTATATGTAATAGCACCTGTTCTTGGAATCGCAACCAAAGGTCCTATACACAAAGAAATACAAACTAAAATCACAGTTCCCAAATATTTCCCTAATGGTCTTACAAATTCTGTAATTCCTCCCATACAAAAAACACAATACAATGATATCATTGCTAAAAGTCCGTCTGCAATCATATACAAAATAAATGCAACAGGCCAATATGTACCGGAACTGTATCCTAAATATGTCGGAAATATTAAATTTCCCGCTCCAAAGAACATGGCAAACAAACTAAAGCCAATTACAAACACAAGCCTTGTTTCTTTTTTCATAAATTCCTCCTAAAACGATTTCTTTTAAGAAAACACTAATTCATTTTCCATAAAGTATATTAACATAAAATAAACAAACTTTCAAGGTTACGTAATGCAATATTTTAATTATTATTTTTCTAAATTATTTTTCAGTATATATTGTATAATTCTATAAATTGATAAAATAATTTGTTTGAAAATATCAATAAAAAAAGAATGCCTCTTTTAAATAAAGTTACACTCTTTGTATCATTACAACGTATGGTGGATTATTTTTTTGGTTTTTAAAATTAAATTCCAAAACCGTAAATTCTTTTTGATTTAATTTTTTCAAAAAATTACCGATTTTTTCACTTTCGACTAATCCGCTATTATGTCCTATGTAAAAAGTAATTAATACAATTGCTTTTTCATTTAAATTTTCAAGCAATTTACTTAGACTTTCTTCAACATCTAAAGCATTTGTAGTTATTGTCTTATCACCATTTGGTAAATAACCTAAATTATAAATAGCAAAGTCTATCTTTTCTTTCACATAATTTAAAAAATTTGTATGACTATCTAAAATTAAAATATAATTACTGTAATTTTCCAATAATTTATTTGTATTTTCTATGGCGTTTTTTTGAATATCAAAACAATACAGTTTTTCCGGATTTAAATTATCTAAAATCATTTTTGAATCATAGCCGTTACCCACTGTCATATCAACAGCACAGTTTACTTTTTTGATATAATTTTTAACTAAAAAATTAATGAGGGTTTTTGTATTATTTATTATCGCATCCATTGCAAATTTTTCCCTGTTCCAAAACTGTTTCTACATCATATATATATAAATTATCTTTAATTTTTTCTACTCCTGAAATCTCATCAAAAAACACCTTTGAATAAAACTTTTTCTTTTGCTTTAAAAATATTTTATATGCTATACACTTTATAAAAAATCTGTTAAATCGTTCCATACCTTCATCATATTTTATCTCTTCAAGACAATAATTTTCATCAAAAAATGTAAGCTTTACATATCCTATAATTTTTTCCTCCATAATTAAGCTGAAGAAAAAAGTAGGAACTGCAAGATTTACACTTCCTGTAATGTTATATCTACTGTAAATATATTCAAATTCCTCAGGTGTTGTGTTTTTTAATCCTATCATCATAAACTCCTTAAATAACTAACTTCTTCTTTTGTAAGTTCTCTGTAATTCCCGATTTTTAAATTTCCAAGTTTAATATTTCCAAATGAAATTCTTTGAAGAGAAACAACTTTGTAACCCAAAGAATCGAACATTTTTCTTATTTGTCTGTTTCTTCCCTCTTTTAAAAAAACTTTTACTGTCATTGAATCAGTTCCATCAACTATAAATCTTGCTTTTCTTGTAATTTTTCCGTCAATTACAACACCGTCGCAAAGTTTTTTTATATCAAAAGGCTTTACATCTTTGTTAACCTTTACAATATATTCTTTTTCAACATTATGTGACGGATGAGTAAGTTTGAAAGCTAAATCTCCGTCATTTGTAAAAAGTAAAAGTCCAAAACTGTCCTTATCGAGTCTGCCAACAGGATAAATTCTCTCTTTAACATCAAATAAATCTATTACCTTATTTTTTGCAAAATTATCTTTTAAAGTTGTAGTATATCCGACCGGTTTATTTAACATAAAATATTTTTTTTCTTTCGTCAAACATAAAATTTTTCCATCTATTTCTACAACATCCGTATCGTCAACATTCTCGCCCTTAGCAGCAATTTTACCGTTCAATAAAACTTTATCATTATCCAACAAGAAATCTGCCTCTCTCCTTGAACAAAAACCGCAATTTGCAATATATTTATTTATTCTCATCATCAAATTCCACTTCTTTTAAAATTTCTTCATCTGAAATAAATTTTTCAATACTCGGCAAATCCTTCAAACTCTTTAAATTAAATTGATTTAAAAAGTTTAATGTCGTCTTGTAAATAATCGGTTTTCCGATTCTGTCAAGACGACCTGCCTCCGCAATAAAATTTTTAGACAACAAAGTTTCAATTGAGCTGTTACACTTAACTCCTCTTATTTCCTCTATTTCTTGCCTTGTAATCGGCTGTTTATACGCTATTATTGCCAATGTTTCTAAGGTTGAGTTAGTCAAATTTCTCATCGTAGTTTTTTCAAAAAGTTTAGAAATTATATCATGATGCTCTTTTCTTGTCTGAATTTGATAATAGTTAGAAATTTTTTTTATAATCAATCCTCTTTTTTGAAATTCAAACTCCTCAACAAGTTCATCAATCAAAACTGTTGTTTCTTTTATAGACAATTCCAAAATATTTGCAATATCATCAACTTTTAAAGGTTCTCCGTAAACAAATAATACTTCTTCTATTATTTGCTTGTATTCCCTACTGTTCAATCTCATCACCTACTAAATTAAGTCTGATAGTCTTGTCTTTATCTTGAAAAATTTTTAAAAAATCACTCTTAACAAGTTCTAAAACGGAAATAAAAATAGTTATAAGCTCACTTTTACTTCCATTGTGAAAAATCAAATCATCAAAATAAAGCACCTTTTTATCTAAAATTTTATCTTTTATCTTTATAATATACTTTTCAATAGGGTACATATCTTTCTCGATAATTTTTTCAAAAGAATTATATTCATTCTTTGTCTTATACCTATCAATAATATTTTCCATAAGAGATAGCAAAACGGCAACATCTGTATTTAAAATTATTTCTTTGTCCTCTTTTATAAATTCAGTAATGTCGGACTGCATTTTTGAATACGACTTTTTCCCGTCTTCTTCCAATATTCTAAAATATTCACACGCTTTTTTATATTTTTTATATTCAATTAATTTTTCAATAAGTTGTTCTCTTGTAACAATTTCATCTTCTTGCGATTCATCATTAATCTTAGGAATCAAAGTTCTTGACTTTATTTCCACAAGAGTACTTGACATATATAAAAAATCAGAAATATCCGTATCTTCTCCATAGCTTGCATTTTCTATAACATCTAAATATTGTTTTGTTATTTTACTTATCTCAATATCGTATATATCAACTTTTTGTTTTGAAATCAAATCTAAAAGCAAATCAAGCGGTCCGGAATACGCATCTAAATTAACTAAAAGTTCCATTTATTACTTTACCAACATCAATGCCAATTTTGTTATAAATCTTGTGACTTCCAAAACTACCGGTCCTAAAATAATTCCAAAAGTTCTTGTCAGAATAAGACCCAATAAAATCAAAGTAGTATATTTTGACAATTTAAAATATTCATACTCTACATCATTTGACAAAAATGCACTTATAAATATAGCGCCGTCAAATGGAGGTAAAGGAATTAAATCAATAATTCCGAAAACAATACTTATAGATCTTACTCCTATCAAAAAAGAAGCTAAAATTCCGGTTAAACTTCCATTCAAAATAAGCAATACTGTTGAAACTAAAGCAATTATAAAACAGGCAAATGCATTTGAAAGAGAGTATATAATTCGTCCCCAAAATCTATTTTTAAAATTATTTAGACTTATATCTAATGGCTTTGCCCAACCGAATCTAAAAAATAATAAACAAACAAATCCTGTTATATCAATATGATTAACCGGATTAAAACTTGTTGAACCATTTAATTTGGGTGTATCATCCCCCAACGCTAATGCAATATTTGCTTGAAAAACTCTGCATACTATTATTACAAATACAATAGCAAATGCAATTATTATATATTCTTGTACAATATTTGTCATACTACCTCCTACCAATTTCATTTAAAATAGCCACAGCTGTTTTAAAATCAACAATTTCTCCTTGTAAATACATTTTTTTAAGTTCATTAAAATGAATTTTTAAAATTTCAATATCCTCATCTTCATCTTCAGGCAACTTAGATACGTAAAGTTCACTTGCTCTGTAAATAACAGTTTTTTCGGTACAAAACCCAATACTGTTATACCCTTGAAAAATCTTTTCAAATACTTTTGCCCCATAACCTATTTCTTCTTGCAACTCTCTTAAAGCTGTATTTTCATAATCCTCCGAATCTTCTACAAGACCTGCCGGAATTTCTATTACAAAATCTTTAATCGGTGTTCTGTACTGTTTTACCAAATAAACAAAGCCTTCATCATCTATCGGAAAAATTCCCACAGCATCTTTGTGCTCAACCAACTCTCTTTTAATTATCTTATTATCAACTTCAAAAGATTCTGTCTTTACATTTATAATTTTACCTGAATATATATTTTCTTCTTTTATTTTTTTATACATCTAATCTCAACCTTCTTATCATCTGCTATTTTTATCATCTCTTTTGACTGATTTTTAGTCAATTCATTAATATTAGCTCCGCCAATAAGCCTTGAAATTTCCATAATTTTTTCTTCATCATCAGCCTTTGTTACTTTAGTCAAAGTATCATTTCCAAAAGTTTCTTTACTTATGACAAAATGAGTATCTGATAAAACTGAAATTTGTGGCAAATGTGAAATTACAATAAGTTGATGATTTTTTGAAATATCAACAAGTTTTTCTCCGACTATTTGTGCGGTAATACCACTGATACCCGCATCTATCTCATCAAAAACAAGTGTAGAAATTTTATCTCTGTCTGAAAGAACTTTTTTAAATCCCAACATAATTCTGCTCATTTCTCCACCTGAGGCAACTTTTGAAATTTCTTTAAGTTCTTCCCCCTTATTTGTTGAAATCAAAAATTTGACTTCATCAAAACCTGTGCTTGTTATTTTGTTTGTGGAAATTATATCTACGCTAAAGATTGCATTTTTCAAATCTAAATCTTTAAGTTCTTTTTCTATCATTTTTTCAAAAGAATTTGCCGTTTTTTTCCTTAAAGAAGAAATATTGTTGGAAAGTTCAACATATTCTGATTTTAATTGTTTTAAGTTTTGACTTTCTGAATATAAAATATTTTTAGAATCTTCAAGCAAAAAAATTTCCTCTTCTAAATTATTCTTTAAGTCAATAAGACCTTTTTTATCAGTTTTATATTTTCTTTTTAAATCATTTAGAAGGTTATATTTTTCTTGTAGAATCAACAAACTCTCTTCATCAATATACATACTTTCATAATAATTTTTAATTTTTGAGTAAACATCTTTTAAATCAAAAATTGTATTTTCAAAACTTTCACTGCAATTAAAACTCTTATCGTCATTCTCTATTTCGAATAAGTGTCTATTAATTTCATTTAGCATTGAAAACAAAGTGATATCTGAATTTTCACTATCAAATAATTCCATTACAGAATAACAATGAGATATTATATCTTTACTGTTTGAATATCTTTCAATTTCAGATTCAAGTGACAGATCATCTAAATCATCAAGATTTAAACTATTTAGCATCTCAAGCTCGTCTTTTAATTCCAAGATGTCGTCATCAAAATTTTCAACCTTGTCTTTAAGTTTTTTGAGATACAAAGTTTTCTTCTTTATCTCGCCATAAATAAATCCTACTTTTTGTAACTTTTCATTAAATTTATCATCACAAAAACTGTCTAATACGTCAATAAAGTTAGTACGATTAAATAGAGTATAACTGTCATGCTGTCCACAAATATTTAAAATTCCTACCATAATCTCAGCTAAGTGTGAATTATTAACAACTACATTATTGAGTTTGGAAACAGAACGACCGTTTTTGTAAACAGTTCTTGAAACCGACAACAATTTATCATCAATTAAAATATCCAAATTCAATCTGTCTAACTTATCGGATATAAATTCATACTCATAATCGGAAAGAAAAAACACACCTTCAACAAAAGAAAAATCTCCTCTTTTCCCAACAAAGGACGTATTAGAACGTCCCCCACATAACAATGAAATTGCATTTATAATTATTGACTTACCTGCACCTGTTTCTCCTGTTAAAATATTTAATCCGTCATTAAAATAAATCCTGACTTCATCAATAATTGCAAAATTTTTAATGAACAATTCAGATAACATTTTGTCCCTACCTTATAAGTTTTTTTATTTCCTCAAGTATTCTATCTAATTCTTGTTTATCTTCAACCGCAATAAAAATAGTATCATTTCCTGTAACAATTCCACTTACACCTTTTATCTTGGAATTTTCAATATATGTTCCACAAATACTTGCAGTATGAGAAATGGTTTTAATCAATATCATATCGTCATTATGTTTAACAGATAATGTCGCTAACTTACAGATTTTACTTAATCTTTCACTCAAACTGTCATTTATTGTATCTACAACAGAATATTTATACTCTCCGTTGCGAGTTTGTACCTTAGAAATTTTAAGTTCTTTAATATCTCTCGAAATAGTGGCTTGAGTAGCCTTAACTCCTCTTGTAATTAAATATTCGGATAAATCCTCTTGAGTCCTTATCTCATTATTTTCAATCAAATCTAAAATAATTCTTTGTCTTGTGTACTTTTTCATAAACACTCCTTAACATCTTGCTTTTATCAAAGCAAGCAATTCTTTATTTCCGTCTCCCCCCAAAATTGGAGACTCTATAATCGAAATAACTTCAAGTTTATTATTTTCTGCATACAACTTTACGTTTTCAACAACTTTTTCAATTACTTTTTCCGATTTTACTATTCCATTTTTATTAAGTCCATCCGGACCGCACTCAAATTGAGGCTTTATAAGTGCAACTACAATGCTGTCTTTAGTTAAAAACTTAGTCAAATTCATAAATATATAATTTAAGGAAATAAATGAAACATCAATGGAAACAAAATCCATTTTTTCTCCTATTTTATCAAATTCTAAATATCTAAAGTTAGTATTTTCTAAACTTTTAACTCTATCATTCATAAGCAAACTTGCATCTAACTGTGAGGTTCCTACATCTACGGCATAAACTAATTTTGCATTATTTTCAAGCATAACCTGTGTAAACCCTCCGGTAGACGCTCCTATATCCATACAAACCATATCTGAAATATCAATCTTGAAAGAATTTATTGCAGATAAGAGTTTTAATGCTCCACGACTTACATATCTGTCATTTTCACTTACTTCAACAAAAACGCCTCTTTCATCAACCAACATAGAGGACTTTGTTATGAGTTTTCCATTGTAAAAAGCTCTCTTTTCAAGAATTATATTTTTTGCCTGTGTTCTGGATTTAGCAAATCCCATTTTTGAAATACAAATATCTGCTCTTTCCACTAATTTATCCTCTTTGAGAGAAAATCCACAAAATCAACAAAAAAATCTTTTTTACCTGAAATTTTAGAAATTTCACAAATTGCAAAACTGTTAAGTTCTTCAATTTTTTTGAAAACTTTTTCTCTTCCCAATTCTGTTGCAAAAGTAAATTTATTCAAATTTAAATCTTCACTAAAATCCATTAAATCGTCCTTGAGCTGAAAAGCTAATCCCAAACTTAAAGCATAGTTTTCAAAACAAAGCAAATCATCATTTGATGCTCCGGCAAGTTTTGCTCCCCCCACAATCGCAGCCTTAAACAATGCTCCGGTTTTTAAATTATTTATCTCTCTAAGTTGCTCTAAATTTTTGACATCATTTTTTAAATCTAAAAATTGACCTAAAATCATCCCATTCAAACCACTTAAATTAAAAATCAACTCCGAAACCTCCAAAGCATTTTTTAACTCAAACAATGAATCATAATTTTTAGTTGCCTTAAAAAGCAATAAACTTGCATCATTTAAAAGCTCATCTCCTACAAGAACAGCATTTGCATGTCCATACTTTCCATAAACAGACAACTCACCTCTTCTATACATATCATTGTCCATTTCAGGCAAATCATCGTGAACTAAAGAATAATTATGGATAAGCTCCAAAGCAACTGCAAAGTCAATACAATTATCAGTTAATTGTCTATAACTCTTAAATGCCTCAATAAACAAAATCGATCTTATCCTTTTTCCTCCAACGGAAAAAGAATAACGACACATATTTGAAAATTCCGAATTATCATTATACATAAAAGACAATTTTTTCTCTATGAGTTTTTTATCTTCTTCAATTATGTTAATTATTTTTCCCATATTATAACTCTAAACTTACCTGACCGTCTTCTATCTTCTTTTCTACAAACTTCTTTTCATTTGAAGAGTCAACTTCGTAAACAAAAAGCTTTCCTTCCTCTTTTTGTAAAATTTCGGACAGCTCTTTATGTAACATAATTCCTCGTTTATATAACTCTATACTTTTTTTCAAACTTAACTGCTCTTTTTCTAAAGAATTGACAATTTTAACTAATTCTTCAATTCCTTTATCATAATTTTCTAAACTAATTGCCATTTGAAACCTCTCTTACTTCAGAAACCACTGTTCCGTCAAATAATCTAATTTTTAATGAATCTTCTTCTTTAATATTTTCAACGCTATTTAAAATTTCACCATTTTCATCATAAACTATACTGTATCCTCTTTGTAAAACACTTTCCGGATTAATAATTCCCAAAGCCTGTCTTTTAAACTCCAACAATTGTTTATTGTTATTAAAAATTACGGAAATTTTATCATCCAAATTTTTTTTCAAAAGCTCTAAATTTTCTCTCAAACTTGATATCTTATTACTTGGATTATAATATTCCAATTCTTTTTTTAAATGCTCAAGTTGCAACGTTTCTCCTGAAATCTGTTCACTTATCACTCTATCAAGTTTCTTCTTTGACTGTAATAAAAATTCATTAATTTCGTCTATACTGATCGAAGAAATCTCAGCACCTGCAGTCGGTGTCGCAGCACGTCTGTCTGCAACAAAATCAGTTAACATAGTATCTATTTCATGTCCAACCGCTGAAATTATCGGTTTTTTACAGTTAAAAACAGTTCTGATAAGATTTTCATCATTAAATGCGTTTAAATCCTCAAAAGAACCTCCGCCTCTTCCTATTATAATAGTATCTATACATTCGATATTATCCAAACATTTAATAGCTTCAGAAATTTCCTCACTTGCACCGGTACCCTGAACTTTTGCAGGATAGAAGTAAATATTAGCGATTTTATATCTACGATTTAAAGTGTTTAAAATATCCCTTATTGCAGCTCCTGTTCTTGCAGTAACCACACCGATATTTTTCGGAAACTTAGGGATGTTTTTTTTAAATTTAGTGTCGAACAATCCCTCTTTAGCTAATTTTTCCTTTAGTGCTAAAAATTGTTCGTACAAATTTCCCTTTCCTACTTCCTCTACAGACTTACATAAAATTTGGTAATAACTTCCCTTTTCATAAGTCATAACAGTTCCTGTAACAACAATTTTTTGACCGTCATTTAAATTCAATGTACTGGCAATAGGAACTGTTTTAAATACAACACACTTAATCATAGCCTCATCGTCTTTTATACTAAAATAAAGATGACCTCCTGATTTTTTAAAGTTTGAAACTTCTCCTTCGACACTTATATTTGATAAGAATCCATCTCGCCTTAAAATGTTAGAAATATATTTACTGACCTCTTTTACTTTAAACGTCGTCATTCAAAAAATCTCCCAAACTAAACTAATAGATATAAATTAAGACAGCTGATACAGATAAAACACAAGCAATCGCCACTAAATTTTCTTTAAAATTCTTAATAAAATTTTTAGGAATGGCTAAGAATGCCATAATGCTCAAAATAACTGTGCTGTGATAAGTTAAAATCATAAACGGTTGTTTCCAATAAAATAATTTAGTATTAAACTCAAAATCATTGTATTTCAATGCTGAAAACAAAGCTATACAAATTATACTGAACAAAAGATAAATAAACCATTTTTTCTTTTCCTCACTACCTATTAAATAGGTAGAAATGGCAATTGCAGATAATGTTATACAAACAAAAACAATTAAGTAAATCATATTTCCCTCCTAAAACTTATCCTTACTTCTGACAATTGTTCCAAGAATGCCGTTTATAAACTTATATGATGCATCTGTTGAATATTTATTTGCAATTTCTATTGCTTCATTTATAGCAACGCTTGTAGGAATCTCATCAAGGTAATAAATTTCATTAACTGCAACTCGCAATATTGCAAGATCAATTTTAGCAATTCTCTTATAATTCCAACAACCGTCTAAATTTGACTTAATAATTTCATCTATTTCGTCAATATTATCAATAACAGACTTACAATTTTTTCGTATATATTTTAACTCATTTGAAGGTAAATCAAAATACTCGATAAAACTTTCAATCTCATCACATTTAAAATTATTATGGATACTAAGTTGGTAAATCAACTTCATGCACCACTCTCTTGCCTCACTTCTTGTCATAATAACTACTTCTCAACAGATTCTATCAAAACATTAACAGCGTTAACTTTGATACTTGTCATTACTTCCACTTTTAACTTAATATTCTCTTGTATATTCTTAACAAGTTCCTCAAATTTTTTACCATATTCAACAGAAACCTTAGTGGAAATAATTAAACCGTCATCTAAAAATTCAATATCTATCCCTTTTTTAGAATTTTTTGCAGTCACTCTATCTAAATCAGATGAAAGTCCGACGATAGAACGAACTCCTTCAACTTCCATAGTAGCAATAGCTGAAATCATATAAAAAATATCATTTGATATTTTAACACTTCCATTTTCAAATTTATTTTTATTCATATAAATACACCTCCAATTAAATAGTATTATAACAAAAATTACAAATTTATTCAAACATTATACATTTACAAAAAATATAAATTACAATAACCTTGTTCTTGACTGAAAAACAAAAAGCAGTAAACAAAAAATTTACTGCTTTAAATTCATAATTATAAATAAAATTTTAAAAAAAATTCTATTTTTTTATTCTTCACTTTCCTCAGATTTTTCTTCAAGAGGAAGAGTGATTCTAACCTTTTTAACTCTATGTTCATGAATTGACAATATATTATAAATAACTCCGTTATGCTCTATAGTAATTTTTTCTCCGTCATTTGGAATATACCCTAAAAGGTACATCAACATTCCTCCCAACGTGTCGTAATCTTCCGAATTTTCATCAAGTTTCAACTTACAAACTTCATTTACATCTTCAATTTCACAAGCACCCGTTGCCACAAAATGTCTGTCATCTAATTTTTTAATTGCAGGATGAGTTTTTTTATCATATTCATCATCAATTTCACCCATAACTTCTTCAATTAAATCTTCCATAGTCACAATTCCTGTAAAACCGCCATACTCATCAATCAGTACAGCCATTTGATTTCTTGAATTTTTAAGTTCAATGAACAAATCATTTATATTTTTTCTTTCAGGTATAAAATATGCAGGTCTTAATATCTTTCTGATATCAACTTTATCAAAACCAACTTTATACGCTTCCAAAAAATAATCCTTTATATATAAAATCCCGATTATATTATCTATGTCATCTTCATACACAGGAATTCGTGAATATCTCATTTCCATCAAAGTTTCAAAATCTTCTTCAATATTATCAACATCTAACATAAAAACTTCTGTTCTTGCAGTCATAACCTCTTCAGCTAAGACATCATCAAAACCTATTATCCCATCTATCATCTGTCTTTCAGTAGGATTTATAATGCCTTGTTCTTGACCGACTTCAACAATTGACTTTATTTCTTCCAACGTTACCTTTTCTTCAACTCCTGTTATAGATATTCCAAAAAGTTTCAAAACTCCGTTAGTAAATGCCGATAACAAATACACAAAAGGTTTCATCAACTTGTAAACCATATTTATAAGTCCGACTGAAAAAAGAGCAAATTTTTCAGCATTTTGTAAAGCAACTCTCTTTGGAACAAGCTCTCCAAAAACCAAACTTATAAACGCTAAAATTACAGTAACTAAAACAAATGCTGTATTTTGTGCAAACGGAACTGCCAAATACTCAAGAAAATTACCAAATTTAACAGAAAGTCCCACTGCTGCTGAAGCAGAAGTAAAAAATCCCGCAAAAGTAATACCGACTTGAATAGTAGACAAAAATCTTGAAGGTTCTTGCAACATATTTACAACCTTTATCGCTCTTTTATCTCCTTGTTCCGACAAAGTCATAAGTTTTTTCTTATCCATAGAAACTATCGCCATTTCTGATGCAGCAAAAAAAGCATTAACCAATGTTAATAAAATTAAAATAAAAATCTGAAAATAGACCTCGGGTCCACTGTCTGACATAACACGCCTCCTAAAAAATACTTCTTAGAGAATTATACCAAAAGAAAAAAAATTTTGCAAATAGTTTATATTAAACGGAAATTTTTAAAAAAATCTTAATTAAAATCAAGACTTTAGAAAAAAATTTTTTAGTTATATCATACTTTTATTTTGAAAGTTTAAATTACAGTTTTTATAAACTCATCTATTTGTTTCTGACTTTTTAGTATTTTTGTTTTTTGAATATTTTCTAAAAATATTTTTCGAAAAAATTTGTGTTTTCTTCTTGTTCTACCATAATACAAAATCCACTTAATAAATTCAAAATCTATTTTTTCGTTACAACCGACAGCCATATCAGGTCTGTTGGTTCCTCTATATTTTAAATATCTTTTTATTACTCTATATAAAGCTGAAAATCTATTAAATTGCATAATTATAATAATGTCTGACTCTGTAAGTCTTCTTTGTAAATATAAAGACGAGTAGTTTCCCTCAATTATCCAAGAATTATGACTGTTTAAAAATTCAAGAACCATACTTTCCTGCTCCTCTTGTTCCCTAATTTCCCAGTCTGGTAAAAACTGAACAGTATCAAGATGTAAAACATCTAAATTATATTTTTCCGAAAGAAATTTTGCCAAAGTGGATTTTCCCGAACCACTATATCCCATAATTACTATCTTCATAATTCCTCCTATGTTTTAATAACTGAAATATTTAACGTGAATGATTATACCAAAACGAATAAAATTTAGCAAATATTTCATATCATATCTTCATAAGTTAATTTAAAAATAAGATTTTAAATTATTTAGTTTAATTACATTTATAAAAAATGAAAATTATTTAAAACAAAAAAGAAGCCTTGATTTAAAATCAAGACTTCAAAATATTTTTAATTATTTTATTAACATTCCGCCATAGGTTAAAATAACTTGAGCAAATACCAATGCTACAACTGTCATTAACTTAATTAAGATATTTAATGACGGACCTGAAGTATCTTTGAAAGGATCTCCTACTGTATCTCCAACTACTGCAGCTTTATGAGGTTCTGATCCTTTTCCGCCATGATGACCTTCTTCAATGTATTTCTTAGCATTATCCCATGCCCCACCTGAGTTTGACATAAATATAGCCATTAATACACCTGTAACTAATGAACCTGCTAAAAGTCCGCCCAATGCTTCAGCACCGATTAATAAACCAACTATTACAGGAACAACAACTGCTAAAACACCTGGAACTATCATTTGTCTTAAAGCTGCTTTTGTTGAAATATCAACGCATCTTCTATAATCAGGAGTTCCTTTTCCTTCCATAATTCCCGGAATTGTTTTGAATTGTCTTCTAACTTCTTGAATCATATCATTTGCCGCAGTTCCTACTGCTTCCATAGTTAAAGCAGAGAATAAGAAAGGTAACATACCTCCAATAAACATACCTGCTACAACTTGAGGTTTAGTAACATCTATTGATTTTAATCCTACAGCTTGTGTATATGATGCAAATAAAGCTAACGCAGTTAAAGCTGCTGAACCGATAGCAAATCCTTTACCGATTGCTGCAGTTGTATTTCCAACAGCATCTAATTTGTCAGTAATATTTCTAACTTCATGAGGTAATTCACACATTTCAGCAATACCACCTGCATTATCTGCAATTGGTCCGTAAGCATCAACTGCAATAGTCATACCACAAGTTGAAAGCATACCGATTGCTGCAATAGAAATACCGTATAAACCTTGTTCCGCATTTGAAAAACCGTTTGATGCCATATATGAAACTAAAATTCCTATAGCTATTATAATTATAGGTCCTGTAGTTGATTTCATACCAACTGCCAAACCTGAAATAATATTTGTTGAAGAACCCGTTTCTGACTCTTCGGCAATTTTTTGAACAGGTTTTTTATCGCCTGATGTATAGTATTCAGTGAATTGTGAAACAATAAGCCCTACTAAAATACCGGAAATTGCTGCTATAAAAGGCTTAGATGATTCTAATATCTTTATACTCAAGAAATATGATGCAGCTATCGTTAAAATTGAACTTACTATTGTGCCGACATTTAATGATTTTTGAGGATCTTTATCTCCCTTAACACAGAAAAGTCCCACGATTGAACAAATAACTCCAACTGCTGCAAGTGCTAATGCAAAAGCAACTCCTTTAGGTCCAAATGCAATCGCTCCAAGTGTAATACCTGAAAGGATTGAACCAACATAAGATTCAAAAAGGTCAGCACCCATACCTGCAACGTCCCCTACGTTATCTCCTACGTTATCAGCGATAACAGCAGGGTTTCTTGGATCATCTTCCGGAATTCCCGCTTCTACTTTACCAACCAAGTCAGCCCCAACATCAGCGGCTTTAGTATAAATACCTCCCCCAACTCTCGCAAATAAAGCGATAGATGAAGCACCAAAGCTAAAACCTGTTACGATATTAGGATCACCGTAAATAAAATAAGCAACGCTCATTCCAAGTATACCTAAACCAACTACTGAAAGTCCCATTACAGCTCCACCTGAAAAAGCAGTTTGAAGAGCTTTACCCATTCCAAACTCTTTTGCAGCATTAGCAGTTCTTACATTTGCCTTTGTAGCTGCTTTCATTCCGAAAAAGCCGGCTAAAATCGAACATAATGAACCTGCTAAGAAACAAATAGCAGTTTGAAGATTAATCGCAACACCAAGAATAATTGCTAATACAACAATAAAGATAGCCAATGACTTGTACTCACGAACTAAAAAAGCCATAGCTCCTTCTTCAATATAACCTGATATTTCTTTCATTCTGTCATTACCCGGTGATATTGAAGTAATGCTTAAATATTTAATATAAGCAAAAACCAATGCAATAAATCCAATACCTATTGCACAATAAAACACTAAACTAGTATCCATTTTTCCCTCCTAAAAAATTTTTATTTAATTGCCGCAAATGTAATAGCTGCAATAAAAAACACTATTGATGATATAATAGTAATTTGGCTTAAATATGCCTCTCTTGTTTTTTTTCCGCCTTTACCCGCAATATTTGTTTCTCCTGTTAAAGATGCAACTCCTTCAGACTTTGATTCTTGTAAAAGAACTGAAATAATAATTGCAAGACTGGCAATTAATAAAGTTATCACAATAAAAGTTTTCATAATTCACCTCCGAATTTTATAACTACTCTACGCTTTATAATAACATATTTATATATAAAAATCAACTTAATTTTAGTCTCAAATATTCAAATTAAATCAAGCTAACTATAAAAGGAATCACAACTACAGCCAATACTCCGGATATTGATATCGAAACTGTAGAGATTGCACCTTCAACCTCTCCAAGTTCCATTGCCTTTGCAGTTCCTAAAACATGACTGCAAGAGCCAAGCGCAACACCTTTTGCAACTTTGTTATTTATTTTGAATATTTTAAAAATAATCTCTCCTGTAGAATATCCTATAATTCCGCATATAACGATAAAAACCATCGTTATTTCCATTATTGCTCCTATTTTTTTCGATATTTCATAACCTATGGCTGATGTAACAGATTTAGGTAACATAGAGAGAATAATTTCTTTATTTATTCCAAAAATATTACAAAGAACAACCCCGACTAAAATTCCAACTGTAATTCCAATCAAACATCCTATAAAAATCGGAACAAAATATTTTTTTACAACTTCAATATTTTTATACAAAGGAACAGCTAAAACAACAGTTGCAGGAGCTACAAAATACGTCAATATGTCAGCTCCATTTTTGTAATTTGAATACGGTATTTTAAAAATCAAAAGTATTCCTATAATCAAAACCGCTGAAGTAACCATAGGACTTAAAAATTTCAATTTTAATTTAGTTTGAATTTCATATCCTATGACAAAGGTAACAACAGTCAGAAAAATTCCAAAATTTTGAGTAGCAAATATATTCATTTAATCCTCCTTTACAAAAATTCTAAGTAAAATTTCCGTACTTTTTGCTGTTATTACTATTGAAACTACAACACTTATAAACAGAATCAAAAAAATTTGTAAAAATTTCCCATTAAAATAGTGAAATTTATCTATAACGCCAATCAAAAGAGGAGTCATAAACAGAGTTATATTTTCAAGTAAAAAATTTGAAGTTTTTTCTATTTTTTCCAATTTTATTATTTTAAAATAAAGTAAAAAAACCAATAAAATCATCGATATAATTGTTGCAGGTATCGGAGATTTAAAAATAAATTCTAAAACCATTCCAAAAAATAAAAAACCTAAAATAATCAAAAATTCATAAATATGTTTAATAAAAATCATCTCCTATCATTTATCAATCTAAATTAACTTTGTTATTGTATCACAAATAAATCAATTTAACAACAAAAAAGAACTGTAATAAAAATTACAGTTCAATCTGTCAAACTCATTCAATATCTGATATAAGTATGCAAAATAAAGTGCTTATTCTTCAAATTTATCATATTCGCCATAAAGTTCATCTAAATATCCTATAGCAAAAATATCCGGACCTGTATGACAACCTATAACTGCATCTATTCCATAGATAACAATATCTTCATTTTCAAGTTCTGTCTTTAAATATTCTTTAAGTTCAATTGCTCTGTCTTCACAATCTCCGTGAAATACAAAAATAGTTTGATTTTTCAAATCTTTTGCATGATTTTGAATATTTTGTAACATTTTTTTCTTTAACGCTTTATGTCCTCTGACTTTATCGACTATTCTTAAAGTTCCGTCTTCCTTTGACATATCCAAAATAGGACAGACATTTAAAAGATTTCCTAAAAGATATTTAGTTTTACTGAGTCTTCCTCCTTGATAAAGATATTTTAAATCCTCAACGGTAAAAACATATCTTATATGTTTTTGTAAAAAATATGCAAAATCTAAAACTTCGTCCATAGTTTTATTTTCTTTTATAAACTTAGCAATCTTTATAACCATAGAACCATATCCGAAGACCGCATTAAGGCTGTCTACAACCTCAATTCTTGCACTGCCATATTCTTCTGACAATGTGTTTTTAGCCATAACTGCAGTGTTGTAAGTTCCGGTTATTCCGGAAGAAAGGGAAATATATAAAACTTCATTACCTTTTAAAATTTCTTCTTTGAAAGAATCATAATATTCTTTATAGCTAACTTGCGAAGTATTAAATTTTACACCTTTTTTCATTTCTTCAAAAAGTTTGTATTTATCTATATTTTTACCTAAAATATACTCTTTCTCTCCATCGGAAATTGCCATAGTAAAAACAGTTACCCCATATTTTTCAACTAAGTTTTTAGGTATGTCAGCCCCCATATCACAAAATAGTTTTATCATCATTACCTCCTGTTTTAAAAACACTCCCACTATATAATAAACTATTTTGTAACTTTTTTCAAGAAAAATCACTTAAATTACTCCTTAAACTTTTTTCTTAAATCGAAAAGGAATACACCTATTTACATTTTTGCAATAGTTGTCATACTCTTTTCCGTATAAGTTTCTAAGCCACACTTCCTCCGTATTTTTCACAAACAAGGTTAAAAGTAACCAGTATAAAGGAATTAATACAAAAATCAAAATATTTTTGAGTATTAACAAAACTCCCCAATTTAAAAACATAAAAGCACTGTATATAGGATTTCTGACGACACCGTAAATTCCGTCTGTAACTAATTTATTATTTTTTACATTGACAGATATTTTGGATACAACAGTTGCTTTAATCCAAATAAAAATCCCGATAATAACAAAAGCAAAACCAAAACACACAAAAATCATCGCAAAAAAATTAAAAACTTTTAAATCTAAAATTTTAAAAAAATCAAGCAAAATAGCAACCAATGTAAGAAAAGTTATAGTTACTACGTAAATCGGCCCAATACCAAAAACGGATAAATTCTTCTTTTTCATAAATCCTCCAAAGATAATAATTATCTTAATATAATTATAGCACTATTTATTTTTTTGTAAATTATAACTACAATAAAAAAAGAATTTAAGTTAAATAATATAACCTAAATTCTAATTCGAAATTTTAATCCGTTATTACCAATTCGACAGGCAAGTCAAATTCATTTTTCGGAACTTTCTCAATAATCTGTTCTTTAAAAGCTAAAGATATTGTATGACCGTTATAATCTTTAAGATATCTGTCATAATACCCCCCGCCGAAACCGATTCTGAAATTTTTACTGTCAAAGCCTACACCCGGTACTAAGATTAAGTCGATATTGTCTTTTTCAATAATATTTTCTTTTATTTCAGGCGGAGTTTTTATTCCATAATAACCGTCAATCAGATCATCTAAAGATTTTATTCTATAAAAAGTCATTTTTTTTGTTTCTTTTTCACAAACAGGTGCACAAACAACCTTATTACACGAAAATAATTTTTCTATTATAGGATAAGTATTTATCTCTGTTCCAAATGGAATTGTAAGTGCAATACAATTTGCATTTTTAAAATTTTTATTTTCAAAAAGTTTTTCATAAAGAACTTTTTCTTTATTTTTTCTCTCTGTTTCTGAAAGTTTTTTAATCTTTTGCTGTATTATGTGTCTTAAAGTTTTTTTATCCATTAATAATCCTCAACTCCAAGCAGTTTTCTCACTTCTCCGACAAAGTACAAAGAACCGAAAGCAGAAATAACATCTTCGCTTTTAGAAAGCTCTATCGCTTTGTCAATTGCTTGTTTGTAATCGTCAAAAGCAAAAACCTCTTTTGTTGTTAATTCAGAAATTATTTCTTTTAACTTATCGGAGCTCATCGCTCTGTCAGAATCAGGTGTAACGGTTATAAACACATCAAAAGTAGGTACAATTTTTGAAAGCATATCATTGTAATCCTTATCCGCCAAGACACCAAAAATCGCTATTTTTTTGTTATTTGAATAATAAAATTTAATATTTGAAATGAATTTATCAACACCGTCAACATTATGTGCTCCATCTAAAACAAAATCCGGATTCTTTCTTACAAGTTCAAATCGACAAGGCCATATAACACCTGAAAAACCACTGTATATACTTTGATTTGAAATTTGAACGCCAAGCTCTTTGAGTTTTAAAATCACTTCAAGAGCAACTGTTGCATTGTTTACTTGATGTGAACCTAATAAATTTATTTTAAGATTTTTAAACTCTTTGTAATTTATAATTTGTCCGTCTGTTGAATTTTCAATAATTTCTACTTTTGATAAATCATTTGTTAATACTTCAACTTTTTTTTCGGTTGCCATTTTCAAAATTGCATCCATAACAACCTTTTCTTGAGAATATAGAATCAAAGGGACATTGTCCTTTAAAATTCCTGCTTTTTCCAACGCAATTTCAGTTAAAGTATTTCCTAAAAATTGTTGATGATCAAAACTAATTGATGTAATTAAGGTTATAAGAGGTGTCTTTACAACATTTGTGGCATCAAGTCTTCCTCCAAGTCCAACTTCCATTATAACAAAATCACAGTTTTCCCTATAAAAATACAAAAATGCTATTGCAGTTATAAGTTCAAAATCAGCAGGAAAAACTTCAAGTCCATTAGCAACCTCTCTAACTTCTTTCATCAAATCAAGCAATTTATTTTCTGGAATATTTTTATTATCAATTCTGATTCTTTCTTCAAAATTGTAAATTGACGGAGAAGTAAACATTCCGACTTTATAACCTTGTGAAACTAAAACGGAATTTATAAAAGAAGTACAGGAACCTTTACCATTGGTTCCTGCAATATGAATTATCTTCAATTTATCTTGTGGATTTCCTAATCTTTCCATAAGATTTTTTATATTTTCCAAACCCATTTTAATTCCACTGCAAACTTCTCCCCTAAGGTTAGTCATCGCAGTTTCGTAATTCAACTATTTTACCTTCTTTCTTGCAGCAATTAAGCATTTTTCAGCCAAAACGGAAGTTGTAATAGATCCGATACCACCAGGAACAGGATTTATAAAACTTGCAATTTCTGAAACTTCATCAAAATGAACATCTCCCGTTACTTTTCCGTTTTCATCATAATTCGTTCCGACATCAACAACAATTGCACCCTCTTTTACAAAATCTTTTGTAACAAAATGAGCTTTTCCTATTGCTGAAACCAAGACATCAGCATTTTTACAAACTTCTTTTAAATTTTGAGTTTTACTGTGACAAACAGTAACTGTTGCATTTTTCGCAAGCAACAACATCGCAACCGGTTTTCCGATTACATTACTTCTACCCAAAACAACCGCATTTTTTCCTGATAAATCTAAGTCATAAAACTCTAACATTTTAATAACTGCAGCTGCGGTACATGGTATGAAACTGTCTTCTTTAGGATAAAAAACTTCCCCGATATTGTAAGGACTGACACCGTCAATGTCTTTTTTAGGATTAATCTTCATTCCGACCAAATCATCATCAATATGTGATGGAAGAGGTCTTAATAACAAAAATCCGTCAACATTGTCATCATTACCAATTTTTTCAAGCTCATTTATAAAACATTCTTCGGAAATATCTTCAGGAAAATGAAATTGTACACATTCAATTCCAAGTGAAGATAATACTTTTATCGCAGCATTTTCATATCCGATTGAATCACTTCTGTCTCCAACTCTTATAAAACCACAAGTTGTAACCTTTCCTTTTTCTTTTAATTCAGCAACTCCCGCTTTAATTTTTTCCTTCAAAGCAATGGCTACATCTTTACCTTTCATTATAGTCGTCATAATAATCTCCTTATTTCAAAAAACTGTTAAAAATCTTTTCAAAAGATTTATTTGCAAGTTCAGTTCCTTCTTTTAACAATTTCATTGATTTTTCATTAATAAGTTTGATATTTTCTTCATTTTTCATTGAAGAAGTATTTGCAAATACACTAAGACTTGCACCTTTTAAAGCAGCCTCTAAAAAAACCGCTCCGGTAGCAACATCTCCGATTACATTTTTATTTCCTATTTCTGTAAGTCTGTCTATAAGCAAAATCGCCTCGTAAGATTTTTCCATTATAGTAAGAGGAACCATAGCAGCCTTATAGAGATTTTCTTCAAGAGCTTCTCTTTTTAATTTCTTTTCTTCTTCTGTATTTTTTGGCATCTTGTAACATTTGGAAAGCGGATAAAAAGCATCTGCGTCAGCTTGAACCAATTCTTTTAAATCTTCTATCAAAACGTTATACTTTGCAATCTGTGCATTTATTTCTTCTTCAACATCTTTATATTTTTCATTTCCTGTCGTATATACAGCATCCATATTTAAAAGAGCAACGCCGACAGCACCTACAAGGGCGGATGCTCCACCGCCCCCCGGTACAGGTTGTTTATCTTTTAATTCTTGAAGAAATAAATTTATGGTTTTATCACACATTTTTTGTTCCATAAATTTCCCTCCCGTAAATTAGAATAATCCGACAATTTTTCCGTCAGCAGTAATATCAATATTATTTGCAGCAGGTACTTTTGGAAGTCCCGGCATAGTCATAATATCTCCGCTATATGCAACAGCAAATCCGGCACCTGCGGCAATTTTTATATCTTTAATATTTATTTTAAATCCTTCAGGTCTTCCTACTTTGTTCTTATCATCAGAGAAAGAATATTGAGTCTTAGCCATACAAATAGGAACATTTTTGAATCCTAATTCTTCAATAGTTTTTATTTTCTTTTTAACCCCTGCTGAGAAAGTAACTCCGCTTCCGCCATAAACTTTTGTTACGATTTTATTTAATTTTTCTTCTAATGAATCTTCTATATCGTAAATTTGATTAATAGGTTTATCATTTTCGGCAAGTCTTACAACTTCGTTTGCAAGGTCAACAGCACCTTCTCCACCTTTTGCCCAAACATCTGAAAGAACTACATTTACACCTAACTCTTTACATTTATCTTCAATTAATTTTAATTCTGCATCAGTATCAAGAGGGAATTTATTAATTGCAACCACACAAGGAATACCAAATAAGTTTTGCATATTTTCAACATGCTTTAACAAGTTAGGTAATCCCTTTTCCAATGCTTCAAGATCTTCGCTTCCTAATTCGTTTTTAGCACGTCCCCCATGCATTTTTAAAGCTCTTACTGTTGCAACAACAACAACTGCATTTGGATTTAAGCCGGCAAATCTACATTTAATATCTAAGAATTTTTCAGCTCCTAAATCCGCACCGAAACCTGCTTCAGTAACAACATAATCAGCATATTTTAACGCTAATTTTGTAGCAATTATACTGTTACATCCATGAGCGATATTTGCAAAAGGTCCACCATGAATAATAGCAGGAGTATGTTCTAATGTTTGAACAAGATTTGGTTTAATAGCGTCTTTTAATAAAGCAGCCATAGCACCTTCGGCATGTAAATCTTTAGCAGTCACAGGTTCGCCTTTTCTATTATAAGCCACAATAATTCTGCCTAATTTTTCTTTTAAGTCCATTAAATCATTTGATAGACACAAAATCGCCATTACTTCTGAAGCAACAACTATTTCAAAACCGTCTTCACGAGGAACTCCGTTAGTCTTTCCGTTCAAACCGTCAACGATAAAACGAAGTTGTCTGTCATTCATATCAACTACTCTTTTTAGAGTAATAGTTCTTGCATCAATATCCAATTCATTTCCATGATTAATATGATTATCCAACATAGCAGCCAACAAGTTGTTTGCAGCTCCGATAGCGTTAAAATCTCCTGTAAAATGTAAATTAATATCTTCCATAGGAACAACTTGAGCATATCCGCCGCCGGCAGCTCCACCCTTAACACCAAAAACCGGTCCTAATGAAGGTTCTCTTAAAGCTAATGCTGTTCTTTTTCCGATTTTCTTTAACCCATCTCCTAAACCAACAACAGTTGTAGTTTTTCCTTCACCGGCAGGAGTTGGAGTTATAGCGGTAACTAAAATAAGTTTACCGTTAGGTCTATCTTTATAATCTTTCAATTCGTGAATATTTAACTTTGCTTTGTAGTTTCCGTAAAGTTCTATCGCCTCTTCAGGAAATCCTAAGTAATCCGCAACCTCTCTAATAGGTTTCATTGTAGCTTCTTGAGCTATTTGAACGTCTGTTTTCATTAAAAAACCTCCTTAAATTAATGCAAAATTTTTGGGAATAGTTATCCCTCTGTTATAGTATATAATCTATTCAATATAATGTCAATAACTTCAAAATTATAAAAAATTATAAACATCATATCATTTAGCTATTACCCAATTTTTTATGTATTAAATAATAAATTTTAAAATTTTTATTAATTTCAATATACTTATCTCTTAAAAGTTAATTAAATGTTAAAATACAATATAATTAAATTTCTGTTCAGATCTATTGGTTTTAAACTTAATTATAAAAAATTTATATTTAAAAATCATATTTTAAAAACAAATTCTTACCGACAAAAAGGTTGACAAAATAAAATATTATTGCTATCATTATGTTGTAATTTATCAAGAAGACTTTTGTTTTTTTGAAATATTAAGGAGGATTAATATGAAAATAGCAGTAGTATATTGGAGTGGAACAGGTAATACTGAAAAAATGGCTGATTGTATAGCAGAAGGTATCGAAAATGCAGGAGCAGAAGTTGAAGTAATTTTCTGCGACGATTTTGGTGCAGATATGTTGGGAGATTACGATTTAATCGCTTTCGGATGTCCTGCAATGGGAGATGAAGTTTTAGAAGAATCAAGCTTTGAACCAATGTTTGAAGAAGTAGAAGAAGAATTAAGCGGAAAGAAAATTGCATTGTTCGGTTCTTACGAATGGAATGAAGGACAAAAATGGATGAAAGATTGGAAAGTTAGATGTGAAGGCGTAGGAGCAAAAATAGTTGCTGAACCTCTTTGCGTTTATGACTGTCCAACTCCTGAAGACGAAGACGATTGCGTAGCTTTCGGAGAAAAAATAGCAAAAGCATAATTTATAGTAAAACAAAAATCGGTTGACATTCAACCGATTTTTTATTTTTTCATATTTTTATATTTTTATAAATAAAAAATGTAGGGTTACCCCTACATCAAAAATATTTATCTTGGCAAAAAACCGACTTTTTTATAAACTTTTCTAAGTGTCTTGTTTGCGATGTAAGATGCCTTTTCCGCGCCTTCTCTCATCACTTTTTCAAGATATGCTTTATCTTTTATAAACTGTGAATGTTTTTCTCTTATGTCTTTCATATTATCTGCAATTAATTGTCCTAAATCTTCTTTAAAAACAGAGTAGTTTTCATTTTTATATTTATTTACTATTTCATCAGAAGTTAATCCGCTAAACGCTATATACATATTTATCAAATTTTTCAAACCTTTTTGTTCGTCATTGTAATCAAAATTTCCAAGACTGTCAGTTACTGATTTTCTGATTTTTCTTTTTATAGTTTCTTCATCGTCAAGCAATAAAATAAAAGAGTTTTGATCTTCATCTGACTTTGACATTTTCTTTTCCGGATTTTTAAGACTCATTATTTTACCGGTTTCCTTTCCGATAATTCCCTCAGGCACTTTAAAAGTTTCTGAATATTTGTTATTAAATCTTATAGCTAAATCTCTTGCGAGTTCCAAATGCTGTTTTTGATCAATTCCAACCGGTACTAAATCAGTTTGATACAACAAAATATCAGCAGCCATAAGGACAGGATAAGTAAATAATCCGGCATTTAAATTTTCTTCGGATTTTTGAGATTTTTCTTTAAATTGCGTCATTCTGTTAAGTTGTCCCATATAACTCATACAATTTAAAACCCAAGAAAGTTCTGCGTGTTGCGGTACATGAGATTGAACAAAAAGAGTTGATTTTTCAGGGTCAAGCCCTGAGGCTAAAAATATAGCAATTAAATCAAAACTTCTTTCCCTTATTGACTTCGGTTCTTGTGGAACGGTTATAGAATGCAAATCGGCAACATTAAAAAAACATTCGTATTCATCTTGTAAATTTTTAAAATTTCTTATTGAACCTAAATAATTTCCAATCGTCAAACTACCTGACGGTTGTAAAGCACTGTAAACTGTTTTAGTCATAGTATCCTCCTAAAAAGAAAAAGGAGTAAACTCCTTTTATATTATTTCTTTTCTTTTTCTTCTTTTTTCGGTTTTTCAAGCAAAGCCTTTCTTGATAATTTAACTTTTCCCTGATTATCTATTTCTATTACCTTAACTTCTACCATATCACCGACTTTAAACAAATCTTCAACTTTATTAAGTCTTTCATGAGTCATATTTGAAATATGAAGCAATCCTTCTTTTCCTTTTATAAGTTCAACAAAAGCTCCAAAAGCGGTTATTGTCGTAATAACTCCGTTATAAATTTCTCCTACTTCAATTTCTTTTACAATTTCGTTAATCATATCAACGGCTTTTTGCCCGTTTTCTCTTGAATCGGCAGTAATTGCAATACGTCCGTCATCAAAAGTATCAATTTTAACGCCTGTTTCATCAATTATCTTGTTGATAACTTTTCCACCCGGTCCTATTACTTCTCTAATTTTTTCAGGTAAAATTTGCATAGTGAAGATTTTTGGTGCATATTTTGACATTTCTTCATTAGGTGTAGCAATACAATCATTCATAATTGACAAAATATGAAGTCTTGCTTTTTTTGCTTTTTCCAATGCAGTTGCCAAAATTTCTCTGCTTATCCCATCAATTTTTATATCCATTTGTAAAGCTGTAATTCCATCTTTAGTACCTGCAACTTTAAAGTCCATATCACCAAAATGGTCTTCCAAGCCTTGAATATCCGTTAAAATAGCAATCTTATTTGTTTTTTCATCTTTTATAAGACCCATAGCAATCCCCGCAACCGAATCTTTAATAGGAACACCTGCATCTAACAATGAAAGTGTTGAACCGCAAATGCTTGCTTGAGAGCTTGAACCGTTAGAAGACAACACTTCTGAAACCAATCTCATTGTATAAGGGAATTCTTCTTCACTTGGAAGAACAGGAATTAAAGCTCTTTCTGCTAAAGCACCATGTCCTATTTCACGTCTTCCCGGACTTCTTAAAGGTCTTACATCTCCGACACTAAACGGTGGAAAATTGTATTGATGCATATATCTTTTATCATCTTCGTCGATAACACCGTCTAAAATTTGAACATCTCCCGGAGCTCCCAAAGTTGTCAAAGTCAAAACTTGAGTTTGACCTCTTGTAAATAATCCGGAACCGTGTGTTCTCGGTAAAAGTCCTCTTTCACAAGAAATTTTTCTTACTTCATCAAGTTTTCTGTCATCAGGTCTGATTCCTTCTTCTATTATAAGTCTTCTTACTTCATCAACAATCACAGACTCTATCGCAGAATTAATTTCTCCCTTTTTATCTTCATGGTCAGGCAAAAACTTTTCTAAAATTTCTTTTGAAATTTTATCAAGATTTTCTTCTCTTTCCATCTTATCAGCCGTTCTAAGAGCAAGAATAATTTGTTCTTTTCCAAACTCTACTACTTCATTAAACAGTTCTTCATCTCTTTGTTTTATAATAACTTCCGATTTTTCTTTTCCTACTTCTTTTCTTATGCTTTCAATAAATTCACAAATTGATTTTATTTCTTCATGAGCAAAAAGAATTGCATTTAAAACCTCATCTTCTGTTAAAATGTCAGCACCGGCTTCAACCATCATAATTGCATCTTTTGTTCCTGAAACTGTAATATTTAATCTTGATTTTTCTCTTTGAGCGGTAGTCGGATTTATTACATACTCTCCGTCAACATACCCGACATTAACAGAACCAGTAGGTCCATTAAAAGGAATATCCGAAATTGTAAGTGCAATAGATGAACCGATCATAGCTAAAACATCAGGTTGATTATCTTGTTCCACTGACAATGCAGTTGCTATAACTTGAACATCATTTCTGTATCCCTCAGGAAAAAGCGGTCTAAGCGGTCTGTCTATAAGTCTTGAAGTCAAAATAGCTTTTTCACTTGGACGTCCTTCTCTTTTAATAAACCCTCCCGGAATCTTTCCGACAGAATAAAGTTTTTCTTCAAAATCACAACTTAAAGGAAAAAAGTCAACTCCCTCTCTCGGTTCTTTAGATGCGCAAGCATTAACCAAAACAACAGTTTCTCCACATTGAACCAAACAAGAACCGTTAGCTTGCTCAGCGACCTTTCCAATAGTAACTTTAAGCTCTCTTCCGCTTAAATTATATATAAATTCTCTAACCATTAAATCCTCCTATGGTCTTCTCTTTCAAAAAATAAAATTTGAATACTTTATTTTCCATTTTTAAAATTTTCGTCAAATTAAACAATAAAGAGCGAAAAACTCGCTCTTTTAATTATCCTCTTATTTGTAATTTGCTTGTTAATTCACGATATCTGTCAATATCAACATTACTAAGATATTTTAAAAGACCTTTTCTTTGTCCGATTAATTTGAATAAACCTCTTCTTGTAGCGTGGTCTTTTTTGTGTTCTTTTAAGTGTTCAGTTAAATATTTAATTCTGAAACTTAACAATGCAATTTGAACTTCAGGAGAACCTGTATCTCCTTCACTTCTTTTGAACTCATCAATAATTCTTAATTTGTCTTCTTTAGTTATCATAATAACCCTCCTATAAATATAATCCACCATAGCAACGTAAAGGTCGGAGTAATCCTAAAACAAAGCAATGGTACTTGATAAGTATAACATAAAATGTATCAAATGTAAACTATTTTTAATTTTTTTGTTTTAATTATTATGATAAAATTATTGACAAAGTAAAATTAAAGTAATACAATAAAAATATGATAAATGAATATTAACATTTATTAAATTTAAAATAAATAGATACTTTATTTATAAATAGTCATTTAGAAATTAATGACGATGTCTTTAAATTAGATTATTTGAATTTAATTATAAGTTATGTTGAAAAAATTTTTTCTGAAGTTTCAAAGTTTATAAAAGTTACAGTAGTAATTGGATTTTTAACAACGCTATACCTTAGAACACTTTCTTCAGATGTAGAATATTGGGCAGATAAATGTCCTTATGGATTTATTTTAGATATTTCTTGGGTTGGAAATTATAGATTATATGAAAAATAGAGGGTTTAGTTATGAATAAATATAAAAATTATCTTGGAAAAATATACTTACTAATCTTAATTGTATTTGTTATATATATAATACATTTTGCACAATAAAAAATTTTTAACTATTTTTAACTAATAGTTTAAACTAAAGCGTTGATTAACACATCAACGCTTTTTATATTTTACTAATTTTCTAATTTTTTTCTCATTATATCCCAAGGTTTTACTTCAATTTGAAGATAAAATGTACAACACATTACTAAACAAAAAAATTAAATATTTTATAATTACAAAAAACACGCTAACTTTAAAAGCGTGTTTTTTAGTATTCTTATTAATTGATTAACGTCTTTTTTTAGAATAAGCATAACCCATTCCCAAAGTCGCTCCCATTGATACAAGAATTGTTCCTATACTATTTGCAACAGATGTTTTAGGTAGTCTTACAGAATTATTCTTATTCGAAATATTCGGATTCGGATTGTTTGGAATATTCGGATTTGGATTATCCGGAATATTCGGATTTGGATTATCCGGAATATTTGGACTTGGATTATCCGGAATATTCGGATTTGGATTATCCGGAATATTCGGATTTGGATTATCCGGAATATTTGGATTTGGATTATCCGGAATATTTGGACTTGGATTATCCGGAATATTCGGATTTGGATTATCCGGAATATTCGGATTTGGATTATCCGGAATATTTGGATTTGGATTATCCGGAATATTTGGATTTGGATCTTCCGGTATCACAGGTTCCGATTGTAATTTATATTCATAAATTATCAATTGAGGTTCTTCTATTACTTTTCCCGTTACAGGATCTGTTTTCGGATCTGTCT